>CAXTCS010000241.1:0-6895 GCA_964242365.1 uncultured Hymenobacter sp. | reverse complement strand
ATCAGGCTAATCTTGTAGTAGCTGCGGCGGTCGAACGTCACCGGGGGCGCCGGCGCCGAAGGGGGCGGGTAGCGCAGCACGTCGGCCACGTCGAACAGGTTGAAGTGGCCGAGGGCGAGCTGCTCGTCGGCGGGGCGCAAGGCGGCGGGGGTCGTGCCGGCCTGCGCCGCCAGGGCCGTGTAGAACGTATCAAGGGAAGTATCCGGCACGGGCATGGCAATAGGGTGATTGTCTAAATCAAACCTGCTACACGCACGCAACCGCTAACGGGTTGCCCCTTTTCTAAGCAGCTAGCCAGTCGAGGCAACCCGTTGTGCTAAGCAATTTCCTTTAATAAGGGTTCTTGTTGCGAAAGAGCGGATTTACACGCCAAACCATCGGTTCGCTGAGGGGAGCGAATACTTCCGCTACTCTTCCGCGCAGCCCTGGAGGCGGCAACCCTCCTAAACGCTATTTGAACTGACAAGCTAAATTAGTACACGCTTCATTAGTACACGCTTCGCCCTACGGTAACCCCACCCCCTAGCCCCCTCCCCGGTGGGGAGGGAGGACTAGTTTCCAGCTCTAAAAAGTTAGAAACCAGACCTAAAAACTAGTTCCCCCTCCCACCGGGGAGGGGACTAGGGGGTGGGGTTACCGTTGCGGGCTGTAGGCCAATTTAGCTTGTCAGTTCAGCTATTGGCTACGCCACCGGCGCTGCCCGGAGCGCCTCCACGTGCTGCTCGTGCTGCATTCCCCACGCTTTCAGCACCTCAATGACCGGGTTGAGCGACTGCGCGTACGGCAGGGCCTGGTAGTCGACCACCACGGGAGGGCCGGGGTACACGGTGCGGACGATGAGGTGCTGGGCTTCCAGGTCCTTGAGTTCTTTGGCGAGCACCTTCGTCGAAATCCCGGCCACACTACGCTCGAGCCCGCGAAAGTGCCGGGTGCCGGTGAGCAGGGCCACGAGGAGCGGCAGCTTCCATTTGCTGTTGAGCACCAGCGATGCGTGGCGCAGGGCTTGCATGGTTTGGTCGCATTGCACGGTTTGGGAATTGGTCATGGGGAGAAGGGTAAGAAGGCAAAATAGGTGATTACCGCTTGGTAACCAGGCTACCGGCCGGTAATCTGTACCTGGGTAACGGCACGAACCAAACGGCCAGCTGATTGCTTGAGGTAATCAGCACACCAAACAGCCTGCCCAACCGCTTGGTTGGCGGGCAGTGGTAAATGGTTGGCGCGTCCAGCGCGCGAGGCCCATTTTTCAGCACTTCCTTACCCCCCTTTCCCCATGCAGATTCTGCAAATCATTGCCAGCGCCCAGGGCACGAACTCCTACAGCACGCGCCTTAGCCAGGGCATCATCGACAAGCTGCGGGCCGCGCACCCCGGCAGCACAGTCGTCGTGCGCGACCTGGCCCAGCACCCGTTTCCTCACCTGGAGGAAGCGCACCTGCAAGCCTACTTCACGCCGGCCGAAGGCCGCTCACCGAAGCAGCAGCAAGCCGTGCGCCACTCCGACGAGGCCATTGCCGAAGTGATGGCGGCCGACGTGCTCGTCATTGGCTCCCCGTTCTACAACTTCACCATTGCCTCCTCGCTCAAGTCGTGGCTCGACCACCTTACCCGGGCCAACATCACGTTTCGCTACACCCCTACCGGCCCCGAGGGGCTGATTACGGGCAAGAAAGTGTACGTGGCCATCGCCAGCGGCGGCGTTTACTCCGAAGGGCCAGGGCAAGCCAGCGACTTTGCCGCGCCCTACCTGCGCCATATGCTCGGTTTCCTGGGCATGACCGACGTGACCGTGGCCCGCGCCGAGGGCGTGAAGCTGCCCGATTTTCAGCCCACCGCGCTGCAAAAAGGCATCGACAGCGTAGCCGTGTAAGCCATTGCCGCAGGGTCCCGAACCTTATTTTCTTTCGCTCTTTTTGCCGCGCCACCATGAGTACCCAGATTGATTCCCTTCCCTATACCGTGCCTGCGGGCACGCGCATCGGCCACGTTCATTTGCAAGTCACCGACCTCGACCGGGCCGTAGCCTTTTACCAGGGCCTGCTGGGCTTTGAGGTGATGGTACACGCCGGGCAGGCCGCGTTCCTGTCGGCCGATGGCTACCACCACCACATCGGGCTCAACACCTGGAACAGCCGCGGCGGACGCCCGGCCGAGCACGAAGGGGTCGCGGGCCTGTTTCACGCCGCCATTCTGTATCAGGAGCGGGCGGGGCTGGCCCGGGTGCTGCGCCGCCTGCGCGAGGCCGGCTACCCGCTCAGCGGGGCCTCCGACCACGGCGTGAGCGAGGCCTTATACCTCAACGACCCCGACGGCAACGGCCTGGAGTTGTACTGGGACCGGCCGCGCGAGCAGTGGCCGGTCGATGCGGCCGGCAAGCTCACCATCTATACCCATCCGCTGGACGTGCCGGGTTTGCTGACGCTGGCCAAGTAGCGCCCGCACCTGCTGGGAACTGTTGAGCTTCAATAAAATAGGGGAAAACCTTTTAGTCAGGCGGACCGTACCAGCTTCTATAGGGGAAACCTGTTCCGGGCACCGCTCATGCCTACTCGCTACAAGCTCGTTGGCACCCGAAAAGGGTCGTTTTCGGGCTTAATGGGCCGTTTTGCCTGGCCACGCACAGGTTAGGCGCGGCTAGTAAACCACCCTTTTAGGGCCTGCCAGCATGACCATTCAAGTCGGACAACCGGAACCCGCCCGCCGGCTCGCCGGCATCATCGATGTGCATTCGCACGCGCAGTTGCCCATCGGCGTCCAGATTCCAGCGCCGCTGACGTGGTCGCCGGACAAGGCGCTCAACCTGATGGACCAGCACGGCGTGTCGATGCTGGTGCTGTCGGTGCCGGATGCCGCCAACCACGCCACCGGCCAGGAAGCCAGTGACATCGCGCGCCGCCTGAACGAGGCCCTGGCCGGAATTGTCCAACAGCACCCGACCCGGTTTGGGGCAATGGCTACCCTGCCGGGCCTGACGATGGATGGCTGCCTGCAAGAGCTGGAATACGCGCTCGATACGCTCGGGATGGACGGCGTGGCTACTTCCACGAGCCTCCACGACGTGTACCTGGGCGATGCCCGGTTCGACCCCTGGTTTGCGGAAATGAATCGCCGCGCCGTGACGCTGTTCATTCACCCCACGATGGCGCAGGCCGCCGGCCCCGTGGATTTGGGACTGAACCCGTCGCTGCTGGAATTCATGTTCGACACCACCCGGATGCTCGCCAACCTGGTATTCAGCGGGGCCAAGGCGCGCTTCCCGGACATGAAGATGATTTCGACGCACGCCGGGGGCACCATTCCCTACCTGGTGACCCGCCTGCAGACGCTGGAAAGCAGCTTTGGGGCGGGGTCAGGCCGCCAGACGCTAAGCTCGGAAGCAGTAAAAGCCGGCTTCGCCTCCTTCTACTACGACCTGACGGCCGCTACCTCGGCGGCGCAGCTCGGGGCCCTCGCCGAGCTGGTGCCCCCCTCCCGGCTGTTGATGGGCCTGGATATTCCCTACATGCCAGAAAGCTCGTTCGCGCCCGCCATTCAGGACCTGGAACGCTGGCCCGGATTTACGCAGCCGGACCTGGACGCCATTGCCTTCGGCAATGCCAAGCGGCTTTACCCCACCATCGCGGCCCGCCTCGCTTACCAAGAGCCGCCGGCTTGACGAAAGCCGCCGCCGGGCAGCCGGCTGCCCCCTGCCAAACAAGCGGCTTTTGGGCCGGTGCCCCACAAACGCGCGAAGCCAGCGGCTTTTCACCGGAACCGAACTTTCAACCCAGGCCACTTTCAACTCATGGAAAATTCCGCGCTGCCCGCCTGACCCCGCCGCCCATTCGCCGGGTCCGGGCCGCTGGCGCTTGCGCTGATTCCGAAAAAAACCTGCGCCCTCCGGAATTGCAACCGCGTGGCGGAAGCTGGCCGGCTCGCCGGAAACCTCTGAGCGGACGCCAGACAACCCGCAAGGCCAAATGGCCGGGATTGCCCGCCGGCAGCGCAAGCCAGCCCTCCCCATCGACAGCCTGGCCCCTGGGCCAGCCCATCAGACAACACTTAATTTTTCGGGGTTTTCCTCGGCTTTCCTGTACCCTTTTAACCACAAACTGCCATGAGCGACCAACCCCAAAACGCCACCCCCCAGCTGAAAGTGAGCTGCCTGCTCACGCGGCGCGCCGACCTGACGCACGAAGAATTTTTCCGCTACTGGACGGAGAAGCACACGCCGATGCTGGCCAAGCCGCAGCCCGGCGGCCCCAAGGTGTTCCGCTACGTGCAGCTGCGCACCATCGCCGAGACCGTGCCCGCCTTGCAGACGGCATCCTACGACGGGGTCGCTGAAATCTGGTTTGCCAACCTGGCCGACGCCGCGGCCATGTTCACCTCGGACCACTACAACACGGTCGTCGCGGCCGACGAGGAGCATTTCCTCGACCGCTCGAAGACGGTGTTCCTCTATGCTTACGAAAAGTCGATTATGTGAGCCGGGCCGTTGTAGAGCAGCAAAGCCGGTAGCAGCAGCTATGATGCTCCTACGCAGATTCAGCCCGGCTTACCCGGTTATTGTTCAGTGAGCATCCTCACTTCCCTGGCCCGGCAGGTAACGCAGCAAGCCACCGTGGTGCAAGCCCAGCAGATTGCTGCCCACGCCTACCGCATCAGCTTGGCCGGGCCGGCGCTGCTGGACTGGGCCTACCGGCCCGGCCAGACGCTGAACGTCTTCTTCGGCTTGGCGGCGGCGGGGGCGGCCAGCCTGCGCAAGCGCACCTACTCCGTGTGGGGGTACGATGCGGACCGGCACGTGCTGGAGCTGGCCGTCTGCACCTTTTCCGATGGGCCGGGGGCCCGGTGGGCGGCGCGGTGCCGGCCCGGCGACCCGGTGCACTTCTCCGGGCCGGGCGGCAAGTTTCTCCTCGACCCCACGGCCCCCGCGCACGTGTTTCTGGGGGACGTTTCCTGCTTGGCGCACTTCTACGCGCTGCACCGGCAGCTGCCGCCCGAAACGCCGGTTATCAGCGTCATCCATGCCCGCCACCGCGACGACGTTTTTGCCGACCTGGACGGCCGCTCGCCCCTGCACGTGGAGGTAGCGGCTACCTGCTCGGCCGCCCAGTATCTGAGCGCGGCCGAAGCCCAGGGCCTGCGCCAGCTAACCCAGGCCCAGGTGTACTGGGGTGGTCCGGCCGCGACGTGTGTGGCCGGGCACCGGCTGCTTCAGCACGAGTGGCAGTGGCCCGCCGCCCGGCTCAAAACCAAGCCGTTCTGGAAATAAGCCGTGGCTGGCTTACAGTGGGGTCTCGTGAGGCGCCGAGTAAAGTAATCTTAAAAACGCCCGGCCATGCGGCCCGGCGCTAAAACGGACGGTACCGCGCACCGTCATTTTGACAATTTTTCAACCCCCTTCAATAACAGACAACATGATTTTAGTCACAGGCGCAACCGGCCAATACGGCGCGAAAGTCCTCGAGCATCTAGTAAAAAAAGGCGTCGAGGCGCCGCACATCGCCGCCCTGGTGCGGGATGCTGCGAAAGGTCAACAGCTGCAAGACCAGGGAATTGAGCTGCGCGTCGGGGATTACTCAGACGTGGACTCGCTGGTGCAAGCCTTCCAAGGGGTAGACACGCTCCTGCTGGTTTCCAGCAACGATAGAGGGGCCGTCGAAAACCGCACCGCCCACCACGTGAACGTCATCAACGCAGCCAAAGCGGCGCGGGTGAAGCACCTGGTGTACACGTCCTTTGTCACCAAGCCGGGCTTTCAAGGCTCGGCCATCGCGGGTTTCCTGACTTCTCATGCGGACACCGAGCAGGCGCTCAAGGACAGTGGCCTGACGTACACCATCCTCCAGAATGGGATTTACTTAGAGATGATTCCCCTCTTCGCGGGCGCCCAGGTAGCCGAGACGGGCATCATCCTCTTTCCCGCCCAGGAAGGGAAAGCCAGCTGGGTGCTGCGAGCGGAGCTGGCCGAAGCCGCCGCCCACGTCCTGACCACGGAAGGGCATGAAAACAAGACGTATGTGCTGACCAACACCGAGGCTACTTCTTTCCAGGACATTGCCCGGAACCTGTCCGGCAGCTTAGGCAAGGATATTCGGTATCAGTCGCCCCCGGTCGAAGAATTTGAAGCCACGCTGAAGCAAGCCGGGGTGCCGGAGGTGTATATCGGCCTGTTCACCATGTGGGGCAGTGCGGTGGCGCAAGGGATGATGGAGGTCGAGGATTCCACCTTGGCGACTTTCCTGGGCCGGCAACCAACCACCACGGCGCAGTTCATCACGCAAGTTTATAACTAATAAAAAGGCCGGGCAGAACGTCGTTTCTGCCCGGTCTTTTTAGTGAAGCTGAAGGCTATCTGGTCGAGGAAGTTCACTTCAAACTCCGCTCTCCCAGCCGCTACGACCACCTTAATCGGTTAGGAAAACACTCCTGCACTAACCCCGCCCACTTTAACCCGCTGCACCGCCACCTGCCTGCTTCGTCATCCCAGCGAGCCGATGGCTTAGGGTGTAAATCCGTCCTTTTGGAGGAAGAGCCCTCAATAGCCTGCATAAGTAGCAATAGTCGCAGCCCCCACCTGGTGCCTACCTCTTTGCCTGGCCCCATTTTAGGGTCAGGGCCCCCGTAGCGCGAAGCAGTGCTTCGCGCTACGGGGGCCCTGACTCCGAAGCCACGCTGGAAGGACTACCCGGCTCGGTCATCGTGCGGCGGTAAGCCGAAGGGCTCAGGCCCGTCAACCGCCGGAAGGTGCGGTTGAAATACGACAGGCTGGGAAAGCCACTTGCATGGCCTACTTCCGTTACGGAGTCGGGCCGCCGCAGCAGCCGGCAGGCGTGCTGCACCCGGCACTCGTTGACAAACTCGGTGAGCGTGCGCTGGGTCATGTTTTTGAAAAACCGGCAGAAGGCCG
>CAXTCS010000240.1:0-6910 GCA_964242365.1 uncultured Hymenobacter sp. | reverse complement strand
AAGTGCCGTCGGCCCGAAAACGGGTCGGTTTCGTAGAGCTGGCCGGTGAGGCTGAGGCCGGTCCAGTGGCTCCAGTAGAAGCCGAAGGTGACGGCAATGGCGATGGCGGCCACGAACGACGGCACCGAAATGCCGAGCACGGAGGTGGTGACCAGCAGCCGGTCGAGCGCCGACTGGGGCCGCAGCGCCGCCGCCACCCCAAAGGCGATGCCGCCCGCGCTGGCAATGAGCATGGCCGCCAGCGCCAGCCACAGCGTGCCGGGGAAATAGTCGAGCAGGATGCGCAGCACGTCTTTGTTGCTTTGGAAGGAGCGGCGCAGGTACGGCTTTTTCAGGACCAGCGCCTGGCGGCCCAGCGGCAACAGGGCCAGGCCGCCGTAGCGGGCGCGGCCGGCCGAGTCGCGCGGGTGCAGGCCCAGCGGCGACACGTCGTTGAGGTAGCCGGCCAGGCGGGCGGGCAGGGGCTGGTCGAGGCCGAGGTCGGCGGTGATGGCGGCTTTGGTGGCCAGGTCGGTGCGCTGGCCGGCGAGCAGGGCGGCGGGGTCGCCGGGCAGCACGTTGAAGAGCAAAAAGACCGTGCACGCCACGCCCACGAGCACGAGCAGGCCCTGGGCCAGGCGGCGGAGGATGAAGGCGAGCATTTTTTGGGGGAGGAGATTTTATCGGTTCAAGAGCCCGTCATGCCGAGCGCAGCCGAGGCATCTCGCGGACGCCAGATGAGCATGACAGACGATTGGTTTACTACCCCACGCGAGATACCTCGGCTGCGCTCGGCATGACGTTTTTCTGTGCGCGCTTTATGGCCCGCTACTGGAGCTTTTCCTCTATTTTGCCGATGGTCGGGATGTCGTGGTAATGGTACTTGCCCTTCACCACGCCGTCTTTCAGCAGCACGAAGCCGGGGTTGGCGCGAATCATGGATTTGAGCACGGTGGCGTCGGCGTAGTAGAAGGGCACGGCGAAGTTGGCGTTGTGCCGAAATACGTCGAATTCGGCCGGGCTGCTGCTCGTGATGATGAGCGGCGTGATGTGGCGGCGCGACTGTTTGGCGTCGGCAAACAGCTTGTTGATGAGGTCGTAGCGGTCGCGGTCGGCTTTGTCGACGTCCTGCACGATGAGCACCAGCTTGTTGCCGCGCAGCAGCTCGGGGGTGTAGTCGCCGTCGTCGTTCCAGACCCGGAAATCGGTGATTTGAGGAGCGTCCTGCGGGTTGAGGACCGTCATGCTTTTGTAGGTCCAGGTCGAGTCGGGGTAGGCGGTGAAGTCCTGGGTTTTGCCGTTTTTCTCCATCACGTACTTGTAGCGCAGCGGGGCGCTGGCTTTCATCAGCTGGCCAATGTTGTTGCCGACTTTGTAGGGCAGGAAATCGAAGTAGGGCATGTGCCCGAGCGAGCGCACCCCGATGCCAATGGCAATGGCCGAGGCAAAGGTCATGACCATAACGCCGGGTGTGCCCTTCACGAAGGCGCGCCGCAAAAACCGCTGGTTGAAAAACACCACGGCCCACAGCAGCAGCAGGAACAGGTCTTTGAAGAAGGAAACCCACGGCGTGAGCTTGATGAAATCGCCGAAGCAGCCGCAATCGGTTACCTTATTGAAAGCCGCCGAGTAAAACGTGAGGAAGGTGAAAAACACCAGCAGCGCCAGCAGCAGCCAAAGTATGACGCGCAGGTGCCAGCGCAGCAGCAGCGCCACGCCCACGATGACTTCCAGCGAGCTGAGTACGATGGACAGCGAGCGGGACATGCCCTTGAAATTCAGGAAAAAAGAGCCGAAATCAACGGCGAATACTTCGAAGTATTCTTCCAGCTTGTAGGCCGTGCCCACGGGGTCGTTCAGCTTGATGAGGCCGGAAAAAATGAACAGAAAGCCCAGCAAAAACCAGCACACGCGGGTGATGGTGCGCAACAGGTGAGGGGCCGGAATGGCGGCGGGAACGGAGCTGGGTGCGGACATAGGACAAAGTAAGCCGATGGCAAACGGCCAGGCAACGCGCAAAGTTGGGCCGAAGGTCGGTTTGCGGCGCGGAAGGTACTGCGCGGGCCGGCGCCCGGCCGCCGGCCCGCGTGGGCGGAGGGGCCGAAATACCCTGCTTTTTGGGAGGGTATTGGGGGCTTATTGAACCGGAGGACAGGGCGGCTGACGATGGGCGAACGAAATGGTCGCGGGTCGTGCGGGTGTCGTGCAACGGCGTTACCACCCCAATTTCAGCTTTGCTGAAATGTCCCCTCCTTGAAAAGGAGGGGAGTTTTCCGTTCTGGGCTATTCCTCGCCGCGTAGGATGAGCGCGAACACGGCGTAGTTGAGCATGTCGCGGTAGCTGCCTTCCACGCTTTCGCTCACCAGGGCCGGGCCGTCGATGTTTTCGAGCTGCTTCACGCGGTGCAGCTTCATGAGAATGAGGTCGGTGATGCTGGCCACGCGCATCTGGCGCCAGGCTTCGCCGTAGTCGTGGTTTTTGGCCAGCAGCAGGCGGCGGTTTTCGGCGGCTTCGTGGTCGTAGGCGGCGGCCACGGCGTCGGGGCCCATGTCGAGGGGCGTGCCGGCGGGCAGGTGCAGCTGCATCAGAGCAATGAGGCAGTAATTGACGATGGCCACGAATTCCTCGTCCACGCCGTCGGCAATCTGCTGGGTGCCCACTTCCTGAATAGTGCGGATGCGGTTGGCTTTGATAAAAATTTGGTCCGTGACGGACGGCAGGCGCAGGATGCGCCAGGCCGTGCCGTAGTCGTGGGTTTTGGCCAGGAACAGCTGGCGGCAGCGGGCCAGCAGCAAGTCGTAGTGCTCGGGGGTGGTCAAGAAGCGAACGGGTGAATGGATGAATGCGCGAATGCTGCTTTTGTGCCGCGAGCCCTCACCGCCGCAAGTTCGCCCCGCCCGCCGGATATTGAGCCGACGTAGCTCATCCTGCCCGTCTCATGCTGCCCTTCCCGCTCCCCGCTCGTTCGCCCATTCACCCGTTCACCCATTCATTGCTGAGCCCCCACGGCCGGCTGCTCGACCTGCGGCGGCCCCGGGTGATGGGCATCCTCAACGTCACGCCCGACTCGTTTTTTGCCGGCAGCCGCGTGGCCTCCGAAGCCGACCTGCTGGCCCACGCCGGGGCCCTGCTGGCGGCCGGGGCCGCCGTGCTCGACGTGGGCGCCTACAGCACCCGGCCCGGCGCGGCGGACGTGCCGGTGGCCGAAGAAACCAGCCGTCTGCTGCCCGCCGTGCGGGCCCTGCGCCGCGAGTTCCCGGCGGCGTTTTTGTCGGTCGATACCTTCCGGGCCGGCGTGGCCGAAGCCGCCGTGGCCGCTGGGGCCGACCTGGTGAACGACGTCGGCGGTGGCACCCTCGACCCGGAAATGTTCGCCACCGTGGGCCGCCTGCGCGTGCCCTACGTGCTGATGCACCTGCGCGGCACGCCCCAAACCATGACCCGGCTCACCGATTACGACGAGGACGTGGTGCTCGCGCTGCTGCGCTACTTCCGCGACGGCCTCGCGGCCCTGCGCCGGGCCGGCGCCGTCGACGTGCTGCTCGACCCCGGCTTCGGCTTCGCCAAAACCCCGGCCCAAAGCCACGAGCTGCTGCGCCGCCTGCCCGAACTGCAGGCGCTGGGCTTGCCCATCCTGGCCGGCCTGTCGCGCAAGAAAATGGTGTACGGCCCCCTCGGCCTCGGCCCCGACGCGGCCCTCAACGGCACCACCGCCCTGCACATGGTGGCCCTGCAAGGCGGCGCCCGGCTGCTGCGGGCCCACGACGTGGCCGAAGCCGTTGAAACCATCCGGCTTTGGGAAATGGTGAGTGGGGAAGAAGGGGAGAAGGGGGATTGATAAGCGGCTTTTCACTATCTTTCCAACGAAGGGGAGAGTGCGGGGGAAATGTCGCCGTTTTTTATTGTTCCCATGCCCCGTCAGGAAAGGCCCCACCAACGCTTGGATGCGTGGCGCATCTCCTTTGAGTTTGTTGCGACGGTGTACGAGTTATCGGCGGCGTTTGCTAAGCACGAAGTGTTCGGGCTGACCTCGCCGGTTCGCCGGGCCGCTGCCTCTGTGCCGCTGAACATCGCCGAATGTGCTGGCCGGTTCTCTTCGTCTGAATTCGTGCGGTTCCTGTACATCGCCCGCGGGTCGGCCATTGAAACAGAAACCGCGCTGCTGATTGCCGAACGGCTGAGTTACCTGACCAGCTCGCAGACCGACGATTGTTTACAGACCTTGAGCCACGTTGTCGGCCTGATTAATGGCCTGATTCGCAAGCACAAAAGCGCGATTGAAAAAGCCGCGTAGGCCGCGTGCCGTCTCGGTAGCGGTAAATTCAGCGTGTTTCGCAACCCTGATGCTGGTTCTTTGCTCTTTGCTTAACACCCTCCCCGCCGTTCCCGCCTCCCCACCTCCCTACCATTTCCACCTCCCTACCTCCCCAGTATGTCCGGTCCTTTCCCCATCAATTTCCTGCACTTTGGCTGGATTGACGCGGCCGACGTGTTGCTGGTCACGGTGTTGCTCTACCAGCTCTACAAGCTGCTGCGCGGCTCGGTGGCCCTGAACGTGGCCGTGGGGCTCATCTGTTTCTACCTGCTCTACCTGGTGGTGAAGGCCACGGGCATGGAGCTGCTGACCAAGATTCTGGGGCAGTTTATGAGCGTGGGCGTGCTGGCGAGCATCATTTTGTTTCAGCAGGAAATCAGGCGTTTTTTGCTGAGCGTGGGCAAGGCCACGGCCCTGGAGCGGGTGCGCGGCTGGAAGTGGGGCCGCCCCGCCGAAGCCGCGCCCCTGGCGGTCGGTCCCTTCGTGGAAGCGGCCAAAAGCCTGGCCAACAAGTACACCGGTGCGCTCATCTGCTTCACCCAAACGTCCGACCTCACGCCGTTTGCCGAATCCGGCGACCGCCTCGACGCCGAAATCAGCAAGCGGCTGCTGCTGTCCATCTTCAACAAAACCAGCCCCTTGCACGACGGCGCGGTGATTATTGCCAACGGCCGCATCCAGGCCGCGCGCTGCATCCTGCCCGTGAGCGAAAACCCCAACGTGCCGGCTTCGCTCGGCCTGCGCCACCGCGCCGCCATCGGCCTGAGCGAAATCACCGACGCCGTGGTGCTGGTGGTGAGCGAAGAAACCGGCGCCACCAGCCTCGTGCGCCACGGCGAAGTGCACCGCAACCTGGCCGTCGGCGACCTGCGCGCCCGCCTGAACGAGTGGCTGCTGGCCAGCGAAACCCGCAAAACGGCGGGCGCCGAAGCCCCCGCCGCCGCGTAAAAACTTCGCCCTGCCAGATTAGAGGGGTTTTCGGGCCCTTGCGCTCCCGGTAGAGACGCATACTTGCGTCTCGTCGCTGAACAAAATCGTTGAACGGGGCAGGCGCGAGTCGTTCAACGACGAGACGCAAATATGCGTCTCTACTGCCGTTGTAAACCGCTCAGGCCGGCTCAAAAACGGCGCTAATGCCTGCCAAGCGCATACTTTTCTAAAAGGACGGTATTCGCCGCCCGCTGGTACCAGTCATTGTAAACCAGCTCTACCGTGTCTACTTCAAAGGAGCCGATAAAATACCGTTGGTACTTGCTGATATTTTCAAGCAAAGCGCTGGGGTTCAAAATCTTGTTTTTGAACCGCATGACCGTGGCATGGGCCGTTTGAATGCTGTACCGCTGGTCGATGGACTGCTGAAGGCCCGATTGCCGGAAGAATTCCCGGGTTTGCGCCCGGAGCTGCGCCAGGCCGTCGCCGTGCGGCGTGCCTTGCACGATAATGCTGCCCGGCGAGGCCGTCAGGCCAGAAAAGGTGATGGTGAACGGGCGCACGGACCGAAGAATAGCGCCCACCGCACGTTGGTAAGCGGCCGGGTCAATCATATCCAACCTAAACCCGCTGTAACAGGATATTATCGACAGAATGGTCAGGTGAATATCGGTAGCGGGGTAGTAGTACTGCGTGGGCTCGGAGCGCTGAAAATCAGCCAGTATGGTTTCGATGATGGCGGTAATGCGGGCCGGCGGTCGGGCCAGCAGCGTGATGCCGCGGCGGGTATCGTGCCCGGAATCAATTAAGGCATCGAGGTCGGCCTGCCCGTGCGAAAAGTGGCGCAAAGCCTCCTCGCGCATGGCGTCGTAATGGGCTTGTAGGTTCATAATGAGCAGGATTTTCGCACAAAATTTCACGCAGGGTTTCGCAGTGTCATTCTACAAAACACTGCGAAACCCTGCGTGAAAGCTACTAGGTTAGCAATTCGCGTCGCCGCTTCGGCTACTTCAGCGTGCCCAGCTCTTTGCCCACTTTGGTGAAGGCGGCGATGGCTTTGTCGAGGTGCGCACGGGTGTGCGCGGCGCTCAGCTGCACCCGGATGCGGGCCTTGCCCTGCGGCACCACGGGGTAATAAAAGCCCACCACGTAAATGCCCTCGGCGAGCATTTTGGCTGCGAACTCCTGGGCCAATTTGGCGTCGTACAGCATCACGGGCACGATGGGGTGCTCGCCGGGCGTGATGTCGAAACCGGCCGCCGTCATCTGCTCGCGGAAGTATTTCGTGTTTTCTTCGAGCCGGTCGCGCAGCTCGGTGCTTTCGGTGAGCAGCTCCAACACCCGCAGCGAGGCGCCCACGATGGCCGGCGCCAACGTGTTGGAAAACAGGTACGGCCGGCTGCGCTGGCGCAGCAAGTCGATGATTTCCTTGCGGCCCGACGTGAAGCCGCCCATCGCCCCGCCCAGGGCCTTGCCCAGCGTGCCGGTGATGATGTCGATGCGGCCCAGTACGCCGCGCATTTCGTGGGTGCCGCGGCCGGTGCGGCCCAAAAAGCCACTGCTGTGGCACTCGTCCACCATCACCAGCGCCTGGTACTTGTCGGCGAGGTCGCAGATTTTGTCGAGCTGCGCGATGGTGCCGTCCATCGAAAACGAGCCGTCGGTGACGATGACGCGGTGGCGCG
>CAXTCS010000239.1:0-6963 GCA_964242365.1 uncultured Hymenobacter sp. | reverse complement strand
TCGCAGCCGATGATGGTGATGCCGGCCCGCACGATGGAGCGCAGCAGGTACGTGGCTTCTTCAAACTCCAGGCCGCCGGGCACGGGCGTGCCGGTGCCGGGGCACAGCTTGGGGTCGAGGCCGTCGATGTCGAAGCTGATGTAGACTTTGGGCGGCAGCTGGGCGATGATTTTGCCGCAGACTTTTTTCCACGATTTCTTGGCGTATTTCTCGTCGCTGAGAAACCGCTGGCTGAACAGCGCCACCCGCCCGTTGGATTGCTCGATAAACTCCGCCTCCTGCTGGCACATGTCGCGGATGCCGACCTGCACCAATTTCTTCACCTGCGGCAGCTCCAGCGCGTTGTGCATAATGCTGGCGTGCGAATACTGGAAGCCTTCGTAGGCCGGACGCAGGTCGCAGTGCGCGTCAAATTGCAGGATGGCAAACGACTCGTGGCGCTCGGCCAGGGCGTGCAGGTAGCCCAGGGGCGTGCTGTGGTCGCCGCCCAGCACCACCACGCCTTTGCCGGCGTCGAGCAAGGCCCCGGTTTTGGCTTTGAGCCACTGGAGCATCTTTTCGCCGGCGGCCGTGGCCTGGGCGGGCACGCCGCTCAGTCTTTTCTGGTCGGCTTCGGGCTGCCCGGCTTCGAGCCAGGCAATGTATTCGGCGGCCAACGGGCGCAGCTCGCGGCTGGTCGCGGCAATGGTTTCGTCCGGCGCTTCCAGGGCCAGGCCCAGCTTCCAGGCATTGGGCAGGTCGGTGTCGTAGAGGTCGACTTGCAGCGACGCTTCGTGAATGGCGGCCGGCCCGTCGGCGGTGCCGGCGCGGTAGCTCACCGTCACTTCCCACGGCACGGGCACCACGACTACCTGGGCTTCTTCGGGCGTAAAGGGCAGGCCGAAAAGGCCACCCGCCGCGTCGCCGGGCGCGTTGGGGTCGAAAGAAGCTATTTTTTGGGCGAGCGCATCGGCTTTAGGCATCGGAATTCAGGGGAAATTAAAACGTAGGGTTTAATAAAAAAGAACGTCGGGCCGGGCTGGCCGAAGACGGACTACCGCGAGAGTAACTAATTACTGTTGCAATAGCGGTGCTTCGGCCAGCCCGGCCCGACGTTCTTATAATCAGGTAAGTTCGGCTCAGCCGGTTGATTGCTACGCCGACATCTGGCTGCCCAGAAAGTCGTAGCTGCGAATTATCTCCAGAATTTTCCCGAAAGTCACCCGGTCAAAAAACAGCATCAGCGGCAATTCCACCATGTTGTCCTTGTCCGAAAATTGCGTGATAACGGAGAAAATCAGCGGCTGCAACTGCTGCTGCGGCAGCAAGCTGTCCATGGTTTCGGCAATGTCGCCGCGAGGCGCCGTGGGCGGGGCCCCGTAGATGTTGGCTTTGAGAATATTGGCAAGCTGCGTAACCAGCGCGCCGGTAATAATATTGCTGATTTCCAGCAGCAGCGATTCCTGCAACTCGTTCACTTCCAGCGATTCGGTCGTTTGCATGCGCAGGCACACGCGCGACAGCCGCTGAATGTGCTGCCCGGAGAAAAACATCAGGGTCGTGCCGTTGAAATCGCCCCGAATATCGGACTGAATGGGCACGTGCCGGGACTGGTAGTCGCGCACCCGGTGCAGAATATCGTCGCTCATCAGCAGGTCGATATTCGGCACCTCCAACAGCACCCGTTCCTGGGCAATGATGGCAAACGAATCGGCGGCACGCGCCAAACCGATATTCAAAATCTCGCGGATTATATCACGCTCTAAGTCGGTCATCGATAAATCCATAACGTCGAAGATAGGGGAATGTGCAGCGGCGAGGACTGGGGGTGAAAGAAAAGAAAATTAAGGACGTTTGGCTAGAAACAGGCGGGTCAGGGCAGGCACATCGAGCACGAGACACACCTGGCCACTGCCAAGCAAGGTCACGCCTCCAAACAAATCTATGGTATCCAGGGGCTTGCTCAGGGGCTTGATAACGATGTTTTGCTGCCGGATAAAACGGTCCACCAACAAGCCCAGGCGGCGGTTGTTGTAGTTAACTATCAGCACCTGTTGCACGCCCTCCAGTTCGCCTTTGGTGGCGGCAGGCAGGGTTTCGTCGCCTTCGTCGTACAAGAGCTGGCGCAGCGGCACCAGCGGCACGGCCTGCTCCTGGAAATGGGTGACCAGCACGCCCCCCACCACCGAAATCTGGCCGGGGTGCAGCGCCAGCACGGTGTCGGTGTGCAGCAGCGGCACGGCATAAGGTCGCTCGTCAACTTCCACGAGCAAAGCGCCTTTCACGGCAATGGAAGTCGGCAACACCAGCGTAAACGTGGTGCCCGCGCCCAGTTGGGATTCAACGCGCAGCTGGCCGCCCAGCGAATCCAAGGCCAGCTTCACCACGTCAAGGCCCACGCCGCGACCCGAAATATCGGTTACTTTTTGGGCCATCGAGAAGCCGGGCTCGAAGAGAAAAGCCCACACCGCCTGCTCGCTCAGCCCCGGCGCGGCGTGGGCCGTGGTCAGCCCGCGCTCCACGGCTTTGCGGCGCACGGCTTCGGTGTCGATGCCGCGGCCGTCGTCGCTCACCTGAATCAGCACATCGTCGCGCTCGGTCATGGCCGAGAGCGTGAGCCGGCCCACCGCCGGCTTGCCGGCTTCCTGGCGCTGAGCCGTTGTTTCGAGGCCGTGGCTGACGGCGTTGCGCACAAGGTGCAGCAGCGCATCGGTAATGATTTGCAGGATGTTGCGGTCAATCTGCACATCCTGCCCGCTCAGGGTCAGCTCAACTTCTTTGTTCTCGGCCGTGGCCACGTCGCGCACCACGCGGGGAAACTTGTTCAGCAGCACGCCCACGCCCACCAGGCGGGCATCCATCACGCTGTACTGCAAGTCGTCGGAGATGCGGAACAAATGCTGAGCCGTAGCCAGCAGGGCCGGGTTGCCGATTTCCTGGGCCAGGGTCATAATCCGGTCGCGGTCAATTACCAGCTCCCCCACCAGATTCAGCAGGTTGTCAAGCTTTTTGACCTGGATGTACACCAGGTCCGACAGCTCCATTTTCTTATTGGATTCTTCTTCGCTGTCCGGCGCGTCCACTTCGTCCAGCACCGGCGCTTCGCCCCGCACCAGCCGGTCGAGGTTGTCGAGCAAGGCGGTGGCATCGGGCAGCGGCTGGTTGGCGCCCACGGCCCGAATCATGCTGCCCAACGCATCGACCCCGGCAAAAACCACCCGAATCAACGGCCCGCTAAACGTGCGTTCCTGGTCCCGAATCAGGCCGAAAAGCGTTTCCAGGTGGTGCGCAATCTCGCCCAGGTCCGTAAAGCCCATCGCGCGGGCGTTAGCCTTCAGGTTGTGCATGAGCCGAAACAGCTCATTTAGGGCTGGGCCGGCGTTGGGGTTACGCTCCAGCTCGCTCAGGTGCCGGCTCATGGAGTCGTAATACTCCAGTGCCTCGGCCATGAACAGCTCCCGGTATTCCTGGTCGCGCGTTTTCATTGGCCGGATTTCGTGGTCTTAACTAGCCAACAATCGGCCACGCGCCGCCCAAGCCCGTCGCTCACGACCGGTCCTGGCATTGCCACGGAACGTTGGCCCAACACCTTACGCGGCCGTTGCTGAGGCGTCGTTTTGCAGCGCGGCCCCCACTATTTCCAACACTTTTTCTTCCGAGAACGGCTTCACGATGTAGGCCAGCGCCCCGTTCTCGATGGCCTCGTTCACGATAACCTCTTGCCCCACGGCGCTGCACATCACCACCTTGGCCGAGGGCTGAATCTGGCGCAGGTTTTTAAGCACGTCCAGGCCGGTGTTATCGGGCAGGATGACGTCGAGGGTAATCAGGTCGGGAGAGGTCGAAACCGCCATTTCCAGGGCCTGCGCACCGTTGGCAGCTTCGCCCACCACCTCGTAGCCAGCGTCGGTGAGCATATTTTTGAGCATCGTGCGCATATAAAAGGAGTCGTCGACGATGAGGATGCGCTTGTTCATGGAATTTGGGTGGCTTGAGAATAAACGAAAGAGGAGCCGGGCCACGTGGTCCGGTCCCGCGTTGTACGGGGTGGGGCCTACGAAGATGCCCCTTTTCCCGGCAGCCGCATTACCTCGCTTGGCGTCAGCAGCTTGCGCATGTCGAGCACGATGATGATGCCGCCTTCCGGCAGCTTGGCAATGCCTTCGAGGTACTTGTCGCGGGTGCTGGCGTCCTGCACAAACTCCGGCGCGGGCTCAATCTGGCTCAGCGGCAGCGTGAAGGGCCGGGGCACCTCGCGCACCATCAGGCCCAGGGTGTAGTCGGCCGCTTCCACGGCCACGGTGTAGCTGCGCTCGGGCAAGGGCCGGCCGGCCGGCCGCAGCCGAAACCGTTCCTCCAGGTCGATAATGGCGATAATATCGCCGCGCAAATTGGCAATACCCTTGATAAAAGGGGGGGTTTTGGGCATGCGCGCCACCTCGGGCGTCACCGTCACTTCCTTCACTTGCTCGATGCGGATGCCGTAATCCTCATCGCCCAGGCGAAACACGATGAGCTGCACGAGCTCAGCCGGTTTGGCCCGTTCAGTGCGGGGAGCAGGAGCGGCTAGTTCAATCTCAGCCATGCGGTAGTCAATAAAAGGCTAGGCGGGTGGATTGATAAATTATTTGGCTTTCGACTTGGGCGCGGCTGCTTTGGCAACCGGCGCCGGTTCTGCGCTCCGGCCGTTTTTAGCAGGTTTGCCTTTCGAAGCTGCCTTGGCCACGGCCGGCCGTGGGGCCGGAACAGGAGAAGCAACGCCGTTCGTCGGCCCTTCGGCACGGGCGGGCCGGCTGGTTCGCTCCGGTTTTGTAGCGGGGGCGGCTGCCGGTCTGGCTGCCTCGGGGCGCGCGCCCCGCCGCGCCATTCCGTTCTGGCGGCCGTTTTCGGGGGCTGCCGGCGGGCTTTGCGAACGGCGGGCCGCCATCCCGTTCTGCGGTTGCGAAACCGGCGCATACGACTCGCGCGCCCGGTAGGCATCGCGGGCACTCGGGCCGCGCCGCAGGGGCACGGGCTCCGGCTCGGGCTCGTAAGCGCTGAGCTGGAAGGTTTCGAGGCCGGCCTGCAAGTCGTCGGCAATGTCGGTGAGGCGCTGCGAGCTGGTGGTCAGCTCCTGCATGGCCGTCGACAATTGCTTGGCGGTGCCGGCCACTTGCTGCGTACCCGTAGCCGTTTGCTCGGCAATGGCCACCACTTCTTCCACATACTTCACCACGTCGCCGATGGAAGTTTTCTGCACTTCGGTTGCCGTGAGAATGTCGCGCGAGGTGCGAAGCGTTTCGCCGCTGCTGGTGGCGATGTTTTTAAAGGCCGAGCTGGCTTCAAACGTGGCGTTTTTGCCTTTCAGTACCCGGCCTTCCATGGTCGAAATAGCGGTAGCGGCCGAGGTCGTATCCTTCCGCACGTCTTCTACCAAGGTCGCGATTTCGTTGGCTGATTTCCGGGAGCCTTCGGCCAGCTTCCGGATTTCCTCGGCTACTACGGCAAAGCCACGGCCGGCTTCGCCGGCGCGGGCGGCTTCGATGGCGGCGTTGAGGGCCAGCAGGTTGGTCTGCGAAGCAATGTCGGTAATCACGCCCAGCGACTTGCTGATTTCCCCCGACCGGGTGCTGAGCACTTCGATGGTGCGGGCCGTCTGGACGGCGGCGCTGGAGATTTCCTCCATGTTTTTTACCACTTCCGCCACCGTTTTCAGGCCCAGCTGCGACGTCTGCTCACCCAAAATAGCGGCTTTGTTCACCACGTCGGCCTTGTTGGCCGTTTCCTTGGTGGCCTGCATAATTTCTTCGATGAGCTTGAAGGCCTGGTCGGTTTTCAAGGCCTGGTTCTGAGCGCCTTCGGCCATCTGCTGCATGGCCAGGGCCACGTCCACGGTTACCCGGCTCATTTCCTGGCCTTTTCCGGCCATCTCTTCCGAAGAAGTGCCCACAATCTGCGACGAGTCGTTGATTTCGCCCAGCAGCTCGTTCAGGTTTTCCACGGCCAGGTTCAGGGCGCTCGACATGGCCAGGATGTCGCCCGTAGTGGGCACTTCCACGCGCTGGGTCAGGTCGCCTTCCGAAATGGCCCGCACCACGCGGCTCACTTCCAGCACCGGCGAGGCGATGGATTCGAGCAGGGCGTTGAGCGTGTCCACCAGCTCCTTCCAGGAACCCGACACGCCGCCGACCGTGGCGCGCTCGGTCAGCTTGCCTTCCACCCCGGCCACTTTGGCCACGCGGCTTACCTCCGAAGCCAGGCGGTTCAGGTCGTCCACCATGCGGTTGATGGTATCGGCGAGGTCGGCCACTTCGCCTTTGGCTTGCAGCGTCAGCTTCTGCGTCAGGTCACCTTTCGATACGGCGGTTACCACTTTCACAAGGCCCCGCACCTGCGTGGTGAGGTTGGAGGCCATGTAGTTTACGTTGTCGGTGAGCTCCTTCCACACGCCGGCCACGCCGGGCACGCTGGCCTGGCCGCCGAGCTTGCCCTCGGTGCCCACTTCCTGGGCCACGCGGGTTACTTCGCCAGCGAAGATGTTCAGCGAGTCCACCATTCGGTTCAGGTTGTCCTTCAGGTCGAGCAGCTCGCCGTTGACGTTTACCGAAACCTTCTGGCTCAGGTCGCCGCGCGATACGGCGGTGGCCACGTTGGCAATGTCGCGCACCTGACTCGTCAGGTTCGAGGCCATCGTGTTCACGTTGTCCGTCAGGTCTTTCCAGGTGCCGCGCACGTTGGGCACTTTGGCCTGCCCGCCGAGCTTGCCCTCGGTGCCCACCTCGCGGGCCACGCGGGTTACTTCGTCGCCGAAGGTGTTCAGCGAGTCCACCATTTCGTTGAGGTTTTCCTTCAGCTGCAACAGCTCCCCGCGCACGTTCACCGTGATTTTCTGGCTCAGGTCGCCTTTGGCCACGGCGGTGGCCACGTTGGCGATGTCGCGCATCTGCGAGGTCAGGTTCGAGGCCATCGTGTTCACGTTGTCCGTCAGGTCTTTCCAGGTGCCGC
>CAXTCS010000238.1:0-7010 GCA_964242365.1 uncultured Hymenobacter sp. | reverse complement strand
CTGCCCGGTGTCGAAGGCGTTGAGCGCCGTGCCCGAAATGACGCTGGAAGCGAAGTTTGTGGGGTAGTTTCTGGGCTTAGAATACGATAAAAGACCGTCAGAAAAAGAACGTCATGCTCATCTGGCGTCCGCGCAGCCGAAGCATCTCGCGTGGGGTAGTAAACTCAATCGATGGGATTACTCCTGCACGCGAGATGCTTCGACTGCGCGGACGCCAGATGAGCATGACGTTCTTTTCCTGACGGTCTTTGTTATTGACGTTCTTTTTATCCCTGATAACCGACAACCAGCAACTGGCAGCTAAATTTGCCCCTATGCCCACTGGTACCACCCGCATTCGCCTCCGTCCCGCCAACACTTCGCGCATTCCCTTTTGGGGGCAACTGGCCATTGGCGGCTTCTGGCTGGCGTACGTGCTGTTTTCGATGTGGGACAATTCCGGGGCGCAGGACTACCACTTTCTGCACTGGGTGTTTTTGGTGTTCACGTTCGTGTACCTCGGCTACGTGCTGGTGCACAACGCGCCCATTTTTGGCACGCAGAGCTACCTGGAATTCACGCCCGGCTACATTGTGCACAAAAACGGCTTGTTTCGCCCCAAGCAGGTCTTCGCGGCCGAAAGCATTGCCGCGCTGGAGCTCCGCCCCGTGATGCTGCGCGTGCAGCTGAAAGACGGCGAAGTGTACGCCCTGAACCTACGCGAAGTGAAAGGCAAAATGCGCAAGCAGCGCTTCCGGGAGCAGGTGCGGCAGTTTGCGGCGCAGCACGGCGTGCAGCTGGTCGAAAATACCCCGGCGGCCACGGCCTAAGCTCTACTCAAACAGCGCGGGCAGCGGCAGCTCGATGCCAGTGGCCGGGTCGGCCAGGGTTTGGTCGTTGTGGAAGAACGTGTAATTATCAGGGGCCGCGTATACAAAAACGCCCCGCGCTTTGGGCGCCACAATCCAGCAGGATTTAACGCCGACCTGGAAATACGCCGTGGTCTTATCAATCAGCTCATCAAGCGCTTGCGACGGCGAAAGAATCTCAATGGTCGTAAGCGGTAATTGCTGCGACACGATGCTGTCGTTGGCCATGTCGGCGGCCATCCTCGGGAAAATGCCAATATCCGGCACCATCACCCGCCCCGCAACATCAATATTGATTTCCGACATGAAGCGGAATTGGTCGCGGTAGCGGGTCTTCAACTCAAATCCTACATTGAGTTGGACGATGCTGTGATTGATGCTCGGCATGGGCTTTCCGCGTTCCAGTTCGTAGGCGGAAATTTCCGGGGCAAGAGTTTCCATAAGGCAAGGCTTTCCCAAATGTAACGAACCAGGACCGGAAATAGGCCCTTGCGCTACTTGGCGAATTTCTTCCGCAGCTCGTCGACCTGGTCGCGGAATTTCTTGTCCGAATCCACCAAATCGGACACGGTTTGCACCGAGTGCATCACGGTGGTGTGGTCGCGCCCACCGAAGTGGAAACCAATGGTTTTCAGGGTGTGAGCGGTGTGGTGCTTGGCAAAATACATGGCCACCTGCCGGGCGGTCACCACTTCCTTTTTGCGGGTTTTGTCTTTCAGCAGCTCCACGGAAATGCCAAAATAGGCGGCCACGGTCTTCTGAATGAAGTCGAGGTTGACCTCGGCTTCCACTTCTTCGATGATGTGGCGCAGGGCCTGCTTCACCATTTCCAGGTCGATGTCGCGGCGGCTCAGGCTGCTCTGGGCCACCAGCGAGGCGATGACGCCTTCGAGCTCGCGCACGTTGGTGTGCACCGAGTTGGCGAGGTAGTCCACCACGTGGTCGGGCGGAATGTCGATGCCGTCCTGCTCCATCTTGTTGCGGATGATGGCCACCCGCGTCTCGAAATCGGGGCTTTGCACGTCGGCCGTCAGGCCCCACTTGAAGCGGTTCAGCAGGCGGTCTTCCAGGCCCAGCAGGTCTTTGGGCGGCCGGTCGGAGGTCATCACAATCTGCTTGCCCGACTGGTGCAAGTGGTTGAAAATGTGAAAGAACATCTCCTGGGTCTTGCCCTTGTTGGCCAGAAACTGCACGTCGTCCAGAATCAGGGCGTCGACTTGCAGGTAGAAGTTGGCAAAGTCCTGCACCTGCGCGCGCTGCACGCTGTCGATGAACTGGTTGGTGAACTTTTCGGCCGACACGTAGAGCACGAACCGCTCGGGCGCCGTGGCCTTGATGTGGTTGCCGATGGCCTGCACGAGGTGCGTTTTGCCCAGGCCCACGCCGCCGTACACCATCAGCGGGTTGAAGCTGGTGGTGCCGGGCTTGTTGGCCACGGCGAGGCCGGCCGAGCGGGCCAGGCGGTTGCAGTCGCCCTCGATGTAGTTGTCGAACGTGTACGAGCCGTTGAGCTGCGACGGCACGAGGTTGCCGTCCATCGGCCGGGCCGTATCGAAGGGATTTCGGGGCGGGGCCAGGGTGTCGGCCGCCTGGTTGCTGATGCCGAAGTTGCCGCGCGGCGTGGTGCGCACCGTGCCCGAGGCCACGTAGCGGGCCGCCGCGGCGCGGCCGGAGCCCGCCAGCGGGTTGCCCATCGGCGGTGGCTGGGGCGCGTCGCGGGGGTCGGGCGCGGCCACCTTGCGGGGCGGGGGCAGGTGCAAGGTGCGCGGCTGGGCCTGCTCGTTGCCCTGGTCGACCACCACGCTGTACTCCAGCCGGCCTTCGGAGCCCAGCTCGCGGTACAGGGCCTGGCGCAGCTCGTCGACGTAATGCTCCTCCAGCCAGTCGTAGAAGTAGGCGCTCGGCACCTGAATCGTGAGCACGTTGCCCTTCAGCTCGACGGGCACGATGGGCTGGAACCAGGTTTTAAAGCTCTGCTCGCCGATTTCCGCCGCGATGCTGCGCAAGCAGCCAGCCCATACCGTACGAAAATCTTTGAGCATGAGACCAGTTAATCAGTAACCGGGGGCGGGCCGGGGAGGAAAGTAGCGTGAAAAAGCAACCGCTTTAGAGCGGCCTGTTTTTTTAGAGGGGGACAAAATTGTGGAAAACTTAGCGAGAAAAAAAGCTGGTTTTGACTTGCTTTTTCGCTAGTTCTAACAGCACGGTAAACCGTTCAGCCAACGGCATTTTTTCATGCGCCAAGATGCAAATAAATAACCGGCCGTGGGCAAGCCGATTTCCAACGAAGGACCTGGCTCAGGCTCTATAACGTTAAAATTCATATATATAGCCTGTACGTGAGGCAACATTAAACCGAAGCCCCGCCCCGCCAAAACGCCCGCCACAAGCCCGCCAACAACCGGGGCGGCGGCACCGATTTGCAGGCCGCGCGTGACGCGCGGCACCACGGCCGGCACCAGGCCGCTGGCCATCAGCTTTTTCCAGTTCCGCACTGCCGACCGGCGGGCATTGGCCCAGCGCTGGCCGGGGCAGTTAGCCGATGGCGCGCACCGGCAGCACGGCGGCCTGGGCCAGCCCGCCGCGCCGGGTGCCCGGCGCAAACTCGTAGTCGAGCCGGCCCAGGTTGATGCCCGACCAGCCCACTTGGTTGATGAGGGTTTTCCGGCCGTCCGGGCTGGCGATGGGCTCCGGGGCGTCCATAAACGTGTGGGTATGGCCACCCAAAATCAGGTCAATTCCCGACACCTGCGCCGCGAGCTTGCGGTCGTCGAGCTTGGCTTCGGCGTATTTATAGCCCAGGTGCGAGAGGCAGATGACCAGGTCGCATTTTTCGGGTCCGCGCAGCCGGGCCACCATTTCGCGGGCCTTGGCCACGGGGTCGAGGTACACGGTCTGGCCGAAGTTTTTGTCGGCCACCAAGCCGCTCAATTCAATGCCCAAGCCAAACACGCCGATGCGAATGCCCTGCTTCTCAAATACTTTGCAAGGCGCGAACCGGCCGGCCAGCGCCGTTTGCGAGAAGTCGTAGTTTGCGATGAGGAACGGAAAAGCGGCGTTGGGCAGCTGGCGCTGGAGGCCTTCCAGGCCGTTATCGAAGTCGTGGTTGCCCAGCGTGCTGGCGTCGTAGCCCATCTGGCTCATGAGCTTGTATTCGAGCTCGCCGCCGAAGAAATTGAAGTACGGCGTGCCCTGAAAAATATCGCCCGAATCGAGCAGCAGCACGTTGGCTTCTTTGCCGCGCACGTCTTTGATGAGGGCCGCCCGCCGCGCCATGCCGCCCAGCCCGGCCCACTGCCCGCCGTTGTCGGGGAAGGGCTCGATGCGCGAGTGCATGTCGTTGGTGTGCAGGATGGTAAGCTTGACCGGGGCCTTGGCAGCGGTGGCCGCTTCGGCCGAATTGGCCAGGCCGCCCAGCACGGTGAGGCCGGCGGTGCCGAGCAGGGAATTGCGGAGAAAGTCGCGGCGCTTCATGATGGGTAATTATGAATTAAAAATTATGAGTTATGAATTGAATTCTGAAGCATAAACCGCCTGACTTTATTCAATCGCGACGGTTCATAATTTTTAATTCATAATTCTTAATTGACCTTCACCCGGCCTTCGACCCTGGCCGTTACGGGCTGGCCGGCTTTGGTGAGGGCGCGGATGTGGTCGGCGATGGCGGTGCGGAGCAAGATGTTGGTGTGGCGGGGCACGATGGGCTTGAAAAACGCCATGTTATCGCCGCCGGTGGCCAGGTAATCGGAAATAGCAATGGGCCAGGTCCGGTTTTCGTTCACGTCGAACGGCTGGTTGCCGATGCGGATGTCCTTGGGCATGCCGTCGAAAGTGACGGTGTAGGTAGCCCCGGACACGGCCATTTTGCCGTGGGCGGCGTAGTCGAACAGCTGCTGCACCACCGGGCCGGGCGCGTCGAGCACCACCAGCTCGTTCTCAAACGGCATCAGCTCAAACACCGCGCCCAGCGTGACGGGGCCGGCGGCAAACCCGGCGCGCAGGCCGCCGTTGGTCATCACGCCCAACGGAATGGGCTCGCCCAGGGCCGCGCTGGCCCGCTCGCGCTGCAAATCGGCCACAAAGTTGGCCAGCGGCGATTCGCCGGGGGCTTTCACCAGGGCCGCCGGCGCCGTGCCCAGCACTTCCTGCATCTGGCTGGTCACCTTGTCGTGGTACGGGGCGATGAGGGCGGTGATGGCGGGGTCTTCGGCCTGGGTTTTGCCCACCGGCTGGCTCGTGACGGGCACAAAATGGGCCGTGGGCAGGTAGGCCGCGCGCTGGCAGCCGGCGGCCAGCGCCAACGCCAGCAGCAGCGGGGCCAGAACGGGCCGAAGGGAATGGTGCAGCATGAAAAAATAAAACGGGCACCGGGCTACTGTGCCCGGCGTGGTTGCCGCAAAGCTACGATGCGGGCCGGGCTGCCTACCGGGCGCACCGGGCCGCGGTGGCAGCTTTCGGCCCAAGGCGGTATCTTTCGGCCTGTTTTGGTCGTTGCCGATTGGCTGCTGGGCCAACAGGTGTTTCACTCGCTGCCTCATTCCGTCTTTATGTCCGACACCCCGGCGGCCGCGCCCGTTTCCTTCGCCGAGTTTCCGGCCGTGACCACGGCCGAGTGGCAGGCCCGCCTGGCCCGCGACCTCAAAGGCCAGGACCCCGCCACGTTGCGCTGGCCCCTGCCCGACGGCTTCAGCGTGGAGCCATTTTACCACCGCGAAGCCCTGGCGGCGCTCGGCGGGCCCCCGGCGCCCCTGCCCCACCCCGTGGCGCCGTGGCTGAACGTGCCCGCCCTGACCGTGCCGGCCGGCCGCGACGGCCGCGCCCAAATCGACCAAGCCGCCGCGGCCCTGGCCAACGGCGCCGATGGCATTCATTTTATACTGACGGACGCTGCCCTTTTTGCCGTGCATCACCTGGCCGAGGTGCTCTCGCTGGGCCAGTGCTTTGTGGGCTACACCGTGGCGGCGGGCCCCGACGTGCTGCTGAGCCAGCTGGTAACGGCCGCGCCGGGCACGGCGCTGCGCGGCTTTCTGCGCTTTGCCCCCGGCCCGGTGCCCGAAGGGGCCGAGCTGGCCGACTACCGCACCGCGCTGCGGCGCTGCGTGAGCCTGACCACCGGCATGCCCGATTTTCGGGCGCTGGCCGTAAATAGCGCCTTTTTTGGCAACCGTGGGGCCACGGCCACGCAGCAGATTGCCTTTAGCCTGAACACGGCCGCGGCCCTGCTGGCCGAGCTGCCGAACGACGAAATCAGCCCCGTCCAGGTAGCGGCGGCGCTGCACTTGCACGTGGCCATCGTGCCCGGCTACTTTCTGGAAATGGCCAAGCTGCGGGCGCTGCGGCGGCTGTGGGCCACGCTGCTGCACGGCTTCGGGCTGCCCGGCGCACTGAACGGGAACCTGCGCATCCACGCCGCGACGTCGTCGTGGACGCAGACGACCCTCGACCCGCACACCAACCTGCTGCGCCACACCACCGAGGCGATGAGCGCCGTGCTGGGCGGGGCCGATTCGGTGTCGGTGGCGCCGTTCGACAGCCTGTTTGCCGAGGCCAACGACTTCTCGGCCCGGCTGGCGCGCAACCTCTCGGTGCTGCTGCGCGAAGAAGCCGGCCTGGGCCGGGTGCAAGACCCCGCCGCCGGCTCTTATTACCTCGAAACCCTCACCGACCAGCTGGCCCGGGAAGCCTGGCTGCTGTTTCAGCGCATGGAAGCGGCCGGGGGCCTGCCGGCCGTGCGCGGCCAGCTGCTGGAAGAAATCAAGGCCGTGGCGGCCGAAACCTTCCGCCGCATTGCCAGCGGGCAGCAGGTGGTGGTGGGCACCAACCGCTTCCAGGACCGCGCCGAGCGATTCAGCTTTCACCCCAAAAAGCTGCTGCGCTCGGCGGCTTTCGATGTGAGCCGCGCCGCCTACCCCACCGAAGTGCTGCGCCTGGCCACGGCCCTGCACTTCGAGCGGCGCGAGAAAAAGAGCAAGCGCGCCGCCGTGGTGCTCCTGGGCAGCAACACCAACCAGATTATCCTGGAAAGCTTCGTGCAAATGCTGCAACCGCACGAGCGGCCCGAAATCGCGGGCAGCCACCCGCCGGGCACCTTGTCGCTGCTGTACTCTTCGCCCGAAGAAGCCACGCTCATGTACGCCACGCCCGAGCAGTTCCAGCGCTTCG
>CAXTCS010000237.1:0-7046 GCA_964242365.1 uncultured Hymenobacter sp. | reverse complement strand
GCCGACCTGCGCAAAACCTACGCCCAGCGCACCCTCTCCGAAGCCGACGTGCTGCCCGATGCCGTGCAGCAGTTCCGGGTGTGGCTCGACGAAGCCCTCGCCGCCCAGCTCGACGAGCCCACGGCCCTGACGCTGAGCACGGTAGCGGCCAACGGCCAGCCTTCCTCGCGCGTGGTGCTGCTCAAAGGGCTGCCCGACGACGCCGGGTTTCTGTTTTACACCAACTACGACTCGCGCAAAGGCCGCGAGCTGGCCGCCCAGCCGCTGGCGGCCCTCAACCTGTTCTGGCCCGGCCTCGAACGCCAGGTGCGCGTGGAAGGCCGGGTAGAAAAAGCCCCCGAAACGCTCTCGACCGAATATTTCCAGAGCCGGCCGCGCAGCAGCCAGCTCGGCGCCTGGGCCTCGCCCCAAAGCGAAGTCATCGGCAGCCGCGAAGCGCTCGAAGCCCGCGAAGCCGCCGCGGCCGAAGAGTTTGGCGCGCAAGACCCGCTGCCCCGCCCCGAGCATTGGGGCGGCTACATCCTGCGGCCCCACCGGCTCGAATTCTGGCAGGGCCGCCCCAGCCGCCTGCACGACCGCATCGTGTACGAGCGCGAAGGCAACGGCTGGAAGCTGTCCCGCCTGGCCCCGTGATTTCATTTAACAATTAACATTTATCATTTAACAGTCGTGTTGGAAGCTCCGCAGCTGCGCTTTCAGCAGAGCTTTTGACCTGTTAAAAAACTTGCTTACAGCGCGTTAAACGATAATTGTTAAATGATAAATGTTAATTGTTAATTGTTAAATGACACCCCTTTGGCTGAAATTCAACCCTTACGCGGCTGGCGCTACAACCCCACGCTGAGCGCCGACATCGACGACTACGTTTCCCCGCTTTTTGACGTGGTGTCGGCCAAGCAGCGCGAGGCCCTGTACCGCAACCCGCTCAATTCCATTCACCTCTCGGTGCCGCGCGCCGACGACCCCGCCGCCGACGCGCTCCTGCGGCTGCGCGAGTGGGAGGCCAGCGGCGTGCTGCGGCAAGACGAGCTGCCGGGCATCTACGCGTATTACCAGTATTTCCGGCTGCCGGGCAGCGCCCGCGAATACTGCCGCAAAGGCTTCATGTGCCACATCCGGGCCTACGACTGGGCCGAGAACGTGGTGCTGCGCCACGAAAACACCCTGCCCGCTTCGGTCAATGACCGCGCCGAGCTGCTGGCCCGCACGCAGTTCCAGACCAGCGCCACCCACGGCCTGTACCGCGACGAGAACTTTGAGCTGGAAAACTACCTCGACGAGGCCATGCGCTCGCCCCTCTACGAAACCGAGGAGGACTACCAGGGCGCCCGCGACGTGCTGGCCGTGATTCAGGACGCCGCCGTTATTCAGCGCTTTCAGCAACTGCTGGCGCGCCGCCAGGTCATTCTCGCCGACGGCCACCACCGCTACGAAGGCTCCCTGGCCTACCGCCAGGCCCGCGAGCTGGCCGCCGACGGCCGCGCCACCGGCCGCGAGCCCTGGAATTACCACCTCATGTACCTCACCAACGCGGCGGCCGACGACCTGCGCATTCTGCCCACGCACCGCCTGCTGCTGACGCTGCCCGGCGACCTGAGCGACGATGAGCTGCTGGCCCGGCTCGCCCCGTATTTCACCGTTTTGCCGAAAGACGACGCCAACGACCTGCCCGAAATAATTGCGGGCAAACCCTGGGCTTTTGGGCTCTACGTGGGCGGCCAGGCCTACAAAATCCGCCTGCGGCCCGAGGCCCACGAACTGCTCGACTGGGACACGACCACCGAAGTGAAAGCCCTCGATTTGACGGTGCTCCACTTTTTTGTGCTGGAAAAAGTCTTGGGCATTGTGGGGCCCGACGCGCAACGGAGCTGGACCGGCGTGGCCTACGTGCGCAACTTTGCCGAGTGCCTCCAACGCGTGGACCGGGGCGAGGCCCGCGCCGCCTTCATCGTGAACGAAGTGAGCATGGCCGAAGTCGAAGCCGTGTGCCATTCCGGCGCCGTGATGCCGCCCAAATCGACGTTTTTCTACCCCAAAACCATCGGCGGCTTCCTCTTCAGCAGCATTGCCGACGAGGAAGCGGGCAACGTATTTGCCGACTATTTTCAAGCCCTCCCCGCGTGAAGCTCATTTTAGCCTCCAATTCGCCGCGCCGCCGCCAGCTGCTCACCGACCTGGGCCTGCCCTACGAAATCCGGCTGCTGGAGGTCGACGAAGAATTCCCCGCCCACCTGCGCCGGGCCGAAGTGGCCGAGTTCCTCGCCGCCCGCAAAGCCGCCGCCTACGTCCCCGGCCTGGCCGCCGATGAAGTCGTGCTCACCGCCGACACCATCGTGTGCCTGGGCAACGACGTGCTCAACAAGCCCGCCGACGCGGCCGAGGCCACTGCCATGCTCACCCGCCTGCAAGGCCGGGCGCACGACGTGTTCACGGGCGTGTGCCTGCGGTGCGGCGACGGCCGCGAAGTCATTTTCTCCGACCAGACCACGGTGCATTTCCGCCCCCTCTCCCCGGCCGAAATCGCGTTTTACATCGCCCGGTACCAGCCCTTCGACAAAGCCGGGGCCTACGGCGCGCAAGACTGGATTGGCATGGTGGCCATCACCCGGCTCGAAGGCTCCTATTTTAACGTGATGGGCCTGCCCGTGCACCGCGTATGGGCCGAGCTGGCCAGGCTGGGCGCCCTGCCCGCGCTGCCCGCCAGCGCCTAGCTTTCACGATTATCCATGCGCTTCCTGCTGCTCGTGGCCTCGATTTGCCTGCTGGTGGCCAGCGGCTGCCTCGTCGGCATTTTCGGGCCGGCCCCCTACGCGGCCGTCGAGCGGCTGGGCCACATCGGATATTTCGAGTACGCCCCCGACGGCCTCTCTTTTTTCAAGCTAGCCCTTACCCCCGCCCGCTACGCGGTATTTCGGGTCGTGCTTGCGGGCCTGCTCGGCGGCAGTTTGCTGGCCACCATCGCCCAGCTACGGGCGCCCCGCTCCCGCCGGCAGCTGCGCCGCCTGGGCCAGGAAACCCACCGGGCCGCAGCCGCGCTGGTGCGCACCGTACGCCAGCTTTCCGTTTCCGAGCGCGTCGTGGCCGGCATTCTATTGCTGAGCCTGCTGGCTACCTGGCTGGTCTGGTTTTTAATTGACCCGCTAAGCCCGGACGAAATTGGCTCCTACGACGCCTTCGTTCACGAAGGCCCCGTCGCAATCGCCAGCTTCTACCCGATTCCCAACAACCACGTCTTCTACAACTTCTGCTGCTGGCTGCTGTCGCCGCTGGCCCTGGGCCACGTCCGCGTCGTCATGCGGCTGCCCTCGCTGCTGGCCGCCACCGCCGGCACGGCGCTGAGCTACGCGCTGCTCACGCGCCTGTGCACTTTCCGCGTGGCGACGGTGGTCACCGCCCTGTTCAGCCTCACCCCGCTCACCATCATCTACGCGGCCTCCGGGCGGGGTTACTACGTGCAGCTGCTGTGCCTTCAGCTCGCCTTTTTCGCCGTCGTCGAGTTAATGACCGCCCGCCGAAACCAACGCCTGGCCTGGGCCGTCTTCATTGGCAGCAGCATCCTTGGCCTGTATACCGTGCCGACCTTCGCTTCTCCCCTGCTGGCCCTGGCCCTGGTACTAACGGCTGGCAGCCAGTGCTTCCACCCCCGCCAGCGGGGGCATTTTTGGGGCCGGGTGTTCGGGGCCGGCGCGATAATCGGGGCCATCGCCGCCGTGCTCTATGCCCCGGTCGGCTGCGTGTCGGGCTGGCCCAGCCTGCTGGCCAACCGCTATCTGGCGCCCTACGCCTGGGCCGCCTTCTGGCGCACGCTCCCCGCTTACGCCTACGAAGTCGCCGATGCCCTCCTCGGGCTGGTCCGGCCGGGGCTGATTGCCAGCGCCGTCCTGCTCGGGCTCACGCCACTCCTGCTGCTGCGCGGCACCCTGCCGCCCCGCCAGCGCTGGCTGCTGTGGTCGTGCTGGGCGCTGCTGCTCGTGCCAGCGATAGTGATGGCAGCCGAACGCCGGTTCATCCCCGCCCGCGCCCTGATGTACGCGACGTACTTTCTCTACCTTTTGGGCGCCCTCCTGGCCGACTACGCTGCTACCCGGTGGCGGGGCCGCGGGGCCACCCGGCTCCCAATCGCCTTACTGCTAATATTGCTGCTGTTCCGGGTCGCAATGCTGGCCGGCCAGGTGCCCGCCCTGCTGCGGAGCCGCGACGAAACGGCCGCCGTCGCCCGCGCCTACCGCTGGCTCCTGACCCAGCCGCCCGGCCCGGTATTTCTGGGCGCTTCCTACCACGACATCCTGTTTCATCACTACGCCCTGCTCGACCACCGCCCACTCACGCTCCACGCCCAGCGCCGCGTCGGCACCCGCTATCAGTTCATAGTGTGGGCCAAAGGCCAGCCCCTCGCCCGGCCGGCCTGGGCCAGCGCACTTCCCTATCGCCTGGCCTACCAGGATACCCTGGCCACCATTTACCAGCTCGGCCCGGCCCCGTCCAGGTCCCGCTAAAGCACTTTGGCTTCATTCGAAGAGGCAGCCGTTCTCCCGCAATTTCAAGTTGAACAGCGCATCTTTATTCCCCGGCATTGGGCTTTTTTCCGGTTTAATTTCTACCTCCATGCGCCCGAATGGCCTTTCTTCTGCTAATCTACCGGCCGACACTGCCACGCCCGAAACCGGCGCAACGCCCGACGCCCGCTTTTTTGGACTGCTGGCGTTCGGGCTCCTAGCCGTGTGCGCCGGCTATGCCGCCCTGGTGCTGCACAGCGCCACCTGGACCGAAGCCCGCCAACTCGATGCCATTTTTCCGTTCTATAAATGGCGCACGCGGGCCTATTCGGCGGCCGCGCTGGCCAGCGCCTGGCAGGCCCTGGCCGGCGCCGCAATTTTGCTGGGAGGCATAACCGGCGTCTTAGCCGCCACCCCCAAAGGCCGCGCCGCGTGCGCGTTGTGGCGCCGCGAAATGCGTGGAGCCGCAGCCGAATTGTCGGGCAGCTTCCGCACGCTGCCGGCCGGCCAACAGCGAATAGCCGCCTGGTCGTTGGCCGCGCTCACGGCGGTGCGCGCCTACATGAGCCGGCCCGCCGTCACCCCCGAGTACGACGACGTGCCTTCCTACGAACTGTTCGCCAGCAAAAGCCTGCTGGCCGTGTCGGCCTACTACCCCGTCCCCAACAACCACGTGCTGTCAAACACGGTAAGCTGGCTGTTTTACCACGTAAATCCCGGCTTTTGGTGGACCATGCGCCTGCCCGTGGTGCTGGTGGCCACGGTGGCTACCGCCTTGCTGTTCGCGGGCTTGCTGCGGGCGCGGGCGGGTTTTCGACCGGCCGGCCTGGCTACGCTGCTGTTCAGCCTGGCCCAGCTCAGCCTCTACCACGTGGCCGTGGGCCGGGGCTATTGGTTGCTCACGGCCCTGGCGGCCGTCGTTTTTTTCAGCACCCTGGCGTTGCGCGCCGCCGCGCCCCACCCCCGGGCCGCCTGGACGGGCCTGGTCGTGGGCAGCGTGCTCGGCGCCTACACCGTGCCCACGTTTGCGCTGGTGCTGGCCTCGGCCCTGTCGTGGCTGGGGCTGGCTTTTCTGCAACAACGGGCCGGGCGGCCACTGGCCTGGCTGGTGGCAATGGGCGCGGCAGCCACGGCGGGCAGCCTGCTGCTCTACGCCCCCCTGCTGTTCATCTCGGGCCCAACCATCTTTTTCGGCAACGGCTTTGTCACGCCCCATCCCTGGGCCGAATTCCTTGCCGGCCTGCCCGCTTATCTGTGGGAAACCGAAGGCTTCCTGGCCGGCCAGATGAAGGTAGGCAGCCTCCTCACGGTGGCCGGACTGACGGGCGCCTGGTTGCTCCTGCGGCGGGCCCGCCGGGGCCGGCTACCGGCGGCCCTGGCGGCGCCCTGGCAGCGGCTGGCCCCGGCGGCGTTGTGGTTCATGCTGTTTCCCATCGCCATGCTGGCCGCCCAACGGGTATTTGCACCGGGCCGCACCCTCCTTTACAAAGCGTTTTTCTTCTTCGTGCTCCTCGCCTTGGTTGTCGAATGGCTGCTCCGCCTCGACTCGGCCCGCGCCCGGCGGTGGCTACGGCCCGCGCTGAGCGTAGCGGCGCTGCTCTGGTGCACCTACCAATTCACGAGCCTGTGGCGCGACAACCGCCCGCCGCGCCGCCGCAACCAGGCCCTGCACGCCGCCTTTCTTTGGCTCGACCAGCACCCGCGCGGCCCCATCCTCGTACCCGAATCGACCCACAGCTTATTCGTCCGGATGTACCTGCACGCCGAGCGCCCCGGCCAGCAGTGGCCCATCGATGCCTACCCTTATCCGGGCCGGGCCTACACCTACGTGCTGGCATTTCCCGGCCATCACGGCGAGTTTCAGCCCCGGTTTGCCTACCCGCCAGCTTTCCACAACGAGCAGGTCGACATCTACCGCGTAGCCCCGCCCGCCCCTGGCCAACACCCCGAGCCCGGCCTTCCATCTTACTGGTATCAGGTCCAATAAACCTGCCGCCCTCACTGCCCCCGCGCCAGCAGCGCGATGCCCACCACAATCAGCAGCAAGCCCCCCGCCTGCGAGAGCGTCAGCGCCTCGCGCAACAGCACCAGCCCCAATAAGGCCGTGAGCAGCACCGAGCCGCCCACAATCACCGGCGTGCCCACCGACGAGTTTACCCCCCGCTGAAACACCACAAACGTCAAAATTTCGGCCAGCCCCACACCCAGCCCGGCCAGCGCCGCCAAACCCAGCCCCTTGCCCGTCACGGCTAGCGGCTGGCCTTGCAGCCTCAGTTTCAACAGCCACGCCGCCCCGAGGGCGGCGGCTACCAGTTGCAGCACCACCGCGCCCACGGCGGGCGGCAGGTGGTTTGAGGCGAGCTTGATGAAGAAATTATAGAGCGCCAGGCACAAGGCCGTGAGCAAGGCGAGGGGCAGCCAGTTAGTCATTCCGAACATGTTGCGCTTCAAGCAAGGATGAGGAACCCTGAGTAATGTATGTAACGAATTTATGACTTAGAAGCTGTTTGAGTTAAGTATATAACTGCCGAAACGGGGTAGAGACGCAAC
>CAXTCS010000236.1:0-7058 GCA_964242365.1 uncultured Hymenobacter sp. | reverse complement strand
TTGCTCATTGCTCATTGCTCATTGCTCATTGCTCATTGCTCATTGCTCATTGCTCATCAGGGCTTTCGCATCAAACCTCAGCCGGGGCTTCTGGGCATTGCCCGGCGCTTTAGCGCCGGGGCTGGGGCAGGCGCTGACTATGCCGGGGCTTTAGCCCTGGTCGTTGCGGCCGTCAGCCAGGGCTAAAGCCCCACCAAAAAGGCCGGTATTTCGGCCCCGGCGCTAAAGCACCAGGCAAAGAAGACGCGGGCCGGTTGGGTGCGGAAGCCCTGATTGTTCACTGCTCATTGCTCATTGCTCATTGCTCGTTCTTCACTGCTCATTGTTAATTGTTAATTGTTCATCGCCTCACCGAGGCGTAGCGGCGCTCGGCGAAGCCGCGCAGGCGCTGGAAGGCGCGGTCGACTTCCTTGGCGTCTTCGGTCTGGAGGTTGCCGTAGATTACTTTATCGGTGGCGCTAAGGGCTTTGCGTACGTCGGGGTCTTTTTCAAAGTAGGCCACGATTTCGCGGGTGGTGAACGAGTTTAGGGCGTTGTTTTCGAGGCCGGCGAGGTAGTTTTTCCAGAGCACCACGGCCCGCTCGACGTTGGTGGCCGAGCGTGAGAGCTCGAACCGCTCGACGTGGCGGGCGAACTGGGCCAGGAAGTAGCCGTGGTTTTTGCGGAGCTTGTAGGCCCGGTAGCGCAGCCTGAGGCGCCGCCGAAACAAGGCCGCGCTGCCGGCCAGCAGCAGCAGCCCGGCCAGCACCACGGCAATCCAGTACGGGTAGTTGAACACGGGCGCCACGGGCAGCAGGACCAGGTTTTGGCGCAGGGCGGGCAGCTCGGTGGCCCCAAACGGCGGCCGGGCGGCGGTGCGCACCAGCCGCACCCGGCTGGGCGGCGGCAGCACGCTCAGGGTGTCGGGGCCTTCGAGCACGGCCACGGGCAGGGCCAGGGTCTGCACCGAATCGAGCCGAAACGTGCGCAGGTGGTAAATGGCCCGGTCGAGGCTGCGGCCCCGGCGCGTGCGGGTGGGGAAAAACGTTTGGCCGGCGTACTCAAACGGCGCGAAACGGGCCAGCGAGTCCGGAAACACCACTTCGAGGTCGGGCGCGTGCTCGAAGCGCAGCTCGTAATCAAGGGGCTCGCCGAGGAGGACGGTTTTTTTCAGGAAACGCCCCTGGGGGCCGGCGGGCACCGGCGCGGTTTGCGCGGCCAGCGCCAGGGCCGGCAGCAGCAGCACGGGCAGCAGCCGGCACAAACGCGGAAGAAGGCAACAAGGCATGGCGGGCGGGGCCGGCAACCGGCCGGAGTGCCCCAAATGTAGCGGCCCGCCGGGTTGGGCAGGTGGCAACGGCCGTTGGCAAAGAGCGCAAACGACCAGGTTCGCGCCGCGCCGCGCCCCGGCCGCCGCCCCACCGCGCTATGTTGCCAAGCCCCCGCGCCCTACCTTGTGGGCCTCGCCGGCACCCCGGCCGGCGCCACACCCCCTTTTCTATTTTTATGCAGAATTTGTTTTCTACCGCCATCCCCGACGCCGCGCTCAAAAAGGCGCTGGGCTTTTTCCAGCAGGGCGCCGCCGAGCTGCGGCCCTACCTCCAGGCCCTTACGCCCGACGAGCGGGCCGCGATGCTCAAAATGGGCGCCAAGACCGTCGCCTTCGTGCAAAAAGCCTACGACTACGCCCGCAACAACCCCAGCTTCGTGCCCGGCTTCCTCGACCTTGACGAGTTTGCCCGCGACGCGGCGGCCCTCAGCGGCCTGGCCCCCGTGCAGCAGCTGCTCGACGGGCTGGCCCTCGACACCGATTCGACGGTGATGCTGGCCGGCTCCGACGCCTACGCCGCCGCCCTGGTGCTCTACAACAACATTAAGTTTCTGGCCAAAAACAACCAGCCCGGTGCCCAGGCCGCCTACGACGACCTGAGCCAGCGCTTCCCCGGCAACGGCGGCGGCCGGCCCGCCAAGGCCCTCAAGGGCTAGCCGAAGGCCGGTTTTGATGCTTAAAGGCCCGGTTTTGTCCCTTTGAGGGGCGAAACCGGGCCTTTAAGCATCAAAACCGAGTCTCCGAAAGTCGAAACCGGACTTTGAAGCATCGAAACCGAACCGCAACGGGGCGAAACCGAGCCTCGGAGAGTCGAAACCCACCCTCGGAAGGCCAAAACCGGACCTCGGAGGGTGGGTTTTGGCAGATATTGGTGGGGTTTTGGCAGATTTTAATGCCAATTTGACAGTATTTTTTGGGCGCTACCCCCGGCGGCCGGCTTGTTGGCGGTAGCGGAACAGGTTCACGAGCTGGGGCACGAAATCGGCTTCGGTGCTCAGGGCCAGGAAGCCGGTGCGCTGGCGGCGGCAAATGTTGACCAGCTCGGCCTCCTGGCGGTCGGCGGCGGCCTCGACGCGGGCCCGGAAGCTGGGCGCGGAGGTGTTGACCCAGCGCACCTGCCCGGTTTCGGCGTCGCGCAGGGGCACGATGCCCAGGGCCGGAAAATGCCGCTCGCGCGGGGCCAGCACCTGCACCACAATCAGGTCGTGGCGCTGGGCCAGCATGGTGAGCTCGCGCTCGTAGTGGCCGTCGATAAAATCGGAAACCAGCACCACCAGGCTGCGGCGCTTGAGCAGCCCCAGCGCCTGCCGGATGCCCGCCCCCACCCCCGTGCCCCGCGAGGCCGGCACCAGCGCAAACAGCCGCCGAATGAGCGCATACGCGGCCCGCGGCCCCTTGCCCGGCGGCAGGTACAGCTCTTTCTGGTCGGAAAACGCCAACAGGCCCAGCGCCGAGCCCTGCCGGGCGGCCGAGAGCGCCAGCAGCCCGGCAATGTCGCGGGCCACGTCGAGCTTGCGCTGCCGGCCGTCGCCCACGTCGAGCGAGGCGCTCACGTCGAGCAGCACCAGCACCTGCTGCTCCTTCTCTTCTTTGTAGGTTTTGACGAACGTGCCGTGGCCTTTGCTGCTCACGGCCCAGTCGATGGCCCGCACCTCGTCGCCGTACTGGTAGAGGCGCACGTCGTCGAATTCGAGGCCCGTGCCTTTGAATACGGAGTGGAAATCGCCCTGCAATTGGGCCTCCACCGCCTTGCGGATGCGGATTTCGAGGTGGCGCAGGCGGCGCACCAGGGCGGTGAGGGCCGGGGGCACGGGGGGGTTCATGCCCACGAAGCTACGGCGTGGGCGTAACTTTGGCGCCGTGAAATCATTCCGTCGCCGCTGCCTGGGCCTGCTGCTGGCTCCCCTCCTGCTGGCCGGGCCCGCCTGCCAGCGCCCCGAAGAGCCGCCCCGGCCCGCCGACCTGCTGCCGCAAGAGCGGCTCATCCCGCTGCTGGCCGACCTGCACCTGCTCGAAGCGCGCGTCGAAAACAGCCACCTCTCGCCCGACTCGGCCCGCGCCCTGTTCGCGTCCCAGCAAAAGGCGTTGCTCTGGCAGCGCGAAGTCACCGATTCGGCTTTCCACCGCAGCTACCGCTACTACAGCATCCACGGCAAGGATTTGGACGACATTTACGGGGCCGTAATCGACACGCTGCGCGGCCGCGAAAAGAAGCTGGCCCCGGTGGCGGCGAGCCCCGCCCAGCCGGCCCCGCCGAGCTTGGTAGTGAAACCGTTGGCGATTAACCCGTCAACAATTAAGCCGCCAGTGGTTAAGGTGAAGAAGCCAGCCAAATAGGCCGTCATGCAGACGGCAGCCCGTTATGCAGAGCGCAGCGAAGCATCTTGCCCGCAGGAAGTAATCCAATCGGGGCAACGAAGCGGTAAAGATGCTTCGCTGCGCTCTGCATGACGGGCTGCCGTCTGCGTGACGGGCTGTTAATTTCAACCGCCCCGGTTAGATGAGGCGGCTGCCGTTGGGCACGGGGCCGGCCACGCTGGCGAGCACAATGTGCCCCTCGGCATCGGCAAAGCCGGTCACCAGCACTTCGGAAATGAATTTCCCGATTTGCTTGGGCGGGAAGTTGACCACGGCCAGCACCTGCCGGCCCAGCAGCGCGGCGGGCGTGTAGTGGTGCGTGAGTTGGGCGCTCGATTTTTTAAGGCCGATTTCGGGCCCAAAATCAATCAGCAGCTGATAGGCGGGCCGGCGGGCCTCCGGAAACGGCCGCGCCTCGCGGACGGTGCCCACGCGCAGGTCGACGTGCTCAAACTCGGCCCAGGTCAGCGGTGGGGAAGGCATGGAACGTCAGCGTTTCAGTTGTCAGTTATTAGTTGTCAGGGTGTTCTGATATCCGCTTTGTCAGAACATCCTGACGACGGACAACTAGCAACGGACAACTAAATTATCCCTGGATGATTCGCCCTACTGCGCAAACGGCTGCAACTGCGCCAGCTTGGTTTGCGTCTGCTTTTCCCAATAGGCCTGGCGCACGGCGTTGAGGCCGTGGTTGGTTTCCTGGTCGTAGCGGTTCTGCTCCCGGTCCCACTCCGAATACACGGCTTTGGTGAGGTTGTTGAATGCCGGCTGGAGCTTGTTGCAGTTCACGCGGGTGCTGAAAGCGACCAGTTTCTGGCGCATGATGCGGGCGTAGACTTCGGTGATGTCGAAGTGCGTTTGCTCGTGGCGGAGCAGCGCCGCCGAAGCCGTTTTGGGCTCCCGAACCCAGGACGTGTTCGGGTCGAACGTGGCCTGCACAATGCCCGTGAACACAAAATCGCGGCACGCCGCGTTGGCCTTGATGTCGCTGGAAGTCGACGAGGCCAGGCGGTCGGAAGGCCCCGGCCGGCCCAGAAAATCGGCAACGGTGAGCGGGCGCGCCGCCGACCACAAAATGGGCACGGCCACGGGCTTGGCCCCTGCCGGCCCGGTTTGGGCCGGCTTGGCGGCGGGGCCTTGCAGCAGCGAGGCCACTGCCAGAAACGAGGTAAGGAATGAAAACATAGACGATAGACGTAGGGCCTGTCCAACCAGGCAGTAGAAAGAACGGTCATGCCGAGCGCAGGCCCGGCATCGCTGCTACAATACTAATCCTAATTACCCCAAGTTGCAGACGACCGGACGTTAGCCCCGGCGGAGCCGGGCTTCCGCCCCAAACTGGCCGGCGTCTTCTTTGCCCGGCGCTTCAGCGCCGGGGGCTAGGGCAGTTGTATTGGTTGGGGCTTCAGCCCTGGTCGTTGCGGCCACCCGCCAGGGCTAAAGCCCAAAAATAAGAAGCCCGAATCCGGCTCCCGGCGCTGAAGCGCCGGGCAAATGAGAGCCCGCCGGTTTGGTGCAGAAGCCCTGCCCCGCTGGGGCTTACCCACCTACTCCGCAACGTGGGGTAATTACTGCTGTTACGCAGTGGCCGCAGCGACTGCTGTCTGGTTTCCCGTTGCTGGTTGCTGGTTGCTCGTTGCTGGTTGATGTCTAACCAGGAACCAGGAACCAGCAACGAGCAACCACTTGGTACAGCGGATACAGGAGCATCACTGCGGAACAGCAGTTAATTAATCAACTTCTGAATTCTTCACCCCACCGTGCTGGGCTCCTGAGCAGGTACGGGCCGCGCGGCGGCAAAGTCCGGCGCCGTCTCGCGCCGGAACCGCAGCATCAGCACCCCGGCCACGATGGTCAGGCCCGCGAGCAGGCCCGTCCACACGCCGGGCGCGCCCAGGTGCAGCTTGAACCCCAGGAAGTAGCCCAGCGGCAGCGCCACGGCCCAGTATGCCAGCAGGGCCACCACCGAGGGCACCTTCACGTCTTCCAGCCCGCGCAGGGCGCCCAGGCCCACCACCTGCAAGCCGTCGGACACCTGAAACAGGGCCGCGACGAGCAGCAGCGTGGCCGCCTGCGCCACCACGAGCGGGTCGTGGCTATACAGCAGCGGCGCCACGTGCCGGGTGCAGATAAAGAGCGTCGCCATAGCGCCCATAAACCCAAACCCCAGCAGATAAGCCGCGAAGCCGGCCTGCCGGGCCTCGGCCCGGTGGCCGCCGCCTTGCAGCTTGCCCACCCGAATGGTGGCCGCCGCCGCGATGCCGCTGGCCGCCATGTAGGTGAAGGAAGCCAGGTTGATGGCCACCTGATGCGCCGCCAGCGACGTGGCGCCCAGCCACCCAATCATGATGGCCGACGCCGCGAAAGCCCCGACTTCAAACGCCATCTGCACGCCGATGGGGGCGCCCAGATTGAGCAAGCGGCGCAGGGTGGCGCCGTCGGGCCACCAGCTGGCGATGGCGGCGCGGTAGGCGTGCAGGCGCGCGGCCAGCAGCACGTAGGCCGCCATGAGCGCCGCCATGAGGATGCGGGCCAGCAGCGTGGCCCAGGCCGAGCCCATGAGGCCCATGCGCGGCGCCCCCCAGTGCCCAAACACGAAGGCGTAGCACAGCAGCGCGTTCACCACGTTGGCCAGCACCGAAAGCCACATGGCCTGGCGCGTGAGCCCCAGCCCTTCGGCAAACTCGCGGAAGCCCTGAAACACCATCAGCGGCAGCAGCGACCAGCTGATGACCCGCACCCAGGGCGCGGCCAGGGCTTCGACTTCGGGGGCCTGGCCGAGGTGGTGCAAGAGCGGGGGCACCAGCTGCCCCAGGCCCACCAGCACCAGCCCGGCCAGCGCGCTCAGCCAGACGGAGGACACCAGCAAGCGGCCCAAATCGGGCAGGTCGCGGCGGCCATCGGCGGCCGCCACGAGGGGCACGCTGCCCATGCTCAGGCCAATGCCGAGTATCATGATGACGGTGGTGCTGTTCACGCCCAGGCTCACGGCGGCCAGCGGCACGGTGCCGGTGCGGCCCACCAGCACCGAATCGACAAAGCTCACCATGATGTGCCCCAGCTGAGACAGCACTACCGGATAAGCCAGCAGCAGCGTAGGACGCAAATGGGGACGAAGGTTTCTCAGCATAACAAAAAAGCAGGGCCGGCAAAAGTACGGTTTCCCGCCGGGCAGGGCTTTCGCATCGAAATTTCACGCCGGAATTTCACGCAGGGTCGCGCAGTGTGTTCTGAAAAAACACTGCGCGACCCTGCGGTTTAAACACCCCGAGACACGGCGTAAAAGCCGGCCAACGAAGCGCCGGGTACCAGGAACGGAAATAGGCCCTGATATTGGAGGGTAAGCAGGTTGGTTAAACCACCGCCACGGCCCGCACGGTTTCTTCAATCC
>CAXTCS010000235.1:0-7059 GCA_964242365.1 uncultured Hymenobacter sp. | reverse complement strand
AGCGGCGGCGCAAGGAAATCGGCATCCGCAAGGCCTTGGGCGCGAGCGAGCTGGGTATCGTCTGGTTGTTGACCAGCAGCCTGACCGGGCTGGTTGTCGTGGCCATCGCACTGGCGCTGCCCCTGAGCTACCTGCTGATGCAGCGGTGGTTGGAGGGCTTTGCTTACCGCGTGGCGTGGCAGTGGTGGTACTTCGCCGCCGCCGGGATGGGGGCCCTGCTCATTGCCTGGCTCACGGTGAGTGTGCAGGCCTGGCGGGCTGCCCGCCGCAACCCCGTGCTGAGCCTGCGGGCAGAGTGACAGGCAAATAGGTTGGGCGCTCTGAATTACTGAAAGATAGGCGACCAACCCCGCTGCCGTTGTATGCAGACGGCGATATGCGCTAAGACCTCTTGTTCCGCACTGTTAACTTTCCACGACAATCACAAGTCCTGCGATGCCGGTAGAGTTTCCGAGTGACGAGCAGGCCATCCGCTATGGGTGCTACCACGCCGACCCCAGCCCGGAGCAACTGGCCCGTTTCTGCTACCTCAGTCCACAAGATATCCGGTTCCTGGCCAATTATCGCCGCTTCTACACCAAGTTCGGGTGCGCTGTGCAACTCTGTACGCTGCGATTTTTAGGCACATTTCTGCCGGTTCCCACGCAGGTGCCGGCCGTCGTAATTCAGACCCTAGCCCAGCAACGTTCATTTAATAGTATAATTTCTGGTAGAGCCTGGCATTGTAACGGTAATGAAACAATGCAATAGTAAAGTGAAAGTATGAGGAGTCTTTACCAATTATTGCGCCTTATCCTTAAAAGTTGAGATGCTTATATATTTTATAGAATAGGGCATTTCAGCAATTCACTTGACGAGAAATATACCAGACAAAATCTTTCACGACAAGGGGCGACAGCCTTTATAAACAAGATGTGCCGATAGATTTCGATATCGAGGATTCGGCCAAATTTGGAAAACTGCTGTCATCAGTTAGTTCGGCTTTAAAGCGGTGCCAAAATGATTCAGTGTAGTTCAATTGCTTTGACGCCTACTTTGACTCGAACCCGCCCTGAATTTTTGAGTTTGCTCTCATAACCATTCCCAGCAACTAGTGATAGTATTCCCACTGACTTGCGATAATTTTTGGCAAAGAATCCACATCTTTTCCAACTTACTTCGATGATTGACAGCGGGCAGGATTTGCCGTAGTATCGCATTTGCTTCCCATAAAAAGAGCCCGGAGCGTATGACGCTCCGGGCTCTTTTGCGGCGGAAGGGAACTACTTCTTCTGGGTTTTCACGGTTTTGCCGGACGTCTTGTCCTTCACTTCTTCTTCGTTTTTTTTCTCCTTCGCTTTGGTGGCGGGGTCGGTGTGCTTGGGGGTGCTGGTGGTGTTGGCCATGATGCGGGAACGGTTAAAAGATTAGGTCTGCTTTTTACGGCTGACGGCTGGGCTTGGCCGAATATTCCGCCACTTTTTGCCGCGTTGCGGTGCTACGCCTCCACGCCCACCGTGCGGCGGATGCCGAGCTTTTTCATGCGCGCTTCCAGGGTTTTGGGGTTGATGTCGAGCAGTATCGCCGCGCCCTGGGCACCGCTCACCCGGCCGCTGGTGCGGGTGAGGGCACTTAGAATATGGTCGCGCTCTTGCTCGCGCAGGGTTTTGAGGGGCGCGAAACCGGACCCCAAAACCACCCCGCTGCCGAGGGCCAGCGGCGCGGCGGCAAAGCCGGCGAACTCCAGAAACGGCCCCTGGCTCACGATGATGGCCTGTTCGAGCACGTGCTCCAGCTCGCGGATGTTGCCGGGCCAGGCGTAGGCTTGCAGGGCGGCCAGGTCGGCGGGGCGCACCTGGCGCAGGGGCTTGCCCAGGCGCTTGCTCAGGCGCTGCACGAAGTGGCGCAGCAGCGGCTCGACGTCTTCGCGGCGCTCGCGCAGGGGCGCCAGCTGAATGGGAAAGACGTTGAGGCGGTAGTACAAATCGGCCCGGAAGCGGCCGGCGGCCACTTCGTCGGCCAGCACGCGGTTGGTGGCCGCAATCACGCGGGCGTCGGAGCGCAGCACTTTGGTGCCGCCCAGGCGCTCAAACTCTTTTTCCTGGAGCACGCGCAGCAGCTTGGCTTGCAAGTCGAGGGGCAGCTCGCCGATTTCGTCGAGGAAAATGGTGCCGCCGTTGGCCAGCTCGAACTTGCCCACGCGCCGCTCGACGGCCCCGGTAAAAGCCCCTTTTTCGTGCCCAAACAGCTCGCTCTCAATGAGACTGGCGGGCAGCGCGGCGCAGTTGAGCTTGATGAGGGCGCGGGCGTGGCGGGGCGAAGCGTTGTGCAACTCGCGGGCCACCAGCTCCTTGCCCGTGCCGGTTTCGCCGCTTATCAGCACCGTGGTGTCGGTGGGGGCTACCTGGCTGATGCGCAGCTGGGTTTGCTGCAAGGCCGGGCTGCTGCCGATGAACGTGCCCGAATCGGCCCCGAAGCGGGCGGAAGTATTGATTTCGTCCACCAGATACGTGCGCTCCTGCTCCACCTGGGCCTTCAGCTCTTCAATTTGCTCAAAAGCGAAGAGGTTTTCGAGGGCCAGCGCAATTTGCGGCACCAGGCCCAGCACGGTGGCCAGGTCTTCGGGCCGAAAAGCGTCGGGCTGGGTGCCGGAAAGCGTGAGCACGGCCGCGCCATCGGCCCGCTGCCAGATGGGCGCCACCAGCAACGCCCGGGTGTGGTAGTGCTCGTACACGTAGCGCAGGCGGGGGTGGCGCACGGCCAGGGCCTTGAATTCGGGACCCGAATAAACGGCCGCTGCTTGCACCAACTCGCTGTTTTGCTTATGGATACCGTTCTCGTCGGCCAGGCTTTCGTCCGGGTCGCGGTCGGGGCCCAGCGCTTCGAACGCGCCCTGGGGCTCGGCGCGCCGGAACTCGGCAAACGCCTGAAACGCCTGGCCCTGGCCGGCCCGCTGCACCCGAATGCCGAAATACTCGAACGGCACCACCCGGCTCAGGGCCTCGGCCACAGCCCGAAACAGCGGCTCGCGCTGCTTGATGCTGAGCAAGGCGTTGGTGATGTTGAGCTGCAAGGTGCGCTCCTGCTCGCGGCGGGCTACTTCTTCGAACGCCAGCGTGTTGGCCACGGCCACGGCTATCAGCGAACCGATTTTTTCCAGCAACTGGCTGTCGGCGGCGGTGAGGTTGGGCGGGCGGCGAGACGACAGCGTGAGGCAGCCGATGAGGTGGCCGCCGGTGCGCAGCGGCACGGCCGTAAGCTGCGTGATGCCCAGGCGCTGCATGCGCACAAACGGCTCGTAATCGGGATATTCGCCAATGTCTTCGGCGGTAATTTGCCGAACGTGCGGGTCGGAGACGAGTTTTTCGACGGGCGAGCCGGCAATGGGCGTGAAATAGTCCGGCTTGTCTTTTAGCCAGGGCTCCACCGATTCGTCGGCCCCGTAGTAATCGCGCAAAAACAGGCGCTTGTTTTTCAGCCCGGCATCGAACACGCTGATGCCGATGAGGTCGAACGGGAAGATGAGCCGCAGCTTGGTGGTAACGACTTTGAAGAGCGAATCCTTGTCGCGCGTGGTCGCGATGGCTTCGTTGAGGTGCAGCAGCAGCGTTTCGTCCTGGTCGGGCATGATGGTCTTTTGGTTACGTGCCTGTGCACCGCCGCGCGCCTACTGCCTGCAGCACAAGGCCAGGCACCCGCACATGGAGGCATCAGCAAACGGTTTTCCCTGAAATATCAGGATTGCATTACAAGCAATTCCTATTATTTAAGGAAAACAACGCTGGCAGAATAAGGTTAATCCAGCTCCTGTTTTTTTATTAAAACCTTCATTACAGCCCATAGCCTCGCTTTTTGGGGCCTTTTTCGGGTCCCCTCCCCGCCCTTGGCACAGCATTAGGTATGCACCGGGTAGTTCATACCTGCATCTCCTATGTTTTCTCATCTTTCTTCTTCGGTAGCCGCCGCGTTTGTGCTGGCGTTGCTGAGCGCCGGGGCGGCCCAGGCCCAAAACGGGGCGGGCGTCGACATCATCTCCGATTCGCTGACCCTGGACGGCACCGTGCGGTCGGTGCTCGACTCGAACCCGGCCGTTACCACGCTCGACGAGGTGGCCAACGCCGCCAGCGGCCGCCTGGCCCAGACGCGCACCGGCTTCCTGCCCCAGATTACCGGCACGGCCACCTACACCCGCATCGACCCGGTGGTGAAAATCCCGCTGGGCGGCGAGTCGTTTCAGATAGCGCCCAACAACAACTACGACGCCCACATCACGGCCCAGTACCTGCTGCTGGACTTTGGCAAGAGCGACGCCACGGTGAAAGTGGCCGAATCGCAGGTGCAAACCGCCAAAGACAACGTGGTGGTGACCCGGCGCGACCTGGCCTTCAACGCCGCGCAGGTGTACTACAACATCCTGTTTATGCGCGAAAACATTCGGGTGCAGAACCAGGAAATTGCCTCGCTGCAAGCCCACCGCAACGAAATGCAGAAACGCGTGGAAGGCGGCGTGAGCACCCGGTTCGACGTGACGACCACCGACGTGCGCATCACGCAGGCCCAAAACGCGAAGATTGACCTGCAGAACCAGCTCCGCAACCAGCAGGTGCAGCTGGCGCGCCTGCTGCACAAGCCCGCCCAGGCCGACGTGCCGGTGAAGGGCCGCCTGAGCTTCGAGCCCCAGCCCGTCGACCTGAACGCCGAGCTGACCAAGGCCTTCGAAAACCGCCCCGAAATCAAGATGGCCCGCGACGCCGAAACCACGGCCACGCTTCAGCAGCGCCTCGTCGAGCGCAGCAACATGCCCAGCCTCGGCGTGGGCGCGCAGATAGGGGCCAAAAACGGCTACCTGCCCAACCTCGCCCAGATTAAGCCCAACTCGGTGGGCGTGGTGCAGCTCTCGGTGCCGATATACGACGGCAACAAGAACAAGAACCAGCGCGTGGAAGCCCTCGCCAACTCGCGCAGCGCCGTGGCCCGCACCCAGGACACCCAGGAGCAGGTGCGCGCCGACGTGCGCCAGGCCGTCAACAACATGGAATTCAGCCAGGCCCGCTACGACAACGCCCAGCAGCAGGTAGCCCAGGCCACCGACGCCCTCACCCGCGCCAAAGGGCGCTACCGCTACGGCGTGGGCCAAAACCTCGACGTGCTCGACGCCGAAACCCAGCTGGCCCTCGCCCGCCTCGCCCTCGCCCAGGCCATGTACAACTACACCCTCGGCCAGTACCAGCTCAAGCGCGCCACCGGCGAGCAGATATGGAAGTAAACGCTGCGCTTAATGAGGAATGAAGAATGAGGAATGAAGAATTCCCAATCAAAAATTCCTCATTCCTCATTCCTCATTCTTCATTCCTCATTCCTCATTCTTCATTGAAAAAATGACCATCCTTTGTCCGCTTGATTTCTCGGCCGCGTCGGCGGGGCTGGTGGCTTACGCGGCGGCGCTGGCCGTGGCCACCGGGGCCGAACTGCGGCTGCTGCACGTGTGCGAGCCGCAGGAAGCTCCGCTGGCGCGGCCGGCCGGGGCCCCGGCCCCGCCCGCCTGCGCCGAGCGGCTGCACGGCCTGCGGGCCGCCGCCGAGCAAGCGGGCGTGGCCCACGTGCACACCGGCATCGTGCGGGGCGAGGCGGCCCTGGAAATCGTGGCCGAAGCCCGCCGCCGACACGCCGACTTAATTGTTATTGGAGCACACGGCCAAACGGGCCTCACCCGCTTCCTGATGGGCAACACGGCCGAAATAGTGCTTCGCACGGCCGCCTGCGCCACCATGCTGGTGCGTGCGCCGTTGACTTAAACCGAAGAACGAGGCCCGAAAACGAGGCCTTGGCCCAAGGGCCGCCCCCGCCTCGCCCCTCCTTTTCCCGCCCGCGCTTCATTCGCTATTCTAATTCTTCATTCTTAATTCCTCATTCTTAATTCAATTAAGATGGCCCAGATCGAAACTCCTCCCGCTGTGCAAAACGCCCCCGCTCCTTTCCCCAACGCGGCTTCGGCCGAAGCCGCGCCGATGGAAGAGCCCAAAAAGCGCAACCCGCTCGTCCTCATCATCCTGGCCATTGTGTTGCTGGCCGGCGGCTACTACGGCTGGACGCGCTACCAGTTTGCCAAAGCCCACGAAAGCACCGACGACGCCCAGGTCGAAGGCGACGTGTACCCGATTCTGCCCCGCGTGGGCGGCCCGGTGGTCGACGTGAAAGTGGTGGACAACCAGAGCGTGAAAAAAGGCGACGTGCTCGTCACCCTCGACCCCGCCGACTACCAGCAGCGGGTGAACGCGGCCGAGGCCGCCCTGGCCGCCGCCCAGGCCCAGGTAATCGCCGCCCGCACCGGCGTGGCCACCGCCCAGGCCAACGTGCGCACCGCCCAAACCACCATCGGCGTGAGCGATGCCAACCAGTCTAAGCTGCAGAAAGACCTCAAGCGCAGCACTTTCCTGCGCCAGCAAGACATCATTCCGCAGAGTGAGTACGACGCCGTGCAGGCCAACCTGCGGGCCACCAGCGCCCAGCGCGCCACCGCCACCGACCAGGTGAGCGTGGCCCGCCAGCAGGTACTGGCCGCCCAGCAGCAAATTGTGGTGGCCCAGGCCGTGGTGAAGCAGCGCCAGGCCGACCTCGACAACGCCAAGCTCCAGCTCAGCTACACCACCCTGGTGGCGCCCGGCAACGGCATCGTGAGCAAGAAAAACGTGCAGCCCGGCCAGGTAGTGGGCCCCGGCCAGCAGCTCATGGGCCTCGTATCGAGCAGCAAAACCTGGGTCATCGCCAACTTCAAGGAAACCCAACTCGAAGACATGCGGGTGAACCAGCCCGTGAAGCTGGAAGTGGACGCCTACCCGCACGAAGAGTTTCAGGGCCACATCGAGTCGCTCTCGGCCGCTACCGGCGCCCGTTTTGCCTTGCTGCCGCCCGACAACGCCAGCGGCAACTTCGTGAAAGTGACCCAGCGCGTGCCCGTAAAAATCGTGCTCGACCACGAAGACCCGCAGCACCCGCTGCGCGCCGGCATGAGCGTGAACGCAGTTGTGCAAGTAAAGTAAAACGAAGTATGAGTTATGAGTGATGAATTATGATGTTCGG
>CAXTCS010000234.1:2795-7082 GCA_964242365.1 uncultured Hymenobacter sp. | reverse complement strand
GATAAGCTGGTAGAGCACCGCCAGTACATTACCACCCACGGCGAGGATATGCCCGAGGTGCGCAACTGGCAGTGGAAAGCCTAACGCCATGAATTTAAATTCTTTAATCGCTACTGCCCAAGCCCTGGTAGCTCCCGGCAAGGGCCTGCTGGCCATGGACGAAAGTACCGGCACCTGCAACGCCCGCTTCGCCGCCCTGGGCATCCCCGAAACCGTGGAAGCCCGCCGCGCCTACCGCGAGCTGCTGGTGACCACGCCGGGGCTGTGCGAAGGCATCAGCGGGTCTATTTTGTTCGATGAAACCATGCGGCAAAGCACGCAGGCAGGCGTTGCCTTCGTGGGAATCCTGCAACAAGCCGGCATCATCCCCGGCATCAAGGTCGATGTGGGGGCACACGAGCTGGCCGGCTGGCCGGGCGAAGTCGTGACCGACGGCCTCGACGGCCTGGGCCCCCGCCTGGCCGAATACATGCAGCTAGGGGCACGCTTTGCCAAGTGGCGGGCGGTGCTGGCAATCGGGGCCGGCCGGCCCAGCCGGGCCTGCATAGAAGCCAATGCCCACGCGCTGGCCCGCTACGCCGCCCTTTGCCAGGCGGCCGGCCTGGTGCCCATCGTGGAGCCCGAGGTGCTGCTGACCGGCCCCCACTCCCTAGCGCAGTGCGCGGCCGTGACGGAAGAAGTGCTGCACGAAGTATTCGCCCAGCTGCGCACCCAGGGCGTGGCCCTGGAAGGGATGTTGCTGAAACCTAGCATGGTGCTAGCTGGCGACGCCTGCCCCAAGCAGCCCACCACCGCGCAAGTCGCTGAGGCTACCATTACCTGCTTGCTGCGCACGGTGCCGGCGGCGGTGCCGGGCGTGGCGTTTTTGTCGGGTGGGCAGTCGCCCGAGCAAGCGACGCGCCACTTGGCGGCCATGCACGAAGGCCGCGGCGCGCGGCTGCCGTGGGCGCTCACGTTCTCGTTCGGCCGGGCGCTGCAACAACCGGCCCTCGAAGCTTGGGGCGGCCAGGCGGTCAACGTGGCCGCCGCCCAGCAGGCGTTGCTGGCGCAGGTAGCCCATAACCGGGCGGCGGTGGAGTGAGGCGCTGCGCCAGCACGATGCGCTATAAAACATAAGCGCCTCCCAGCCATGCGGGCGCTACTTTTTGCTTCCTGCCCCCTTTCTCATGATGATGCCCCTAGTTGCACCGCCCCCGGCCGCCCCCGGCAGCAAAGCGCCGCCCGCGCCCTCCTCGCCCGGTCCTCCCCCCGTGCCGATGGACCACGGCCCGATGGACCACAGCAAAATGGCCGGCCACGACCACTCGGCCATGATTGCCGACTTCCTGCGCCGGTTTTGGGGGTGCCTGGCGCTGTCGGTGCCGCTGGTAGCGGGTTCCACGATGTTTCAGCATTTGGTGGGCTACCAATTCACATTCCCATACAGCGCCTGGGTGCTGCTGATGATGGCCACGGCCATTTTTGGGTACGGCGGCTGGCCGTTTCTGAGTGGCGCGGTGGGGGAGGTGCGCCGCCGGCAGCCGGGCATGATGCTGCTGGTGGCGGTGGGCATCACGGTGGCCTACGGCTACAGCGTGGCCGTGACGCTGGGCTGGCTGCGGGGCCTGGACCTGTTCATGGAGCTGGCCACCCTCATCGACATCATGCTGCTGGGCCACTACCTCGAAATGCGCTCCGTGGCCGGGGCTTCGCACGCGCTGGAATTGCTGGTGCAGCTGCTGCCCGCTGAAGCGCACCAAAAGCAGGGCGATAAAATCAACGACGTAAAAGTCACGGCCTTAGTGGTCGGTGACTTCGTGCTGGTGCGGCCCGGTGAGCGGATTCCCACCGACGGCGAAGTGACCGATGGCAGCAGCGCCGTGAATGAAAGCATGCTCACCGGCGAGAGCGTGCCGGTGCCGAAAGAGGCCGGCGGCAAGGTCATTGCCGGGGCCGTGAACGGCGAGGGCGCCCTTACCGTCCGGGTCGCGCATCAGGGCGCCGACAGTTACCTCAATAAGGTGGTAAAGATGGTCGGCGAGGCCCAGCAAACCAAGTCGCAGACCCAGACGCTGGCCGACCGCGCCGCCGGCTGGCTCACGGCCGTGTCGCTGGTGGGCGGACTGGGCACGCTGGCGGTGTGGCTGTGGCTGGGCAAGGGTGCGGCCTTCGCCATCGAGCGCATGGTCACGGTGATGGTGACGGCCTGCCCGCACGCGCTGGGCGTGGCCATTCCGCTGGTGGTGGCCATTTCCACGTCCATTTCCGCCCGCAAGGGCTTGCTCATTCGCAACCGCACGGCCTTCGAGGAGGCCCGCAAAATCACGGCTCTGGTGTTCGACAAAACCGGCACCCTGACGGAAGGTAAGTTCGGCGTGACCCGCGTGCAGACCCTGGCCTCCAGCCTCGACGAGGCCGGCCTGCTGGCCCTGGCCGCCGCCCTGGAGCAGCAGTCGCAGCACCCCATTGCCCAGGGCATCGTGCGCGAAGCCCACACGCGCGGCCTTGTTCTGCCCGCCGTGCAGGATTTTAAATCCCTGACCGGCCAGGGCGTGACGGCCACGTTGGTCGGCCAGGCGGTGGTAGTGGCCAGCCCCGGCTACGTCGAAGCGCAGCACATCGCCCTACCCCCGGATGCCAGCGGCAACGCAGCCGAAACGGTGGTATTTGTGCTGCGCGATGGCAAGCTGGCCGGCTACGTGGCCCTGGCCGACCGCCTCCGCCCTGACTCCAAAGAGGCCGTGCAGCGGCTCAAGGCCCAGGGTATCAAGGTCTACATGGCCACTGGCGACAACCAGCAGGTGGCCGATGCCGTGGCCAAAGAGCTGGACCTCGACGGGGTGTACGCCCAGGTATTGCCCGACCAGAAAGTCAAAATCGTCAAGGACTTACAGGCCCAGGGCCAGTTCGTGGCCATGACCGGCGACGGGGTCAACGACGCGCCCGCCCTGGCGCAGGCCAACGTGGGCATTGCCGTGGGCTCGGGCACCGACATCGCGGCCGAAACCGCCGATATTATCCTGGTCAACAGCCGGCCCACCGACATCACCAACCTGGTCGAATTTGGCAAAGCCACCTACGCCAAGATGGTGCAAAACCTCTGGTGGGCCACCGGCTACAACATCATTGCCCTGCCGCTGGCGGCCGGGGTGCTCTACCCGTATTTCGTGCTGAGCCCGGCCATGGGCGCAGTGCTCATGAGCGCCAGCACCGTCATCGTGGCCCTGAACGCACAATTGCTGCGCCGCTCGCTGAAATAGGGCCCCAGCCGGCCAACGTGGCCGCTGCCCAGCAGGCGTTGCTGGCGCAAGTGGCGAGCAGCCGGGCGGCGGTAGGGGCCCCAACAGGAATTGAAACGCTCAGCTAAAGCCGTTTCCAAGCTGATACGAACCGTGGGCTGCTGGCGAAAAGCTGGCAGTACGCAATAACTACAGACATAAAAGCTTACTTCTTAACCCTCTCCTCCCATGGAAACTACGAAAAAAAGTCCCCAGACTGGTCACCTACTGCTCGCCGCATTGGCGGGGGTAGGGGCCGGGGTGCTCGGCGGCGTGCTGCTGGTCCCCGCTACGCGCCAAAACCTGCGCGGCCTGGCGCACAAATACGCCGGCCTGGCCAGCGAGCAGCAGCAGGAGGCTAGCCATCACCTCGCCAAGCAGGCGGCGGCGGTCGGCTCGGTCTATGAAAACTTGAAGGACAACTGCCTAAATCACTTGCAGCAGTGGGGCTTGCTGCCCAAAAAACCCGACCGCCCTTACTAGTCGCCCGGTGCCGGGCCGCTGGCCCTAAAAAAGTTGCCCCGCCGGGCGGCAGCCGCACCAACTTGGTCCGGCACAGCCACCCGGCGAGGCGCGCGTGGTGCGTTAAAAATCGAATACTTTGCAGGGCGTTGAGCATTTTGACGATTTGGCGCTTGCGCTTGCCGAGCTTGGCTTGCAGGCAGCTCACCAGCCTGTGGCCTTTGCCTGCCACGTAGGTGAGGTCCTCGTCCGTGAGCTGGCTGTAGTGGTGTTGCAGCTTGCCTTTGAGCTGGCTCCAGTCGCCGCGCAGGCGGTGGTCAGCGCGTAGGTTGCGGAATTTTCGGCGGCGCTCGATGCCTTTTTCGGAGTAGAGCAGGGCCCCGGCGAGGGCCCCTACGCCGGCCCCGGCAAGGACGGTGAGTAATACTTTACCAGCTTTGTTTGGGGGGGGCGCACGTCATGTAAAGCAAACTAAAAAGTGGGTGAGGAGGCCGCCAGCCGGCTTTGGTGCTCGGCGGTGGGGTTTAGCAGAGGTTCCGCCGCCGCCCGCCGCACGGCCTTGACGATA
>CAXTCS010000234.1:0-2785 GCA_964242365.1 uncultured Hymenobacter sp. | reverse complement strand
ACCGGCTGTTGATTTTCGTCATGGGCCGAAAAGGGCACTTGCCGGAACCTTGCAGAGCACCTGCATTTCAGGAAGGGAGGACTGGTTTCTGCTTCGCGCTTCGCTACCTCCCCGGCGACAATCCCTCACTTTTTATGGACTATTACCTGGCGCCCGTTGCGGAAGTAGCCCATGCGCTGCACACCGCCCCGGCTGGCCTCGACGCCGCCACCGCCCAACAGCGCCTGGCCAAGTACGGCCCCAACCAGCTGTCCGGCTCCAAGCAAAAAGCCTGGTGGCAGCTGCTAATGAGCCAGTTTACCGACGTGATGATACTGGTGCTCATCGCGGCGGCCGGCATTTCGGTGGCGGTGGGCGAGGCCCAGTCGGCTTACGTCATCCTGGCCATTATTATCCTGAATGCGGCCCTGGGCTTCGGGCAGGAATACCGGGCCGACAAGGCCCTGGCGGCCCTGCAACAGCTGGCTCCGCCGCAGGCGCAGGTACTGCGCGCGGGTCAGCCCCAAACTGTGCCCGCCGCCGACCTGGTGCCGGGCGATGTCGTGCTGCTCGAAGCCGGCAACGTGATGCCGGCCGACGTGCGCTTTCTGGAAACCCACGCCCTCAAGGTCGATGAGTCGTCCCTGACCGGCGAGTCGGCCAACGTGGAGAAGAATCCCGACCCACTGCCCGCCGGCGCCTACCCCCTCGGCGACCGCCTCAACCTGGGCTACAAAGGCACCTTCATCACCAACGGCCGCGCCACCGCCTACGTGGTGGCCACGGGTATGCAAACCGAGCTGGGTAAAATCGCCGGCCTGCTCCAAACCGACGATACCCAAACGCCGCTGCAACAGCGGCTGGGCACCTTCGGCAAGTGGCTGGCGGCGGGGGCGGTGGGCATCTGCGTCGTGTTTTTTATGGCGGGCTGGTGGCGCGGCGAACCACTGGGCGATTTGCTGCTGGTGTCCATCTCGCTGGCCGTGGCCGCTATCCCGGAGGCCCTGCCGGCGGTAGTGACTATTGCGCTGGCGCTGGGCGCGCAGCGCCTGGCCAAAGACCACGCCCTGGTGCGCAAGCTGCCGGCCGTGGAAACGCTGGGCTCGGTCACCTACATCTGCACCGACAAAACGGGCACACTGACGCTCAATAAGATGACTACCCAGGAAGTGTACGCCAACCCGGCGTTTACGCTACCCGAGCTGGGTGAGAGCGACGCACTGTTGACCGCCATGGCCCTCAACACCGACGCCGCCCAGGGCCCCGACGACCAGTGGCTGGGCGACTCTACCGAGGTGGCCCTGGCCCGCTACGCTGCCGAAAAGGCCTATCCCCGTCCCGCCCTCGAAGCCCGGTTCCCGCGCCTGAGCGAGCTGCCCTTCGACGCCGAGCGCAAGTGCATGACCACCCTGCACCAAACCAAGCACGGGGTGCTCGTGCTCACCAAAGGCGCGCCCGGCGTGCTCTTCGCCCAGCTCGCCGACGACCAGAAAGCCCAGCTGCCCGACCTCGAAAAGCGGGCCAATGACCAGGCCGCGCAGGGTTTCCGGGTGCTGGCCTACGCGGCCAAGCTACTGCCCGCCATGCCCGCGCAGCTCGATGCAGCTACGCTGGAAAACGGCCTGAGCTGCATCGGGTTCGCCAGCCTCATCGACCCGGCACGCGCCGAGGCCGGTCAGGCCGTGGCCGAATGCCAGGCCGCCGGCATCATCCCGGTCATGATTACCGGCGACCACAAACTGACGGCCGAGGCCATTGCCAAAAAGCTGGGTATCCTCACCAAGCCCGGCGAGCTGGTGCTCACCGGCCCTGAGCTGGCCCAACTTGATGAGCCGGCTTTTGCCGCCATTGTGGAAAAAGTGCGGGTGTACGCCCGCGTGGACCCCGCTCAGAAGCTGCGCATTATCAGCGCCTTGCAGGCCAAGGGCCAGTTCGTGGCCATGACCGGCGACGGCGTGAACGACGCCCCAGCCCTTAAAAATGCCGACATCGGCATTGCCATGGGCATCGGGGGCACGGAGGTGGCCAAGGAGGCCGCCCACCTGATTCTGCTTGACGACAACTTCGCTACCATCGTGCTGGCCGTCAAGCACGGGCGGCGGATTTACGATAACATCCTCAAGTTTATCCGCTACATCTTGTCGGGCAACGTGGGCGAAATCTGGGCGATTTTTCTGGCCCCGTTTTTTGGGTTGCCCATCCCGCTGCTGGCCATCCAAATTCTGTGGGTCAACCTTTTATCCGATGGCTTGCCTGGCCTGGCCCTGGCTTATGAGCCCGCCGAGGCCAACGCCATGCAGCGCCCGCCCCGCCCGCCTAGCGAGTCCATTTTTGATGGCGGGCTGGGCTGGTTTGTGGGCTGGGTGGGGCTGCTGATTGGGGGCCTCACGCTGGGTACCCAGGCCTGGGCCATCCACGATGGCGACGCGCACTGGCAGACCATGACCTTCACGGTGCTCTGCTTCACGCAGTTGGGTAGCGCGCTGGCTATTCGCTCGTCGCGCGAGTCGCTGTTCACGCTCGGCCTGTTTTCTAACAAGCCCATGCTGGCCGCAGTGGGCGTGTCGGTGGCATGCCAGCTGCTAATAATTTACCTGCCTTTTTTCAATAAGGTTTTCACCACCAAGCCCTTGTCTTGGGGGGAGCTGGGATTGACGGTCGCCATCTCAAGCATCGTGTTCTGGGCAATAGAGCTGCAAAAACTCATTGGCCGGCGGCGGGCTACTCCGGCGGTGGTGCTCCCGTCAGCAGTCGGGGCCAAGCTGGTGCTGGTGCCGGTGCCGACGGCGCTGGCCCCGGCATAACC
>CAXTCS010000233.1:0-7085 GCA_964242365.1 uncultured Hymenobacter sp. | reverse complement strand
ACGGCCCGGCCAGGTAGCCGAGGCGGTAGGGCGCGGCCAGCCCGCGCAGGGCCGGTTGGTTGTCCACGGTCAGCAGCGAGTAGCTGCCATCGAGCCCGAGCAATTGAATCTGCTTGGCCCCGGATACGGCGTCCGAGGTCGTGACCTCCACCGAGGCGTTGGTTTCGAAGCTTTCGGCCAGGTTGCAGCAGGCCGATTTGGTCAGGTCGCGGCTGGAAATCACCTGCGCATTGGCGGGCGTCAGGGCCGAGTAGGCGGGGGCGCGGGCCGTCACGGTCACCTCGCCCAGCTCGTGGCCGGCCCGCAAAGCCACGCGCAGGTACGGCGCGCCGGTGGCGGGCACGGCCAGCGTATCGGCCCGGTAGCCCAGGGCCTGCACCACCAGGCGCGAGGCCGCCCGCGCCGGCCGAACCAGCGTAAAGCGCCCGGCCCCGTCGGCTGTAGCGGTGGTGGCCGGCGCACTGGCATCGGCCGCATCAAACAGCCAGCGCAGCACCGCGCCGGGCAGGGGAGTGCCTTTTTCGGCTTCGGTGACTTCGCCCCGCACCGGGGCAATGGCCGCCGACTGAGCCCCGGCCGCGCCGGGCCGCAGCCACGCCAGCAGCACCGCAAAAAAAGCAAGCAGCGGAAATTTCCCGCTTGAAGGTTTCATATCGTCTGTAAGTTAGGTTGTTCGGAAGTTACGGCCGCTGCAAAACCGCACCGGCCAATACCCCGCCGCCAGCGCGGCAAAGGGCAACTCCAGAAAACCTAAACCACCAACGTGCAGACGAAGGCCAGCAGCCCGCGCCCGCTCCGCGGCGGGGGCGACGAATCGGCGGCGAACCAGCGCGGGCCGCGCATTGCGGGGGCCAGCTCGTGCGCCGCCACGGGCCAGGCCGTGGCCGGCATCAAAACCACGAGCAGCGGAGCCGGCACCAGCACCTTGGCCGCCAGCTCGTGCGCGGGCGCCGAAAGCTTGTGCAGATGACTGCTGAAGTCGCAGCAGCCGTCTTTGGCCACGGGCGTGGCCGGGGCCAGGTGCCCGGCGCAGCCGCGCAAGGCCAACTGGCCCGGCACCGAAACTTCCACCTGGCTGCGCCCGCTCATCCGGCAGGTTAGCCGCTGCACGGCGAGGCCCACCGAGGCGGTGAGCACCAGCACGGCCAGCAGCAGGCTGACGAGGCGACGAAGCAAGGAGGGACGCGAGGACATTGCGACGGCAAATATACGACCCGGCGGCAGGGGCAGCGGCATGAAAAACGGGCCCGCCACGTGCAACATCTGGCTGGGTGACGGAAGCCGGTGGGGTTTCAACTATACGATGGAATAATCTGCCACTTTGTCAAGCCAGGGGCGGAGTAGCCATGCGGCCGGCCGCCCGATTTCCTGAAACCCCTCAAAAACCTTATTTATACGTTGTAGGGGCTATTTTATGTTTGTGGTAGGAAATGGTAAATCGTGGTTGACTTTTGAAGGGCTTCCCGTACATTTGCCAGTGCCCGCCCACCTCCTCTCCCGCCGGCTTGTGCCCATGAACTTATTGTCCGGCGAATACGAATGCAAGCTCGACCCCAAAGGGCGGCTTGTGTTGCCGGCCAAAGTAAAGGGCAACCTGCCCGAGCAATCCGGGAATCAGCTGGTGCTCGTGCGCGGCTTCGAGCCGTGTTTGGTGCTCTACCCGCGGGCCGCGTGGGGCATCATTCACGAGAAGGTGATGGCCCTTGATGAGTTCAACGAAGAATACCGCCAGTTTCAGCGCAATTTTTTTCGGGGCATGACCGAAGTAGAGCTTGATACCATCAGCCGCTTCATGCTGCCCCGCAGCATGTTACGGTACGCCGGCATTGAGAAAGAAGCCATCATCGTGGGCCTGGGCAACCGCTGCGAAATCTGGGACCCGGCCCGCTACGACGAGTACCTTATCAAAGACCAGCAGAGCTTTAGTAAGCTGGCGCAGAAGTTTTTATCGGTTGAAACCCCGCCGCTCGGCGGCGTCGCAGCATGAGCGGGTACGACAACGACCGCGCTTACCACCGCCCGGTGATGCTGGCCCAGTGCCTGGCCGGGCTCGACTTGCAGCCCGGCGGGCGCTACGTCGACGTCACCTTCGGCGGCGGCGGGCACTCGGCCCGGATTCTGGAAAAGCTCACCACCGGCCACCTTTTCAGCTTCGACCAGGACGCTGATGCTGAGGCGGAAGCGCACAAGCTGGCCCGGCCGCAGTTTACATTTGTAAAGGCTAATTTTCGGAAGCTAACTGCTGAACTACAACAGCTTGGGGCCTTGCCGGTTGATGGACTGCTGGCCGATTTGGGCGTCAGCTCGCATCAGTTCGACACGCCGGAGCGGGGTTTTTCGACGCGCTTTGATGGGCCGCTTGACATGCGGATGGACCCCGACGGGCCCCTGACGGCCGCTGATATTCTCAACGACTATAAGGAGGCCGACCTGCACCGCATCTTCGGCATGTACGGCGAGGTGACCAACGCCCGCACCCTGGCCCAGACCGTGGGCGCGGCCCGCCGCGGCCGGCGCCTCGAAACCATCGCCGAGCTGAAGCAGGCCATTCAGCCCTGCACCCCGCGCGGCAAGGAGAACAAGTACCTGGCCCAGGTATTTCAGGCCCTGCGCATTGAGGTGAACCAGGAAATGCAGGCCTTGCAGGAGATGCTGCTGCAAACCGCCGAGGTGCTGCGGCCGGGCGGCCGGCTGGTCGTGCTCAGCTACCACTCGCTGGAAGACCGGCTGGTGAAAAATTTTATTGGGAAGGGCAAATTTTTCGGAGCAGTTGAAAAAGACTTCTTTGGCAATGAGCGCAAGCCGTTTGAGGCCGTGAACCGCAAGCCCGAGGAGGCCGACCCCGCCGAAGTCGCGCTGAACAGCCGCGCCCGGAGTGCTAAATTGCGGGTTGCAATTCGAAACGAATGAACAGCAGCATGAGCGGCACAGGCAGGTTATCTCAACTTTCTGAGCACCGCCTTCCGCGCTGATATCCTTCGTTTTAACGCATTTTTCAAGTTCGTGTAAAAGCCTTTCTGAATAGCATCCCGTGGCCGCCAACACCCTCAGACCTACTGACAGCCCGCGCCGGGCCAATGTGCCCCGCGAAGTGCCCGCGCCGGCGCCGGAAGTGGTGCCCGAGGCCGCAGCGGTAGCGGCACCCGCGCCGGTGCTGCCAATGCCGGAGCCCGAAAAACGCCCCCGCAAGCAGCCCGTGGCGGAAGCCCGGCCCAAAAGCTCCTGGAGCCTGTTTTCGCTGTTGGACCGGATGACGAGCGTGGACGGGCTCTTTCGGGAGGGGCTGCCGGTGCGCTTTCTGCCGCACCTGCTGTTTATCATGGCGCTCACGCTGCTCTACATCGGCAACACGCACTACGGCAACCGCATGAACCGCAGCATTCAGCGCCTCAAGCAGGAAACCGAAGACCTGCGGGCCGACTACACCACCCTGAAATCGGACTACATGGAGGCCAGCAAGCAGAGCGAAGTGGCCCGCAAAGTAGCGGCATTCGGGCTGGTCGAAAGCTCTTCGCCGCCCTTTCGCATCACGGTGCCGGCGGGCCACCTCGACGCGGCGGAGCTGGAGCTGATGCCCGTGCTCACGGCCGACACCCTGGCCGCCCGCGCCGCCCGCGACTCGGCCGCAACGCAACGGGCCGATGCCCTGGCCGGGCGCAAGCGCATGGCGGCCAGCAACGACGACACCGGCCCCGAAATCATTGCCCCGCCCCAGGACCTGGACGGCGACACGGCCAACCTGGGCGCGCCCGTGGGCCCGGCCGCGCCAAAGCATCGGGCTGCCGCTCCGGCCAGCAAGACCAAAACCAAAGCAGTGAAGGCCCCAACAGCCGCCGCTGCGGCGCGCAAGAATAAAGACGCGGTAGTTAAGCCCAACAGCAAGCCGAGAGCCCAAAAAGGCACAAGCGGGCACAAGGCGAAGCAGCCAGTGAAGCAAGTTGTTAGAACCCATTCCCGATGAAAGGCAGCGTTAAGAAGTCCATTGTCACGCGCGTGCGGCTGGCCTTTTTGGGGGTTGCCGTGTTTTCGGGCGCCATCTTTTGGAAAGCGACCAAGATTCAGTTTCAGGAAGGGGCCAAGTGGCGGGCGCTGGAGCAGGAGCGGCGCATCAGCTACCAGGCGGTGCCGGCCACGCGGGGGAATATATACTCTGATAATGAGAGCATTATGGCGACATCGCTGCCGTTTTACCGGGTGGCGTGGGACCCGGCCGTGGTGGACGATGGCGTTTTTAGGGCCGGAATCGATTCGTTGGCCTGGCACCTGTCGCACTTTTTTGGCGACCGCAGCGTGCAGGAGTACCGCCGCCGGCTGGAGAATGCGCGGAGTGCCAAGGAGCCGGCCCTGCGCTACATCCGCCTCAACTCGCGTCAAATCAATTTTCAGGAAAAGAAGATGATGGCCAACTGGCCCATTTTCCGGGCCAAGCGCAACCGCGGCGGGGCCATTTTTGAGAAGGTCGACAAGCGCTTTCGGCCTTTTGGCGGTTTGGCCCAGCGCACCATTGGCTTCGTGAACGAGGACCGGCACGGCGCGGGGCTGGAGTTTACGTTTGAGCAAAGCCTGGCGGGCAAGTCCGGCGAAGCCTTGTTTGAGCGGGTGCCGGGCGGCGTGAAACCCGTGTACGACGGCACCGAAATCAAGCCCCTGCCCGGCTACGATGTCAAGACCACTCTCGACATCAATTTGCAGGACGTGGCCGAAAACGCTTTGTATAAGTCATTGGTAGACAACAATGCCGAGTACGGCTGCGTGATTTTGATGGAAGTGGCGACCGGCGAAATCAAGGCCGTGGCCAACCTGGGCAAGGCGTCGGACGACACGTATAAGGAGGATTACAATTACGCCTTTGCCGACCAGGGCCGGACCGAGCCGGGCTCCACGTTCAAGCTGGCGTCGATGATGGCCTTGTTTGAGGCGCGGCCGAATATCGAGCTCGACGACATCGTGGACACCGGCAACGGCCGCATGCTGGTGGGTGGGGCCGTGAAATCGGATTCGCACGCTTACGGCCGCATCACGGTGCAGCAGGTGTTCGAGAAGTCCTCCAACATCGGCGTGGCGCGGCTGGTAAACGAAAATTTCGCCAAAAACCCCACCGAGTACACCGACTACCTGAAAAAGTTTGGCCTGGATAAGCCGCTGGGCTTCCAGATGGCCGGCGAGGCGCTGCCCTACGTCAAGGACCCCACCGACCGCAGCTGGAGCCGTACCTCGCTCACCACCATGAGCATTGGCTACGAATTGAAGCTGGCGCCGCTGCAAACGCTGGCTTTCTACAACGCCGTGGCCAACGGCGGCGTGAAGGTGCAGCCCATGATTGTGAAGGAAATCAAGCAGGCCGACCAGGTGTTGCAGCGCAACGAGCCCAAGGTGCTGAACCCCAAAATCTGCTCGGATGCCACGCTGGCGAAGGTAAAGTCGATGATGGAAGGGGTGGTGCTGGAAGGCACGGCCCGCAGCATCCGGCCCAAAGACTACAGCATCGCGGGCAAAACCGGCACGGCCTGGAAGTTCAAAAACGGCCAGTATACGAAGACGTACTCCACGAGCTTCGTGGGCTATTTTCCGGCCGACAAGCCCAAATACAGCTGCATCGTGGTGGTCGACTCGCCCCGCAACGGCCGCATTTACGGGGCCGACGTGGCCGCGCCGGTGTTCCGCGAGGTGGCCGACAAGTGCATGGCCCGCGACCTGCTGAGCCAGCGCCCGCTGCTGGCCAAGGCCCGCCTCAACAAAAGCCACGTGCCGCTGGTGCGCGCCGGCATGCAGGACGAGCTGGCCCTGGTGTGCCAGAAGCTGGGCCTGGCCGGCAATACCCAGGCCACCGGCGGCGAAGAGTGGGTGCGCGCCGCGTCCGACACGGCCTTCCACGCCCGCACCGTGGCGCTGGTGGTGAACCCCGTGCGCCCCGGCCGCGTGCCGCAGGTGCGCGGCCTGACGCTGCGCGACGCCCTGTTTCTGCTCGAAAATCGGGGCTTGCACGTGCGCGCCCTGGGCACGGGCCGGGTGCGCGAGCAGTCGCTGGATGTGGGCGCGCCCATCAGGCGCGGCGACCTGATTACGCTGACGCTGGAAGAGTCGGGCCCGCGCCTGGCCGCGCCCAAGGCCCTGCCCGAGCCCGAGCACACCGACCTGGCCGAAAACAAGCTGCTGACCCCCGCCGACCCCGACCCCGTGGCCCCGGCGGCGGCCAAGCCGTTTGCTACATCTGCAAAGGCCAAGGTGATGCCGCCGACCGCTAAGCCCCAGGCCGATAAAAAAGCCGGTATTTCCGGTCCCGTTGCCAAGCCCGCAACAGCCAAGAATAAAGCCAAAGCCGCACCAACCGCAGCCGGTCGGAAATCGTCCAAAACCGGGGCCGCATCCGACAAAGCAACCCCCAGGAATTTGAAAAAGCCGACAGCTCCGGCCAAGCCAACCACCCGCCGCGCTTAGGCCGGGGCTGGGCCAAAACCAATTACCCCGAATACTGACTGCCAACGAAGTGATTTCCCTGCCGCTCTTTTCCCTGCTTACCGATGTGGCCGTGCTCGCGCAGCACGGCCCTGCCGACATGCCCGTTACCGGCCTCACGCTCGATTCGCGCGAGGCCGGGCCGGGGGTGGCGTTTTGTGCCCTGCGGGGCACGGCCACCGACGGCCATCATTTTATCGAAGCCGCGGTGGGGAAGGGGCTGGCGGCCGTGATTTGCGAAGCGCTGCCGGCGGAGCTGAACCCGGCCACGGCGTATGTCGTCGTCGAAAACAGCGCGGCGGCGCTGGGCCACGTCGCGGCGGCGTTCTATGGGCACCCGTCGCGCCAGCTTCGGCTCATCGGCATCACCGGCACAAACGGCAAAACGACTTGCGCCACGCTCTTGCACAAGCTGTTGCGCGAGCTCGGCTACCACGCAGGCCTGCTGAGCACGGTGCAGAATCAGATTGACGAGGACGTAATTCCCTCGACCCACACCACGCCCGACGCCATTCGGCTGAATGCGCTGCTGGCCCGCATGGTGGCCGCCGGCTGCACCCACGCCTGCATGGAAGTGAGCAGCCACGCCGTGGCCCAGCACCGCATCACGGGCCTGCGCTTTGCCGGCG
>CAXTCS010000232.1:0-7098 GCA_964242365.1 uncultured Hymenobacter sp. | reverse complement strand
CCGGCTTTGCGGTACTTGAAATTGGTCAGCTTGCGGTCGCCCTGGAAGGCCTGCGGCACGAAGGGCTGGAATACCAGCCGGTCGGCCTCATAGTGCATGCCGAACAGAACTTTATACACCAAGCCGATACTGCCCGAGAGACTCCAGAGCATGTTGCTGCTGTTAATCTGCGTGCCGGCGAAGTCGCCATTCTGCGCTACAAAATTCTCTTTATTAGTGAGAAACAACGCCGCCGGGCGGTAAATAGCGGCCATGCTTTCGGTCAGCGACGCCTCGTTGCCGGTCTTGGCGGCGGCCAGCGCCCAATAGCTCTGCACGAAGGGCCACACCGCATTATTGTGGTAGGGCGGGATGCCGGGAATCTGCGGGTAGATGCACGAAATGCCGAAATCGGTGGTCGGCGTGCGGCTTACTACGGTCTTGGCCCGCGCCTCATCGGCGATGCCAAACCACACGCTCAACGCCTCGCCCAAGGCCTCGGCGCGGGGCGAGAGCGACAGGAACTTGCGGCCGTAGAGATACTGGCCGTAGTAGCCCGCGCTTTCCTGCCAAAGGTGCTGATTGATACCCGCTTTGATGCTCGCGGCGGCTTGCTCGTGCTGCGTGGCCACGGCGGTTTCGCCGAGCTGGCGGGCCATCTGGGCCAGCACGATGTTGGCCTGGTAGTGCACGGCGTTGGTGCCCAGGTTCTCGCTCTGGTAAATGTCGGCCGGCTGCATCCAGCGCGGGTACGTCTGCTCGCGCCAGTCCAAAAACGACGACTCGCCGCGCACCAGGCCGGTGGCGGGGTCGTAGGCGTTCTGGCGGTCGTCGGCAATGCTTTGCTTGATGATGGGGTACACCCGGCGCAGCCAGGCCTCGTCGCCGGTGGCCTGGTAGATTTCCCAGGCCGCCGTGGCCCACACGATGCGGTCGGTCGAGCACGGATACGCCCCGCCCGTGCCCGTGTCCTGGATGATGCGGCCGGCCGGGCTCACCTTGCGCAACAGGCTGTTCATGGCCACTTTGGGCTGCAAGCTGGCCTGCGCCAAAATGATGCTGTAGCTGACGTCGCGCGTCCACACCCCCGCCCACTCCTTGCCGGTGCGGAAGGTGCTGTCCGGCTCCACGGCGCGGCGGGCTTCTTCCAGGGCCAGGTTATAAAGGGCGTCGGCCAGCGGGTAATCGGAGGAGTATTGGGGGAAATCCGACGTATCAAGGGCCTTTTTCCAGCTCGCGGCGGTGGTTTTGGCGGCGGCGGGCTGGTTCAGCGTCAGCGTCACCTCGTAGACGCCGTCGCCGTCCGCGTCCTTCAATTCCAGCTCGGGCTTGTTCGTCAGGTTGTCGAAGTCCCAGCTCAGCGGGGCCGTGCCGCCGGCCACGTACACGTGCTTAAAATCCTGCTGGTAAAGCTTATCGCCCTTGAAAGTCGTGTAAAACCCCTGCTGCTTAAACGCCGCCAGCACGGGCCGCAAATCCAGCCTGATTTTAACGGGCGTATTTGGGGCCAGGTAAGCATCGGCCGGCGCGGGGGTGGCGTCCACGTAGCGCTGGCCAAACACGATGGCCGGCGTTTCCACGGCCCCGCCGCCCGGCCGGGGCACGGCCACGAGCAGGTGATTAAGGCCCGCCGCCATCTCATTGTCCTTCCCATTAATGCTGAATTTGAACTCGACGCGCGGGCTCTGCCGGTCATTCACCGGGCTTTGGTAGTTGGAAACCAGCTCGGTCGCCGAGAGGGCGCGGGCCTCGTACTTGCCCTGCACCACGCGGTCGGGGTAGAGCGTGTAGGCCTCGGATTGCCAGATGGGTTTCATTTCGGCGGGAACGGCGGCGGTAGCAGGAGCAGCGGGCTTGGCGGTCTGGCAGGCATTTAGCAGGCCGAGGGCGAGCAGGAAGCCGGTGGCGAGGTGGGTGGGTTTCATTGGAAAGAATAGGCGGCGAAAGGCCGCAAAGTACGGCGCGGACAGGACCTCACCCCCCAGCCCCCTCTCCAAAAAAGAGGGGGAGCCTGACGATTCCGTACGGTGCGTGACTGGTTCCCCCTCTCCGCAGGAGAAGGGGTCAGGGGGTGAGGTCCTACCCCAGCGACTTCGTGAACCCGACCTTAATCTTGAGCTGAAAGTCGGCAATGACCTTGAAAATCTCCTTCAGGGTCGCCTGCTCTACATTGGTCAGCGTTTTGGGGTCGAGGTAGTTATCCGGCGCCACGTTGTCGCTGATGATTTGCGCGGCCTGCTTTTTCAGGCGCACGCCCATGAGGTAGTAGTACGATTGCAGCAGCTCCTGGGCCTCGCGCTCGGTGAAGATGCCCAGGGCCTTGAGCGCCTCCAGCCGCTCGCCGGTGTTGGTGGCGAAAATGCGGTGCTTCAGGGCGTACATGCGCACCAAATCGACGATGGGCGACATGGTTTTCTTCAGGTTGAACACCTGCTGCGCGCCGTGGGCGAAGGTGCGGATGTTGCGAAAAAACGTGAGCGGCGGCTCGTATTGCAGCGCGTTCACGGCCATGTAGTGGAAAAACCGCTCGCGGGGCTGCGCCAGCTCGGCGGCCAGAAAGTCGTGCAGCTCGTCCATGATGGTGGCGTCGCCGTAGAGGTAGCGGCAGTCGAACGAGGCGGCGAACCGCAGGCCGGCTTCGGGGTTCGAGTCGGTCATCCACGCCACGTAGTTGCGCTTCCAGTGCGAGAGCGAATGCGTCCACTTCGGGTTTTTGGCCATGAAGCCGCCCTCGCAGTAGCTGAACCCGATGGCGTTGAGCCGGTCGCTCACCAGCTCGGCAAATTGCAGGAAGTAGGCGCGCACCCGCTCGCGCTGCTCGTTGGCCTTGTCTTCGTAAATAATGGCGTTGTCCTGGTCGGTGAGCAGGGTTTGCTCCTTGCGGCCCTCGCTGCCCAGCACCATGTACACGAACCGGGCCGGCGGCGGCCCCAGCCCGGCAATGGCGCCCTCAATCACCTTCAGGGCAATGGTATCGGAGACGGTGGTGATGACCTGGTTCACGATTTCGGGCTTCACGCCGCGGTTCAGCAGCTGGTACACCATCTCGGGCACCTGCTCCCAGCGGCGCTTCAGCGCGGGCACGGCCTGGGCCTGCTTCACCGACTGGATGAAGATGAACGGCGACTGCGCCTGGTCGTCGGTCAGCAGCTTGTTCCGACTCAGAAAGCCCACGTATTCGCCATCGGTTTCGACCAGCAAATACCGCGTCTTCGTCCGGAACATCAGCAAAATAGCTTCGTACACGAAGGCCCGCGAGCTGATGCTGACCACCGGCGCGTCGACGATGGTCGCGGCCGGCAGGCGGACATACGCCAGGCGGGCCACCACCTTGTCGCGCAGCGTAATATCGGTGACGTAACCGATGACGTGGCCGTTTTCGTCGGCGTTGGTGATGAAATAGCAGCTGGTGCGGGCGGCGGCCATGCGCCGGGCCACTTCGTGGATGGGCGTGTAGGCGGCGCACACGTCGAGCGGCCGCATTTCGAGGGTTTCGATGCGGCGCGAAAACAGCTGGTCCGACGCCAGGTAGCTCTGGCCGGCGCTGGTTGCGGGCCGCACAAAGTGGGCGTATTCCTCGTTCAGCATCCGCTGCCCGTAGCGCGCCGTGAAGAAGTGAAAGAAGCCCTCGTAGCCCTGGCACAGGGCCAGAAACTCGCGGCGGTGCAGGAAATACACGCGGGTATTTTTGCGGGCCAGCACCGTGCGCAGCGACTTTTTCTTGTTCAGCAGCAGCGAGATGCCGCCGTAGCACTCGCCCCGGCGGCTGTGCTCCACCACCCGCCGGTTTTGCTGGCTGTCGTAGAAAAACGTCTCGTACTCGCCCTCCACCACGATGTCGAGCCCGCGCAGCTTGGTCGCGTCCTGGTAGTAGATGATGGCCTCGCGGGGGTGGCGCACTTCGTCCAGGCCCTCGGCCACTTCGGCCAGCACATCCTCAGGCAGCAGGTCGAAGGGCGCGACCGTGCGGAGGAAATCGAGTTTTTCGGACATGGGGTAAGGGGTTATTTCCGTTGCCGGAGCCGAACGTTGGCCCCGGCGGGGCAGCATTCGCGCAACAAATGTCGGCCCGCCGGCAGGGTTTCCGTACCAAACTGACCCACCGGCTTTCCCGCAGTGTCCCGCAGTGTTGAAACCGCAGTGTCGCGCAGTGTCGTTCGGAAAAAACACTGCGCGACACTGCGGTTTCAACACTGCGGGACACTGCGGGAAATTTTGATGCGGACACCCCACCGGGGCTACTGCACGCCACGAGAAACTACCCACGCCACCAGCAAAAACGCCAGCAGCGCCAGTGCCCACCCGGCCACCCGCAACGCTTTGGGCGGCGCCGCAACCGGGCCCGTCGGCGGCTCCAGCGGCGCTTGCGCGGCCACGGTGGCGGCGGTGATGGCGCCTTGCCGGCGCAGCTCAAAGTAGCAGCGGGCGGCGGCGCGGGCATCGGCCAGCGCGTCGTGCTCGCGGGGCTGGGGCTCATGAAACAGCCGCTGGTAGAGCTCGCCCAGGCGCAAAAAGCCCTGGCTGGGGCGGCGCAGCAGGCCGCCCGTGGCCCGCATGGTGCAAAAGGTGGGCAGCCCGACCAGCGGGTTTTGCAGCCCGGCCCGGTGAAAGCTCACGCCCACCATGTGAAAATCGAGCTGCATGAAGTGCGCCACCACCAGCGGCTGGTAGTGCAGCAAGTCGCGCCGCAAGCGCTGCATCACGGCGTGCCGCGACTGGCCGTGGGCGCGCAAAAACTCCGGCGTGAGGCCGTGCACGCTGCCGGCGGCCGGGCTCATGTCGTAGTCGCTGGGCTGGATGTAGTGGTTTTCGGCCTTGATTTCCTGGCCGTCGGGCGTGCACACCACCCAGGCCAGCTGCGCGATGTGCGGCCAGTTGCGCCGGCTGGAATACGGCTGGCTCCAGTCGCGCGGCATCCCCGAGGTCTCGGTATCAACGAAAAGCAGGTAGTCTTTCAATTGATAGTTATCAATGAGCAATGAACGACGGGTTGGCGCAATAAGGCCGATTTGGAGCCCCAGCGGGGCGGCCCATCGGTAGAAAATAACCAGATGAGGGATGACAAAGCTCCAGAGGAGCGACCCAAAAACCGTTGCTTCAGATTGGGTCGCTCCTACGGAGCTTTAACACTTCCTTTAGCCCCTTATTTCTACCGATGGGCCGCCCCGCTGGGGCTCCAAATCGGCCTTGTTGCGCCCGGCCATTGTTCATTGCTCATTGCTCATTGCTCACTGCTCATTGCTCATTGTCAATTGAAATCTGCCGCCAGCGCGACGACTCGCGCGGCAGCAACTCGGGTTGGAGCACGATTTTGCGGGGGGGCTGGCGCTGGCCGCGCTCCCGCACCATTTCGAGCAGCAGGCGCATGGCGGCCTGGCCCATTTCTTCGCAGCGCTGGTCGACGGAGGTAAGCATGGGCTCGGTGAGGGACGTGAAGGTTTCGTTGCTGAAGCCGGCCAGGGCCAGGTCGTAGGGAATGCGCAGCTTGCGCTCTTTCAGCACCTGCAAGGCGCCGACGATGGAGAAGTCGCTGGCCGAAAACACGGCGTCGGGCCGCTGGGGCAGCGCCAGCAGCTGTTGCATGCCCTGGGTGCCGTCCTCCATCTTCATGTCGCTGAAAATCACCAGCTCGGCTTCCGGCGCAATGCCGTGGTCGAGCAGCGCCTGACGGTAGCCGGCGTAGCGGTTTTTGTAGATGTTGAGGTGCTGGGGGCCGCCAAAATGCGCGATGCGGCGGCAGCCCTGGTCGAGCAGGTGCTTCGTCGACTGATAGCCGCCCTGAAAGTCGTCGAGCACCACCGCGCTCACGTCGGCCCCGTCGAGAATGCGGTCGAAAAACACCAGCGGAACGTCGCGCTTGCGCACCTTTTCGAAGTGCTTGAAGTCGCGCGTGGTGCGGGCCAGCGACACCAAAATGCCTTCTACCTGGGCGTTAATCAGCGTTTCGATGTTCTTTTTCTCGTGCTCGTAGTCCTCGTTCGACTGGCAGAGCATCACGTTGAAGCCGGCCTGGTTGGCCACGGCTTCCATGCCCTTCATCACCAGGGCAAAAAAGTGGCCGTCGATGTGCGGCACGATGACGCCCAGCGTGTTGCTGCGGCCTTTGCGCAGGGCGGCGGCGAGGTGGTTGGGCTGGTAATTGAGCTGCTCGGCCAGCTTCCAGACCCGCTGGCGGGTGGCCTCGCTGATGCGCGAATGGCCACTCAGCGCCCGCGAAACGGTGGAAACGGCGAGGTTCAGCTCCTTGGCAATGTCCGAGATGGAAGCGCGTTTTTTGGCCAAGGCAAAGGGAAGAGCTGGTGATTAGACGCTCAAAAGTACAGGCTGGCCGGAATGTGCGGGCAATGGCGCGTGGAGGAAGGCGCTGGGGAGGGCGTTGTGTAGCCGGTCGGATGGAACGTCATGCAGAGCGCAGCGAAGCATCTTGCCCGCTTCGTTGTGGTAGCAATTGATTACTACCCCGAGCAAGATGCTTCGCTGCGCTCTGCATGACGTTCTTTTATCTGACGTTCTCCTGCCTGACGTTCTTCTGTAGAACGTTCTCCTGCACGACGTTCTTTTACTGCGCGGCCGCTGCCTTGTAATGCACTTCCGACAGCTCGCGCAGCCGCCCGGCGCTGAACTCGGGCGTGATATCCCGCTGCGGGTTGCCGAGCATTTCGTAGCCCACCATGAACTTGCGCACGGTGGCCGAGCGCAGCAGCGGCGGGTAAAAGTGCATGTGCAGGTGCCATTCGGGGTGTTCCTGGCCGTCGGTGGGGCGCTGGTGCAGGCCGGCCGAGTACGGGAAGGAGATGCTGAACAGGTTGTCGTAGCGGATGGTGAGGCGGCGCAGGATGTCGGCCAGGGCGTCGCGCTCGGCGGCGGTGAGCTGGGCAATGTCCTGCACCGGGCGGCGGGCCACCACCAGCGTTTCGAAGGGCCACACGGCCCAGAACGGCACCAGCACCACGAAATGCTCGTTTTCGAGCACCACCCGTTCCTTTTTTTCCAGCTCAAGGGCCAGGTAATCGGCGAGCAGCGTGCGGCCGTGCGACTGGAAATAGGCCAATTGCTGCACCCCCTCCTTGGCGGGCTCGCCGGGCACGGTGCGCTGGGCCCAAATCTGGCCGTGCGGGT
>CAXTCS010000231.1:0-7166 GCA_964242365.1 uncultured Hymenobacter sp. | reverse complement strand
GCTGCCACGGCTCCGACTACGTGGTGCGCCAGGTGCTGGCCCTGCTGCTGCGCCAGGGCGCCCGCCTGGCCGAAGCGGGCGAGTTCACCAAGCGCGCTTTTTTGAACGGCGCCATGGACCTGGCCCAGGCCGAAGCCGTGGCCGACCTCATCGCCGCCGACTCGGCCCTCAGCCACCGCGGGGCGCTGAACCAGCTGCGCGGCGGCTTCTCGCAGGAGCTGCGCGAGCTGCGCGCCCGGCTCATCAAGTTTGCCGCGCTGCTTGAGCTCGAATTGGATTTTGGCGAGGAAGACGTAGAATTTGCCGACCGCACCGGCCTGGCCCGGCTGCTGGCCGAAGTGCGCGGCGTGGTGGCCGGCCTGCTGCGCTCGTTTGAGCTCGGCAACGTCATCAAAAACGGCATCACGGCCGTGATTGCCGGGCGGCCCAACGCGGGCAAGTCCACGCTGCTCAACGCTTTGCTGCGCGAGGAGCGCGCCATCGTGTCGGCCATTCCCGGCACCACCCGCGACTTTATCGAGGACGAAGTGAGCGTCGACGGCCTGCGGTTTCGCTTCGTCGACACCGCCGGCCTGCGCGACAATCCCGCCGACGAGGTGGAGGCCATCGGCGTGCGCCGCACCCGCCAGCGCGTGCGCCAGGCCGCTTTGCTGCTTTATTTATTCGATTTAACGGAGATGACCCCGGCCCAGGTCGGGGCCGAAATCCGGGAGCTGACGGCGGGCCTGAACCTGCCGGTGCTGGCCGTGGGCAACAAAACCGATTTGGCCACCGCCGCGGCAGCCTCCGATTTTACGGCCGATTTCCGGTCCAACCCCCCGCTGCTGGCCGCCGAAACGCCCCTCGTATTATTGGCCGCCGGCCAGAACCAAGGCCTCGAAGCGCTGCAAGCGGCCCTGGTGGCCCAGGTGCGGGGCGCCGGCCTGGCCAACACGGCTTCCGCCACCATCGTCACCAACGTCCGGCACGCCCGGGCCCTGGAAACCGCCGCCGCGCACCTGGCGGCCGTGCAAGCGGGCCTCGATTCCGGCTACGGCACCGAGCTGCTGGCCGCCGACCTGCGCCACGCCCTGGCCGCCCTGGGCGAGATTACCGGCGAAATATCTTCCGAAGATTTGCTCACCAGCATTTTCACCCAGTTCTGCATCGGAAAGTAGCGAATCCTCGCCGGACGCCCTTTTTTCTCAAACCTCCGCCCCCGTTCCCTTGTACTTAAGCCGGCGCAACCGGCCCGGAAATTTCCCGGCTTGCGGCTTATGCGTTAGTTTCGCACCGAATTTCCCCCTCAACACCCCCGCCCATGGCAGAATCTGCTGAACTCATCCTCGACGGCAAATCCATTATGTTGCCCGTCATTGAAGGCACCGAACACGAAAAGGCGTTTGACATCGGCAAGCTGCGCGACCAGACCGGCTACGTCACCCTCGATTCGGGCTACAAAAACACCGGCGCCACCAAAAGCGCCATCACCTTTCTCGACGGCGAAGAAGGCATCTTGCGCTACCGCGGCTACCCCATCGAGCAGCTGGCCGAAAAGTCGAGCTTTCTCGAAGTCGCTTACCTGCTGATTTACGGCGCCCTGCCCACCCAGGCCGAGTTCGACAGCTTCAAATACCAGATTACCCAGCACACCCTCATTCACGAGGACATCCGCAAGATTCTCGACGGCTTCCCGTCGTCGGCCCACCCGATGGGCATCCTCTCGTCGCTGGTGTGCTCGCTCACCGCGTTCTACCCCAAAAGCATCGCGCCCGAAATCAGCAAGGAAGAGCTGGATTTGAACATCGTGCGCCTGATGGCCAAAATATCGACCATCGCCGCCTGGAGCTACAAAAACTCGGTGGGCCACCCGCTCATCTACCCGCGCAACGACCTCGACTACTGCGCCAACTTCCTGTACATGATGTTCAGCTTCCCCACCGAGAAGTATGAAGTCAACCCGGTAGTGGTGGCCGCCATCAACAAGCTGCTCATCCTGCACGCCGACCACGAGCAGAACTGCTCGACCAGCACCGTGCGCCTCGTGGGCTCGGCCAACGCCAGCCTCTACGGCTCGGTTTCGGCCGGCATCAACGCCCTGTGGGGCCCGCTGCACGGCGGCGCCAACCAGGAAGTGGTGGAAATGCTCGAAGCCATTCAGGCCGACGGCGGCAACACCCAAAAATGGGTCGACAAAGCCAAGGACAAGAACGACTCGTTCCGCCTCATGGGCTTCGGCCACCGCGTCTACAAGAACTTCGACCCCCGCGCCACCATCATCAAAAAGGCTGCCGACGAAGTGCTGCAAGCCTTGGGCCTGCAAGACAGCCCCTTGCTGAAAATCGCCCAGGAGCTGGAGCAAGCCGCCCTCACCGACCCCTACTTCGTCGAGCGCAAGCTCTACCCGAACGTGGACTTCTACTCGGGCATCATTTACAAGGCCCTGGGCATCCCGACGGAGATGTTCACGGTGATTTTCGCCATGGGCCGCCTGCCCGGCTGGATTGCCCAGTGGAAAGAAATGCGCGAAAACAAGGAGCCCATCGGCCGCCCCCGCCAGATTTATACCGGCGAGCTCGAGCGCGACTACAAAGACATGAGCGCCCGCTAGCCTGTCAGCGATTAAATGGTGGTGCATAAGTAAGCGCACCAGAAAGAAGGTCATGTCGAGCGTAGCCGAGGCATCTCGCGTGCAGCAGTAATCCACTCGATTGAGTTACTACCCCACGCGAGATGTCTCGGCTACGCTCGACATGACAATACGACTACTTATGCGCGAGTACTTAGCAAACAAAAAGCCCGCTCTCTGGAGCGGGCTTTTTCGTGTCCGGCCGGGAAGGTTGTCCTCCCCTATTTCAGGCGGTGCGCGGTAAAGTTGGTGCGCAAGGCGTGGTAAGCCACCAGTTGCTTGGGCTGAAGCAAGTTGCTCAGCTCGGTTTCGTAGCGCTGCTGGGCCTGGGCGAGTTGGGTATCGCGCTCTTCGGCGCTGGCCCCGTTGAGCAGGATTTCCATGTCGCGGCGCTCGGTGAGCATGTTGAGGTGCAGCTGCTTCACGGCCAGGTACTGGGCTTCGTTGAAATGAATGCGGCGCGCCATGGCCCGGGTGAGCGTGGTGGCGCGGCTCATCATGGCCGACGAATAGGACCCGTCGCCGGGGCCCGCGACGGCCGCCGGGGCCACGCTAACACCCGCAGCAATGCAAGTAGCCAGGAATAAATTTTTCATGGGTTGGGGGGTGATGGTGAAAAAATGGGGTGAATAGTCAAATCAGTAGTGTTCGACCAGACCAAACGTAAGCAATATATTTTGTTGAACTAAAAATATTATTTTTGGCACTTTTTTAATTGATTGATTTTTGTTATCCAGCATAAACATCTCATTTTTAATAATTTGCATCGAACACAAAAACTGCGCAATGAGACAAAAAAAAAGCCCGCCAACGGGCGAGCCATATTTTTTTACGCACAAATGCTATTATATTTTCACTTATTTAAAGCAACACTTTAAGTAAACAAGCCAAATCAGACAGCTGCGTTTAAAAGGCGCTGAGCAACCCAGGTACTACTTGCGCTGGCTGGCCTGAGGTAGAGACGCATACTTGCGTCTCTACCTCAGGCCAGCCAGCGCAAACTGTTTCAAAGAATGTGTAGCTCGATGCGGCGGTTCAGCTGGCGGTGGGTTTCGGTATCGTTGGCGGCCAGCGCATGGCCTTCGCCGTAGCCTTTGGACCGCAGCCGGGTGAGCGAAATGCCGTGGCCCGACAAGTACTCGACCACCGACTGCGCCCGGCGCTGCGACAGCTGCAAATTGGATTCCGGCGTGCCCACATTGTCGGTGTAGCCCGACACTTCAATCTGCACGTCGCGGTACTGCTGCAAAAACTCGATGAGCCGGTTCAGCTCGGTGCGCGATTGCGGCTTCAGGTCGTACTTATTGGTGTCGAAAAACAGGTTGTTGAGCACCACGCTGCGGCCCGAGCGCACGGGTTCCAGGTAAATATCCAGCGCGGTGGGGTTGAAGGTGTGCTGGTCGGAATAGTCGAAGCTGAGGCTTTTGAGCAGGTACTTGTCGGCCGCCGCGTACATGGCGTAGTGGTGGCCTTCGTTGAGCACCACGGTATAATCGCCGTATTCGGGGTCGGAAGTCACGAATTGCGTGAGCACGTCGGTGTCGAGGTCGTAGAGCTTCACCTCGGCTTTGAGGGGCTTTTTGGTGTTGGCATCAAAAACCCGGCCTTGGGTGTAGGTGCTGGTTTCGCGGGCCTTCACGGGCGCGGGCACCGCAAAGCTGAACAGCTCAACGGGCCGCTCGCGGGCCAGCCGGTAGCCGCCGGGCGCTTCGTCGCTGGCGCGGCTGCGCGAGCAAAACCCTTTCTGGTTGTCGGAAGTAATGAACAGCGAGGCCTCGTTTTCGAAGGTATTGAGCGGGTAGCCCAGGTTGCGGGGCTCGCTCCAGCTGCCGGCCGCGTTCTTCTCGCACCGAAACACGTCGAGCCCGCCCATGCCCACCAGCCCATCGGTGACGTAATAGAGCGTGGTGCCGCTGGCGTGAATGAACGGGGCCATGTCCTTGCCGGCCGTGTTCACGGGCGTGCCCAGGTTGTGGGCCGCGCTCCAGTTGCCGTCGGGTTGCAGGGTGGTCACGTAAATGTCTTCCTGGCCCTGGCCGCCGCGCCGGGTCGAGGTAAAATACAGCGTGCGCCCGTCGGCCGAAAGCGAAGGTTGCGAGTCCCATTCCGTAGAATTCACGTTGGTGCCCAGGTTCACGGGCGCGCTCCAGTTGTTGCCGGTGCGGCGCGAAATGTACAAGTCGCAGTTGCCAATGGCTTTGGGTCGGTCGCAAGAGGCAAAAACCAGCGTTTTGCCGTCGCCCGATATCGAGCCGGCCCCTTCGTTGTAGCTCGTGTTGATGGCCGGCGAAATCGGCACGGGCGCGCCCAGCGAGCCGTCTTTGTTTTGCCGGCTCACGTACAGGTCTTCGCCGCTGCTGGCCGCCGGCCGGCCCGTAAACAGCAAGAATCGATTGTCGGCGGTGAGCGCCGGAAAATACTGAAACTTAAAGCTGTTCATGGGCGCGGGCAGTGCCACGGGCGCTTCGCCCACGGGGTGCTGCATGGCGTCGAGCGCAAACTCGCAGGTGCGCAGCTGGCGTTCCGACTTGGCCAGGTTGCGCTGCGTCTTCGGGGCCACTTTCAGCAGCTGCCGGTAGGCGTCGAGCGCCGTTTGGTACTCGCCATAGCTCAGGGCCAAATCGCCCAGCAATTGGTATTCGGAGGAATGGACCGCCTCGGCAGGCACCTTAGCCAGGCCTTCGCGGTAGGCCACGAGCGCGCCGCGGTTGTCGCCCATGGCTTTCAGCAGCGACCCTTTCAACAGAAAAGCCTCCCCAAACGACGGGAATTTCTCGTTGAGCTGGTTCAAGGTTTCCGTGGCCTTGAGAAAGTCGCGGTCCTTGGTTTGCTGCTGCGCCTTTTCCAGCAGGCCGCGGGCCTTGGTGTTGGTGGGCGTCTTCACCTTGGGGGGCAGCTGGCACCAGGCCATTTCCGCCGAGGCCAGCCACAGCAAGCCCACCATTCCGAGGCGCAGAGCCCCCAACACTGAAAAGCTACGCATAGAGTAAGCTACGGAATGTCAAGGTATTTGTGAGTTTGAAGCGATACCTGCCAGCGCGGGTGCTGCTTCACGTATTCGACGAGGGCGGGCGTCATGCGGGCGGCCCGGCTCCACTCGGGTTGCAGGTACAGGCGCGTGGTGGGCGGCACGAGGGCGGCGTGTTCTTCCGCCCAGGCAAAATCGTGGTCGTTGAACACCACCACCTTCAGCTCGTGGGCGGCGGCGAGCACCGACGGCAGCGGCGCTTTGAACTTCTTCGGCGACAAGCACACCCAATCCCAGCTGCCCGACAGCGGGTGCGCGCCCGAGGTTTCGAGCCAGGTGCGGCAGCCGGCGGCGTGCAGCGCCGCCGTGAGCGGGCCCAGGTCGTGCATCAGCGGCTCGCCGCCGGTAATCACCACGTCGCGGCCGGGGTATTCCAGCACGGCGGCCACGAGCTGCGCGATGGGTTGGCGGGGGTGGGCGTCGGCATCCCACGATTCCTTCACGTCGCACCACACGCAGCCCACGTCGCAGCCGCCCAACCGGATAAAGTACGCGGCCCGGCCGGTGTTATAGCCCTCGCCCTGAATGGTGTAAAACTGCTCCATCACGGGCAGCATCGCCCCCGCCCCTGGCGCGGCAACATCACCAAAAGGTGCAATAATTTCAGCAGAAAGTAGAGTCACTGGTATCATAACAAAAATAGCATCCGGAAGCGGAGCAACCAGAACGCCGGCAAGAAGACGCACCGTTCCAACGCCGGACTTTAAAAGTACGGGTTCGCCCTAGTTTAACCAAATATTCCTAAAATCAGCCCGCCGAGCGCGGGTAGATTTCGCCCTTGGCCGCGCGCAAGGTATTCAATAAAAGCATCGCGATGGTCATGGGCCCCACGCCGCCGGGCACCGGCGTAATCGCGGAAGCCAGCGGGGCCACCTCGGCAAAGTTCACGTCGCCTTTCAAGGTGTAGCCGCTTTTCTTGGTGGCGTCCGGCACGCGCGTCGTGCCCACGTCAATCACCACCGCGCCGGGCCGCACCATGTCGGCCGTCACAAACTCGGGCCGGCCGATGGCGGCCACCACAATGTCAGCCGTCCGGCAGATTTCGGCCAGGTTCCGGGTGCGCGAATGACATAAAGTAACCGTGCAGTTGGCCGTGTCCAGGTTCTTGGCTAACAAGATGCTAACCGGCGTACCCACGATGTTGGAACGCCCGATGACCACGCAGTGCTTGCCGCTGGTTTTAATGCCCTGGCGGCTCAGCAATTCCACGATTCCGGAGGGCGTGGCGGGCAACAAAGCGGGCAACCCTGCCACCATCCGCCCGATGTTCATGGGGTGAAACCCGTCCACGTCCTTCTCGGGCCGGATGGCTTCGATGACCTTTTCGGGGTTGATGTGGGCCGGCAGCGGCAACTGCACGATGAAGCCGTCAATGGCCGGGTCGCGGTTCAGCTCATCAACTTTGGCCAGCAAATCGGCCTCGGTGATGTCGGCCTCGTAGCGCAGCAGCGTCGATTCGTAGCCCACCCGCTCGCAGGCCAGCACCTTGTTGCGCACGTAGGTTTCGGAGCCGCCGTCGTGGCCCACGAG
>CAXTCS010000230.1:0-7176 GCA_964242365.1 uncultured Hymenobacter sp. | reverse complement strand
CGCGAGGCCAGCGGCACCAGCGGCATGACCGCCGCCATGAACGCCAGCGTCAACCTGAGCATCGCCGACGGCTGGATTCCCGAATTCTGCCGCGACGGCGAAAACGGCTTCCTCATCCCCATCGCCGACGTCACGCTGCCCGACAACGTGAAGGACGACCTCGAAGCCACCGCCCTGCTCGACGTGCTCGAAACCACCGTGGTGCCGCTGTACTACGACCAGCCCAAAAACTTCCTCAAAGTGGTAAAAACCGCCATGAAAGACGTCGAGCCCGCCTTCGAGTCGGGCCGCATGGCCAAAGAATACTACGAGCAGCTCTACCGCTGATTCAACGGATTTTAACGAATAAAACGGATTTCTCGTGGTTCCGTAAAAAAGCCCCAACGCGGCCAATGCCGTGGTGGGGCTTTTTGTTGTGTTGAAGCTCCGCTATTGGTTATTAGTTGGTTTTTTACGGTAAATACTCCTTCAGTCAGCCCACCGATTAATAACCACAAAAAATCCGTTTCATCCGTTAAAATCCGTTAAATCTGTGGTCCTATGTGTGGCCGTTACACCTTTATCGCCCCCGCGCCGACTATCGAGCAGCGTTTCGACGCCACCTTCGCCGAGCCCGCGCCCACTACCTACAACGCCGCGCCCTCGCAGCGCCTGCCCATCATCACCAACGCTGCCCCCGGCCAGATTCAGCTCCTGAGCTGGGGCCTGGTGCCCGCCTGGAGCCGCGACCCCGCCACCGGCCCCAAGCCCATCAACGCCCGCGCCGAAACGCTGGCCGAAAAGCCCTCGTTCCGGCAGCTGCTGGGCCGGCGGCGCTGCCTGGTGCTGGCCGATAGTTTTTTCGAATGGCAGGCCACGGCGGCGGGCAAAGTGCCGCACCGCATCCTGCTGCGCGACGAGCAGCCCTTCGCCTTCGCCGGCCTCTGGGACGAGTGGCTCGACCGCACTACCGGCGAGCTGCACTCCACCTTCACCATCATCACCACCGAGCCCAACGCCCTGATGGCCAGCATTCACAACCGCATGCCCGTCATCCTGCCCAGCCGCGCCGCCGAGCAAGCCTGGCTCGACGACGGCTTGGGTTTAGCCGCGCATCAGCAACTGCTGCTGCCCTACGTTGCGGCCGCCATGCAGGAATACGTCATCAGCAAGCGCGTAAACTCCCCAGCCAACAACGACGCCGAAGTGCTGGCCGCCGCCTAAAGCCGGTTCCGCTTTGATGAAAGGAATTAAAAATGAGGAATTAAAAATTAGAAATCTGACGACCAGGCTTTTAATTTTTAATTCCTCATTTTTAATTTCCTTAAAAGCGCGTTGCCCGGCCTGCGCGCCGACTCGCCGCGTCCACGCTACCCACCCCAACGACAAAAGCGCCCAATTTTCCGGCGTTATCGTTCCAGCCGCGTTACTTTGCCCGCATGAATCGGCGTAACCCCTGGCTCCTGCTGCTCCTCATCCTGCTGCTGGCCTCGGCCGCCCAACTAGCCTGGCCGTGGTGGAGCCTGGCTGTCGCCGCGTTTGCCGTCGGCTTTGGCCTGGCCCCCACCGGCAAGGGGGGATTTTGGGCCGGGTTCGGCGGAGCGGCCCTCAGCTGGCTGCTGCCCGCCGCCTGGCTGTCGCACCAAAACAACGGCTTGCTGGCCCACCGCATGGCGCAGCTGCTGCCACTCGGCGGCTCAGCCATCGGTTTGTTGTTGCTCACGGGCCTAGTAGCGGGCCTGGCGGGTGGGCTGGCGGCCCTGGCGGGCACCTGGCTGCGGGCCGCCCTGCGCCCCGTGCCGCAACCCCGCTAGCCGTGCGGCCACGCCCCAGCCGGCCCAAAAAAACACCTTACGGCCGATAAATTATAGCACTTTCACTGCGGTGTAAAATCCTCTTCGGCTCCCCTCTCCGCGGGAGAGGGGTTGGGGGTGAGGTTCCACCGCCCACCAAGCAGCTCCAGGCCTCAGTCCCCCGTGTACCAGGTCAGCACCTCCAGGCCGGCCGCATCGTCTTCGGCCTCTACCACTTCATCGAGAACATACTGAATCTCCGCTTCGCTCCAGCCCTGGGTTTCGGCGGCACGTACCCACAGGTCAAGGGCAGCGTAGCGGCTCGTGCCGGGTGGTAAAACCCAGCGTACTTTTTTGCGAATGTTCATAAAGTATAGCGTTTCAAAGGAGCAAAAAGGCCAGCCGCCACAAACCTAAGGCGCGCCAACAGCCTTAATAACCGTGAGCTGCACCGGCACCGCCCCCGCCGCGATGATGTCGAGCTGCACGGCGGCGCGCCGCGAAACATCCACGATGTAGCCCTTGGTGTGCGGGCCGCGGTCCGTCACCGTCACTTCCACCGAACGGCCGTTGCGCATATTGGTTACCTGAATAAGGGTGCCAAACGGCAGGGTATTGTGGGCCGCCGTCATCTGGCCGGGCCGGTAGGTCGAGCCGCTGGCCGTGGGCCGGCCAACAAATTTGTCGGCGTAGTACGACCCCAATCCTTTCTGGGTGTAGGCGCCGCGCGGGCCAGCACCCCGGCCCACCTCCCGGCTGCCGCTGCACGAAGCCAGCACGGCCAGCAGCACCAGCGCCGGCAGCAGCTGGGCGCCCCGCCAATTAATTCGCAAAATCATGGCCTTTAGATTCAACTTCATCTGAACTTTAATATTACGCACAATCTTTCGGGACATTTCAACTTCACCCATTTTCCAACCCCAGATGAACAATACCCTCAAACTCGCCGCCGCCCTCGCCCTCACCGGTTTTGCTTTCAGCGCCAATGCCCAAGGCACCAAGCCGATGGCAAAGGATGCCAAAACCGAAGAGAAAATGGAAACTCCTAAACAGGAGGCCAAAGAAGACAAAATGATGGCCAAAAGCGGCAAAAAAATGCACCACGGCAAAATGGCGCACCACACCAAAATGGCTGCAAAGAGCAAAATGTAATTTTTGCGCCTCCTGATTTTGCCGCCCGGCTCAGTTGTTTCTTCGGATGCAGCGGGCCGGGCGGCTTTTTTGTGGTCAATGGCGGGCCGGCACTGGCGGGGGCGCCGCAACCAGCGGCACGCGCAGGGCCTGCAAGGCCTCAAAATTGCCCTGAAACACGTTGAAGTCCACCACGCCCCGAATGCCGGGCACGTACGCTTCGTCCGAATGCTGCCAGATTATCCACTTGCTGCGGGGCAGGGTGGGCCGCTCCACTTCGTAATGGGCCAGCCAAAGCGGGTAATCGTCGAAATGCCCGGCGAGGTGGCGCTGGTAAAAGCTATGGTTGGAATACAGAATGGGGCGCACGCCGTAGTGCGCCTCGATGAGGCGCAGCCAGCGGGCCACCTCGCGGCGCAGCACGGCCACGTCGTGGAAATTAGCCGCTTCCACGTCGAGCACGGGCGGCAGGTCGCCGGGCGCCAGCGGCACGGTGCGGGCAAACAAATCGGCCTGGCTTTGGCCGTCGCGGTTGGGTTGGAAGTAGTGATAAGCCCCGCGCAGCACGCCGGCCGCACGGGCCTCGCGCCAGTTGCGGGCAAAGCGGGAATCGCGCAGCGTGGCACCCTCGCTGGCCTTGATGAACGCAAACCGCACCCGGTTGCGGGCCACCTCGGGCCAGTCGATGCGGCCCTGGTAAGCCGATACGTCGATGCCGTGCACCGAGTAGCCGGCCAGCAGCGGGGTTTTTTCGCGGCCCGTGAGGCCGCCCCTGGTGAGCGTGGCCCAGGCCCGGCGGGCGTAGCGGTTCAACTGCACCTGGTGGCGCAGGTAATAGGCACAGCCCACCACCAGCACCAGCAGCAGCGCCGCCAACAGCCCGCGCCGCCACGGCCCACGCGGGGCCGGGCGCCGGAGCGAAGCAGTTGCAGACGTGACGGTGGGGGAGGGCGGCATGGGGCGGAGGAACCCAAAAATAACGCCCGGCCGGGCGCCATCGTGCGCCGGGCGCCGGGTTTTTGCGAACTTTACGCTTCCAGCTGCCTTTTATTTCGATGTCTTTTCTCCGCACTGCCGACGCCCGCGACGAATCCGGCCACCTCATCCGTGAGCTGCACGGCGTCACGCTCGCCCAAATTCTGGCCTACCTCGTGGCCGCCTACGGCTGGCCCGAGCTCGACGCGCGCCTGCGCATGAACTGCTTCGCCGAAAATCCCAGCATCAAGTCCAGCCTGAGCTTTTTGCGGCGCACGCCCTGGGCCCGCGCCAAGGTCGAGGAGCTGTACATCAAAGCCCGCTCGGCCGAGGTGCAGGGGCGGCCCCGCCCGTAACCCGCATGGCCGACATCTCCGAAAAATCATCCAAAACGGCGCTGCTGGCGGGCCTGGCGCTCTTTCTGGCCTTCGAAATAACGGCCTTTTTCGGCCTGCGCTACCTCACTTCGGGCCTGGGCGAGGCCAACCAGTACCAGCCCGAAAACACCATCGTGCGCAACTGGGTAAAGACAATGGTGTTTTTCGTGGCCCACCTGGCGCTGGTCATCACGGCCATGCTGGTGCTCAGCAACCGCCTGCCGCGCCGCTACCGGGGGCAAATAATGGGCTGGTTTTACCTGGCCCTGCTCATGAGCTTCGTGCTGATAATCCCCCTCTTCACAATCACTGATTAACACGGATTTAAGCGGATTTCACGGATTTTGTAGTCGATTGATTTTCGCTTCGGTTGATGAGACGGAGAGTTATTTAAAACAAAAAGGCTTGCCAAGCGGCAAGCCTTTTTGTTTTTCGGTGGCTGAGGCGCCTGATAATCGACTACAAAATCCGTGAAATCCGCTTAAATCCGAAAAATCAGTGATTATTAGTTGTGGCGAATATCAATTTCGCGCTGCTGGTCGCTGGGGTTCAGGTAGGGAATGCGCACGCGCAGCTCGTTGCCTTCGTGCACGGCGTCGATGCGGGCGAGGTCGAGGTTAGCGGGCAGGTCGAGGGTTTGCACGAAAAGCGGCGCGGCCAGCTGGTCGGTGGACTCGTGGCGGTACTCGCCCAATACGGTGAGCTTCTGCTGGTTGAGCACTACGCGGAAATTCTCGGCCGACACGGTGGGCATGGCCACGCGCAGCGTCACGCCTTTCGGCCGCTTATCTACGCGGAGCTGGGGCTGCGCCACGCCGCCGCCAATGGTGTTGAGCAAGTCAAGCTGCGGAGCGATGGTACGAATAAATTTCGGGCTGATAAATTTCATGATAAAGAGCCGGTTTTAGGGGCGGCTGCGTACCAGCTATGACAAACCGTGTACCAATCTGAATCGGGACTTACAGTGCCTGAATATCAGCCGTATTGACGCGTTTTTCAGCCTGATGTTTACCACGTCAGCCACAGTGGCCGAAAACCGTTTTTTCGCCCGCTAATAACGGACGAAATGGCCGGCCTCAGCCCAAATCAGGTCGCCTTGCCTCAAAACCTACTCGTCAACCCGAAGTGGATTTTCGACGTTTTCAGCCCAAAAGATTGGTGGGCGTACCCGGATTGCCCCAACGAGTACACGAACTGAAACAAGCCCGCCGCCGTGCGAAAGCTCAGGCCCGTGCCCACGCCGGTGGGCTGGTCGGCGTAGCGGTCGTTCGCCACGTCGTGGCGCGTGTAGGCCTGGTCAGCAAACAAAAACACGTACGAATCAGCCCCAATAAACTGCCGGAACTCGGCCGTGGCCACGGCGTACGAGCTGGTATAAAACTGGTTTTCGTTGAAGCCCCGCAGCGAATTCAGGCCGCCGAGGCGGAACAAGTCGTTGGTGAACAGGCGCGGGCTGAGCAGGCTTTCGCCGCGCAGGCGCAGCAGCAGCACCCCCGCCCGCTTCACCGGAAAGTAGCGTTCGGCCCGCAGGCCCAGCGAGTACTGGGTCGAGCGCAGCGGCACGCCGTCGTAAAGCTCGGGTTTGAGCACGCCGTTTTTGGTGATGGTTTTGGTGCCGACGGCGCCCTGCGCGTTCAGCAAGTAGCCCCGGTGCGGAAAAAACAGGTCGTCCAGGCTGTTCCAGGCGTAGCCCAGGCCGTACGAGTTGTATTGGGAATCAATGTTTGCGGGCAGCGTGCTCGCCAGCGAGTCGGGGTTGAGCAAAAACGAGCTGCGCTGCTCGGCAAAAAAGCTCACGCGGCCGGCCCGCGCCGTGGGGTAGGTGATTTGCAGGCGCGGCCGCAGGGTAAGAAACGCGTCGGTTTGCTTGTAGAGGTTGAAAAAGCCGGCCACTTCCAGCGGCGTGCCGAAGAAGTTGGGGTGCACGTACTGCGCATCAAGCAGTTGCGAGAGGGCGTCGGTTTTGCGCCATTGCAGGCCCAGCTGCTTGCCGCCGCCCTTCAGGTTGCGCAGATTGATGGTGACGTCGCCGGTAAACTGCACGCCGGTTTTGGCGGTGTTGGCATTCGGCAAAACCCCCACAATGGCGTCGAACTGGTTGCTGGGCCGGTCGTCGAGCAGCAGATACACCCGCGCCCTGCCCCTGGCGAAGCGTATTTCGGGCTCGGCCCGCAGCTTCACGTAGGGCAGCTGGCGCAGCAGCTGGGCCGCGGCCGCCACCCGCTGCTGGCTGAAGGGCTGGTTGGGAAAAATCTGAAGGTACTTGGTCAGGAAACGCTTCCTGGTCTTGGTGTTGCCCACGATTTGCAGCGAATCAAACACCACCACTTGCCCGCGCTTCAGCACCACGCGGCCGGCAATGTCGTGCCCGCTCAGGCGGATGGAATCGAGGCCGACCGTGGCAAACGGAAAGCCCTGGTTTTCGGCCTCAACCAAAATCCGCTCCTGCAACCTGGCCCAGTCGGCGGGCACAAAGGGCGTCTGGCGAAAGAATTTTTCGCGGTAGCCCGCGCGGGTGAGCAGGCCATCGCCGAGGTTGCCGTTGCGCAAATACGCCCAGCGGAACCGCTCGCCCACGTACAGGCGCACGCGCACGGTGTCGCGGGTCCAGCGCAGCTCGTCGGCCGAGGCCGTGAGGTAGGCGTCGCCCTGCAAGGCCAGCACCAGCTCGCGCACCTCGCGCAGCGCGCCGAGCGAGTCGGGCACGGTGCTTTTTGTTTTGTAGCGGCGCAGCAGCGGCCGGTCGGCGGCTTCGGCATCGAGCACCAGCACGCGCGGGTGCGCAAGCACGTGGCGCCCGGCCGCCAAGGCCGGCGCGGCGGCCGTCGGCGGCAGGGGCGGGGTGGCCAGGCCGGGCTGGTTGGGCGCGTTGGGGTCGAGCGAAGGCGTGTGGGCCCGCGCGCCGTGCCGCCCGGCCAGCC
>CAXTCS010000229.1:0-7216 GCA_964242365.1 uncultured Hymenobacter sp. | reverse complement strand
GACCTGCGCCGCGCCGAGCGCCAGCTCGCCGCCGCCGATGCCCGCGCCGACGCCGCCCACCTGGCCCGCCGCCCCACCGTGCAGCTCAACGGGTACATCGGCCCGCAAAGCGCCACGCTGGCCAAGCTCCCGCAAATCACCAACGGCTACACCTACTACCTGGGCGGCGGCATTGCCATTCCCATCTTCAACGGCGGCCGCCTGCGGGCCAACGAGCAATTGGCCCAGGCCCAATACCGCGAGCTGGAAGCGCAGTACCGCGGCGCGGCCCTCACCGCGTTTCAGGACGTGGAAACGGCCCTGGCCGACGTGCGCCTGAGCAACGCCCAGCTCGCGGCCCAGCAGCGCGCCCTGCGCGCCGCCCGCCGCGCCGGCCGCCTCACCGACGTGCGCTACCGCAGCGGCCTCACCAACTACTTCGAAGTGGTCGACGCCGACCGCCAAACCCTCGACGCGGCCCGCCTGCTGGCCCAAACCCAAGCCGCCCAGCTGCGCTACGACGTGCTGCTGGTGCGCGCCCTCGGCGGCTCGTGGCAATAGGTGCCTGTCCGGATAGGCTGTTAAAACCGGACCGCCATGCAGAGCGCAGCGAAGCATGACGGTCCGGGGTTCTCGCAAATTCCTAAGCAGCCTCTTCCCCATCAAAAATCCCCGCCACAACAGCGGGGATTTTTTGTTTTTGACCAACTAAATCACCATCAATTTTTTAAGATTTTATACAGAATTGGACGTTACGTTTGCGTTAAGCCTCCGTATTAGCCCCTCGACTGCTTTTGCTCTTACCTAAAAATCACTCATGCGCTCCCTTTTGCTTACTCGCTTCGCGGCCCTGATGCTCCTGCTAAGCAGCCTGAACCCTGCTTATGCCCAGATTCTACCCAATCCAACACCGGCCGCTGCCGACACTGCCCACAAGTACGAGAACCCGACCGGCGTGCCGGGCCCGGCGAAGGCCAGGTGGTATAAAAGCAAGCTATTTCGGGCCAGCATCATCCCGGCCGTGCTCATCGGCTACGGGGCCTACACGTTCAACGGCGGCGGCTTTTACACCAACCAGGACGCCAACCGCGACATTCACAAGCTGTTTCCCACTTACCGAACCCACGTCGACAACATCCTGATTGTGGCGCCCTACCTGGAGCTGGGCGCCGTGGCGCTGGCCGGCATCGAATCGCGCGACGACCGGGTCAACACGCTGCTCATTATTGCCAAAGGCGAAGCCATCATGCTGGCGTCCACCTTCGCGGTGAAGTACCTGAGCCGCGAAGAGCGCCCCGACGGCTCCGACAACCTCTCGTTCCCGTCCGGCCACACGGCCCAGGCGTTTTTGGCGGCCAGCATCGTGCACACCGAGTTCCGCGACAAAAGCCAGTGGTACGGCATTGGCGCCTACACGCTAGCCACCGGCGTGGCCGCCCTGCGCATGATTAACACCAAGCACTGGCAGAGCGACGTGGTGGCCGGCGCCGGTTTCGGCATCCTCTCGGCCCACCTGGCCTACCTCACCCACCGCAACCGCTGGGGCCGCAAGTCCATCGGCCGCGACGTTGGTCTGGCCCCCACCTACTTCGGCAACGGCACCCCAGGCATGACCATCAGCTGGCGCCCCACAAAGTAGACGCTGCGCTTAATGAGGAATGAGGAATGGTCATTGCGAGGAGGCACGACGAAGCAATCCGTCCTGTTCTCAGCGACCAACCTGATAACGTGACAAGCCCCGGCCCTGCCCAAAAAGAGGCTTTTTCCGGTCCATCAAAAGGGCGTGTCACATTAGCAGGGTAGTCGCTGAGAACAGGACGGATTGCCACGGCCTTCGGCCTCGCAATGACACAATTCCTCATTCCTCATTCTTCATTCCTCATTAATGCAGAGCGTCCACCCAGACCGGCACGGCCGAGAGCGCCGCATTGCCGGTGAGCACGTCGAGCCGGGCATCGTCCGTCAGGTCGTTGATGCTGACGCCGGCGTGGGCCTGGGCCACGCCCAGCCGCGTGCCGGGGCGGTGGTGGCCGTAGCCGTGGGGCATGCTGGCCACGCCGGGCATGATGGCCGGCGTGATTTCTACGGGCAGCTCGACGGCGCCCACGCGCGAGCGCACCCGCACCAGCTGGCCATCACTAAGGCGCCGCACGGCGGCATCGTCAGGGTGTAGTTGCAGGGTGCAGCGGTTGCGGCCTTTGATGAGGCGCGGCAGGTTGTGCATCCAGGAGTTGTTCGAGCGCAGCTCGCGGCGGCTCACCAACAAGAGCTGATTATCAGTTAGAATTGACGGGGCGGCGAGCACGCGCCGGGCGCGGGCCAGGTCGGCCAGAAAGAGCGGTGCGGCCAGGTTAATGCGCTGGCCGGCGGTGCGCAGGGCTTCGGGCAGGCGCGGCTGAAGCGGCCCCAGGTCGAGGCCGTGGGGGTTTTCGCGCAGCTTCGCCAGCGAGAGGCCGGCGCGGCCGTAAGCCCCGTAGCGCAGGCCCAAATCAAGCTTGGTTTCGGGGTTTTCGAGCGGCGGCGCAGTGGCCGCGTCGTAGGCGTCGCCGGCTTCGAGGCGCTGGCGCAGGCCTTCAAAAATCTCCCAGTCGTAGCGCGCCCCGGCACCTTTTTCAAACAGCGGCTCGGAGTAGCGGCTGGTGTTGCGAATGGCCAGCGCGTGGAAAGACACGTCGTAATGCGCCGTTTCGAGGCCCGTGGCGGGCGGCAAAATGTAGTGCGCGTGGCGCGTGGTTTCGTTGAGGTAAATGTCAATCGACACCATGAAATCCAGGCCGGCCAGGGCGGTTTCCAGCTGCGGGCCGTTGGGCGTGGAGAGCACCGGGTTGCCGCAGCTCGTCACCAGGGCGCGCAGCTGGCCGGCGCCGGGCGTCAGCATTTCCTCGGCCAGGCAGGCCACCGGCAGCTCGCCCATGAACTCGGGCGCCTGCCGCACCCGGCTGCGGTAGCGGTCGTGCTTAGTATAGCTGCCCGGCTTGCCCAGAATGTCGAGCGCGGGCGTGGCAAACATGTAGCCGCCGGGCTCGTCGAGGTGCCCGGTCAGCAGGTTCAGGGCATTAATCAGCCACAGGCACAGCCCGCCAAACTCCTGCACCGACACGCCCACCCGGCCGTAGACCACGGCCCGGCCGGCCGCCGCCACCTCCCGCGCCAGCGTGCGGATAACATCGGCTTCGATGCCCGTAACGGCGCTGGCCCGTTCCGGCGTGAACTCGGCCACGGCGGCGCCCAGCTCCGCGAGGCCGTCCGTAAACCCGGCCAGGCGACCGGGGCGCACCAGGTTTTCGGTGAACAATACCTGGGCCATTGCCAGCAGCAGAAACACGTCGGTGCCGGGGCGAATGAAGTGGTGGGCATCGGCGCGGGCGGCGGTTTCGGTGCGGCGCGGGTCCACGACCACCACCTTGCCCCCGCGCGCCTGAATGGCTTTCAGGCGGTTGGCCACATCGGGCGCCGTCATCAGGCTGCCGTTGGAAACCAGCGGGTTGCCGCCCAGTATCAGCCAGTAGTCGGTGCGGTCGAGGTCGGGCACGGGCAGCAGCAACGGGTGGCCGTAGAGCTGCCACGCGGCAAAATGGTGCGGCAGCTGGTCAACCGACGAGGCCGAAAACAGGCTCCGCGAGCCCAGCGCCCGCAGGAAGCCCGGCGCCGCGAGCTGCGTGCCGGAGTTGTGCACGCTCGGGTTGCCGGCGTACCAGGCCGTGGCGTGCGGCCCGTGCCGGGCGCGCTGCTGGCGCAGGCCGGCGGCCACCTCGTCGAGGGCCACGTCCCAGCTCACCGCTTCCCAGCCGGTGGCCGTGCGCTTCAGCGGGCGGCGCAGGCGGTCGGGGTCTTCGTAAATATCCTTCAGGCCCACGGCCTTGGGGCAAATGTGGCCCCGGCTGAACGGGTCCCGCGCATCGCCCGCGATGCCGAGCACGTGCCCGGCTTCGTGCGTGATTTCGAGGCCGCAAATGGCTTCGCAGAGGTTGCAGGCGCGGTAGTGGGTTTCGACGGGCATGGGCAGGGCGGGTTTGAAGCGGGAAGGTAGCGCAGGCCTTTGGAAGAGGTTATGACTTACGCGACCCTTCGCGTTTTTAGCCCCAGCGGGGCGACCCGTCGGTAGTAGTAAGGCCCTGATGTCGAGCGGTAAAGCCCCAGCGGGGCGGCCCAAACGGTCGCAACGCCAGTGGGTCGCCCCGCTGGGGCGTTGCCACTGCTAATCAGAATAGTACTACCGACGGGTCGCCCCTCCGGGGCTGGCGGTTGGTCTTTTTGCGGAAGTCCTGGATGTTTAAGAAGATGGTTTTGCTGGGCCGTAGTGCCGGGCGCGGCGCGCGGCACTACGGCCCAGCTTCTAAAAGCCCACCCGAAAGCCAGCCGGCGCGAACACTCAAATTCCGAAATTCCGCGTTACTTCGCTTATAATCAACGCAACGTTATCGACCGAGGGCTGTCTTTTTGGTTAAGATTTGTGCCCATCTTTGCGAAATCTACTTCTTGTATTCCCAAACCCTACCTTCCTTTGAAAAGACGCGACTTTGTGGGACTCACCAGCCTGGCGGCCGGTGCCCTTTTCCTGCCCAGCTTCCCAGGCCTGGCCGGCACGCCGGTCGACCCCGCCCGCCTGCTCGAACCCGGCGCCGACACCGCGCTGAAAAAACGCCTGGCCGATGCCGGCCTCAACGCCGCCAAAAGCGCCGGGGCCAGCTACGCCGACGTCCGCATCGGCCGCTACCTCAACCAGGGCATCTTCACCCGCGAAAAGCAGGTGCAGAACATTGCCAGCACCGAGAGCTACGGCGTGGGCGTGCGCGTCATCGCCAACGGCACCTGGGGCTTCGCGGCCACCAACACCGTGACCGAAGCCGGCGTGGCGAAGGCCGCCCAGCTGGCCGTGCAGATTGCCCAGGCCAACGCCAAAGTGCAGAAAGCGCAGGTGCAGCTGGCGCCCCAAAAAGGCTTCGGGGAAGTGAGCTGGAAGGCGCCCATCCAGCAGAATGCGTTTGCGGTGCCCATCGCGCAGAAGGTCGAATTGCTGCTCGCCGCCAACGCCAAAGCCACCGATAACGGCGCCAGTTTCGTCAATTCGGCCCTGTTTCAGGTGAATGAGCAGAAGTACTTTGCCAGCACCGACGGCTCGTACATCGACCAGGACATTCACCGGATTTTCCCCACGTTCAGCGTCACGGCCATCGACCGGGCCAGCGGCAAATTCCGCTCGCGGCAGGCGCTGAGCGCGCCCATGGGCCTGGGCTACGAGTACCTCACGCCCCAGGCGGCCGACAAAATTGCCGGCCCCGCCGGCTCCGACGTCGTCGGCTACCGCAACAGCTACGACATGCTGGAAGACGCCGCCGCCGCCGCCAGGCAAGTGAAGCAAAAGCTGACCGCCAAATCCGTCACGCCCGGCAAGTACGACCTCGTGCTCGACCCGCACCACCTGGGCCTCACCATCCACGAGAGCGTGGGCCACCCGCTGGAGCTCGACCGCGTGCTGGGCTACGAGGCCAACTTCGCGGGCACCTCCTTCGCCACGTTGGAGTGGAAAGCCAAGAAGCTGCCCTACGGCTCGAAGCTGGTCAACATCGTGGCCGACAAGCTGCAACCCGGCTCCCTCGGGGCGGTGGGCTACGACGACGAAGGCGTGAAAACCAAGCGCTGGGACCTCATCAAAGAAGGCATGCTGGTGAACTACGAGAAGATTCGCGACCAGGCCGGCATCGTGGGCCAGACCGAGTCGGACGGCTGCTGCTACTCCCAGTCGTGGGCCGACGTGCAGTTTCAGCGCATGCCCAACGTGAGCTTGCAGCCCGGCAAAGCCAAGCTGAGCGTGGACGAGCTGATTAAAAACGTGGACAAGGGCATTTACATCGCCGGCAACGGCTCGTTTTCCATCGACCAGCAGCGCTACAACTTCCAGTTCGGCGGGCAGGTGTTCTACGCCATCGAGAAGGGTAAAATCACGGAGATGCTGGAGGACGTGGCCTACCAGGCCAACACCCAGGAGTTCTGGAATTCCTGCGCCGCCGTGTGCGACGAGTCGGACTACCGCTTCGCCGGCTTTTTCAACGACGGCAAGGGCCAGCCCTCGCAAAGCTCGGCCGTAAGCCACGGCTCCTCAACCTCGCGGTTCAATGGCGTGAACGTGATTAACACGGCCCGGAAAATCGGGTAGCCGGCAGAACCTCACCCCCAACCCCTCTCCAAAAGAGAGGGGAGCCAGACGATTACGCCAGCAGCAAAACCGGTGCCCCCTCTCTTTGGGAGAGGGGGTCAGGGGGTGAGGTTAACGCCAGAACATCAATCAATCAACCCAGCAAAAAATGGCCATTCTCTCCAAAGACGAAGCCCAAACCATCCTTAAAAAAGTTCTCAGCTACAGCACCGCCGACGAGTGCGAGGCCACGCTCAACGGCAGCACGGGCGGCAACGTGCGCTCGGCGCGCAACGCCATCAGCACGGCCGGCGCGGTCGATAACGTGTCGCTGGCCGTGGAAAGCCGGTTTGGCAAGCGCGCCGGCATCGCCACCTGCAACGAATTTGACGAAGCGACCCTGCGGCGCTGCGTGCAGCGGGCCGAAGAAATTGCCAAGCTCGCCCCCGAAAGCCCCGAATACATGCCCCTGCTCGGCCCCCAGACTTACCTCGACGGCAGCCGCTCTTTCGTTGCCGCCACGGCCGCCATCGACCCCGATTTTCGCGCCCGGCAAATTGGGGCCAGCATGGCGCTCTGCGGCGAACGAAAGCTCAGCTCGGCCGGCTTTCTCGACGACTCGGCGGGCTTCGTGGCCCAGCGCAACTCCAAAGGGCGGGAGGCTTACCAGCAGGTTTCCAACGTCGGCTTTTCGGTGACGGTGCGCACGCCCGACGGCACCGGCTCGGGCTACGCGGCGGCCGATTACACCGACGTTGCCAAGTTCGACGCGGCCCGCCTCACCCGCGTAGCGGCCGAAAAAGCGGCTTCTTCGATGAAGGCCCGCGCCATCGAGCCCGGCAAATACACGGTGGTTTTGGAGCCCAACGCGCTGCTGTCCAACGTCGACACGTCGTTGCTCGGGGCCATGATGCAAAGCCTCGACGCCCGCGCGGCCGACGAGGGCCGCAGCTTCCTCAGCAAAAAAGGCGGCGGCAACCGCAAGGGCGAAAAGCTGTTCGACGAGCGCGTCACCATCTACTCCGACCCGCTGAACGCCGAAATCGGCGACCTGACCTTCAGCGGCGACGGCCGGCCGCAGCAGCGCACCACCTGGATTGA
>CAXTCS010000228.1:0-7319 GCA_964242365.1 uncultured Hymenobacter sp. | reverse complement strand
AGGCACCATCTCGGTGCTGGCCAACGCCTTCCCCAAACGCTTTGCCGACCTGACCAGGGCCGCCCTCGCCGGCGACTTCGCCACCGCCCGCGACGGCCTTTTTCGCCTGCTGCCCCTCAACCCGCTGATGTACGAAGAAAGCAACCCCGTCGGCATAAAAGCCGCCCTGGAAGCCCTGGGCGTGTGCGGAGCCGCCGTGCGCCTGCCGCTGCTCGAAGCCACCGAAGGCCTGAAAGAGCGAATCCGAAAAGCGCTTTAATTATCGATGAGCAGTTAGCAATGAACAGTGAGCAATGAGAATCGTGTCATTGCGAGGCCGGAGGCCGTGGCAATCCGTCCTGTTCTCAGCGACTCACCTGCTAATGTGATAAGCCCTGACCCTGCCCAAAAAGGAGGCTTTTTCCGGTCCCAGAAAGGGCGTGTCACAACTCAGGGCGAGTCGCAATGCCAAGACGGATTGCTTCGCTGCGCTCGCAATGACAATTGCTCATTGCTAACTGCTCACTGTTCATTGCTCATTCTTCATTCCTCATTGATAACCGCTCATTGCTCACAACCAGAAACCCGTAGCCGAACACAAAAAGATTGAGGCCGATTTGCAGGTCGAGCACGGCATCGACCAGCATGGCGGCGGCCTGGATGAGGATGAAGAACCCGACGTAAGGGTTGCGCCGCGCCCGCGGTTGGCTCAGGGGCCAGAATAGCACTGCCAGCAGCAGCCCCAGGCCCAGCAGCCCGCCGCCCAGCAGGGCCTGTAAGTACTGGTTGTGCACCTCGACGCGGTTGGCGGGCCGCAGCCCGAAGTCCTTCCAGTCGTATTGGTCCATCATGGCGGCGCGCGTATCGGCCGGCCCCACGCCAATCAGCCAATGCTCGCCGATAATGGCCCTGGCCGTTTCAATCGCGGCCAGCCGGCGGGCCAGCGAATAATCGTTGATGTCTTGCCCCTGGGTGAACTGCTCCAGGTCCCAGACCGTGCCGCCCGTCCGCTGCCGCACCGATTCGAGGGTGTGGTAGGCCGCCCACGGGCCCGCTGCCAGCAGCACGAGCAGGCCCAGGCCCAGAGCCAGCTGCCGGCGCACCAGCAGGCGCACGGCATACGCCAGCAGGCCGGCATACAGCACCAGCAGCCCCGTGCGATACGCCAGCACGTGCAGCGTGACGACCGCCGCCACTGCCGCCGCCATCAGCGCGGCGCGCAGCACCGGCCCCGCCAGCCGGCTGCGGCGCATCACCAAGCCCCAAAAGAAGGCCAAAGCCAGCATCACGCCGAACGAAATATGGAAAATTCGGGTGATTGCCGGCATGTTCTGGCCGATGCGAAAGGCCGCGTTGGCGCGGGCAGGGTCGAGCACGTACTGGCCCAGCGTGGCCAGGCCCACGGCGGCGGTTCCCAGCACAAACAGGCTCCCCACCGCCAGCCGCTGCCGCCCCGTGAGCGGCACCGCCAGCGTGAAAGCCAGCGGCACCCCGAGCCAGGTCAGGCTGCGAAACAGCTCGTGGCGCCACGTATCAAACGCACTCGTATAAAAGCCGCTAATCAATAAAAAAACCACGAGCGCCGCGGCGCGCATGGCCGCGCCATTGCGGAAATAGTTCGGAATAGCGCGCCGCAAATTCGGGTTGGCCAGCACCGCCAGCACGCCCACCACGGGCGCGATGGCCACCAACGCCCGCGCCGCCAACAGCCCCACTACCCCGGCCAGACAGGCCAGCCACAGCAGCTGCTGCGAAAGCCGGCCGGATACATAATATTGCACGCGATGTAATTGAGAGAAAGGTACTAGAGCGGTTCAGGATGATGTACCAGTCGTTTGGCTCCCCTCTCTTTTGGTGAGGGGCCTGCCCCGCAAGGGTCCCGTGAGGTTCCCCGGGCGCGCCCTGTACACTGACCTGAGAGCCGCTGTAAATGGGATGGTGTTCAATAATTCTTTTTCCGGTCATGCTCATCCGGCGTTCCGTTTTGCTCCTTCATTGCTGCTACCAGCCGCTGGCCAGCACGTCGGCCACGTGCAGGCAGCGCAGCGGCAGCTTTTCCTTCTTGATGTAGGATTCCAGGTGCATCAGGCAGCTCACGTCGGTGCTCACGATGAAATCGGCGCCGGTATCGAGGGCGTGCTCTACCTTTTGCTGGGCCATGGCCACCGAAATGGCTTCAAACTTCACGGCAAAGGTGCCGCCGAAGCCGCAGCAAGTCGTGCTTTCGGCCAGCTCGATGCGTTCGAGGCCGGCCACGCCGTCGAGCAGCTGGCGCGGCGCCGCCCGGATGCCGCACTCGCGCAGGGCCGAACAAGAGTCGTGGTAGGTGTATTTGCCCGCCAGCCGGGCGCCCGGAATGGCGCCGATGCCCAGCACATCGACCAAAAATTCGGTCAGCTCGTAGGTGCGGCCCTGCACGGCCCGGCAGGCGCTTTGCTGCGCCGTGCCGGCAAATAAATCGGTGTAGCTGTTGCGCACCATGCCCACGCACGAGGCCGAAGGGCTGACGATGTAGCGCGTTTCGGCCGCCACTGGCGCGGCAAAATCGGCCAGGAATTTCCCGGCCACGGCGCGGCTCTCGGGCAGGTAGCCGGCGTTGTAGGCCGGCTGGCCGCAGCAGGTTTGGTTGGGGTTGTACCTGACCGTGACGCCCACGCGCTCCAGCACCTTCACCATGTGCATGGCGGTGGCGGGGTAAAGCTGGTCGACGAAGCAGGGAATAAAAATATCGGCGGTGATGGCCATCGCGTGCAAATGTTATTGACTGATGTTCCGCAGTTGCTGCGGAAGCCGGCGGTTTTGTTGCTGGTTGCTCGTTTCTAGTTGCTGGTTTTCCGCTGGTATGGTAATTAACCAGAAACCAGCAACCAGAAACGAGCAACCAGAAACCAAAAACGAGCAACCCCTTGCCACGGCCAGCGGCGTGAAGGTCCTGCGTAACAGCAGTTATTGAAAAGCAAAGACGCTGGCCGCCGCCTGCCGGGCTCGGCCAAATGCCGCCAAATCCAGCCCCGGATTCACCTCGTTTTCAGCCAGGAAATCCAATACGTTTTCCGTGGCCATGTTGCCGGTCAGCTCATCGGCGGCCATGGGGCAGCCGCCGAAGCCGCCGATGGCCCCGTCGAAGCGGCGGCAGCCGGCCCGGTAGGCGGCGGCCAGCTTTTCGTGCCAGCTGCTGGGCGTGGTGTGCAGGTGCGCGCCAAACTCGATGGCCGGGAAAGCCGGAATCAGGGCCGAAAACAACGGGGCGATGGTGCCCGGCGTCGACGCCCCGACGGTGTCGGACAGCGCCACGATGCGGATGCCCAGCGCCGCCAGCTGTTGGGCGAAGCCGGTCACGATGTCCGGGCTCCAGGCGTCGCCGTAGGGGTTGCCAAAGCCCATCGACAGGTAAGTAACCAAGGTTTTGCCGGTGCGCTCGCACAACTCGTGCATGGCGGCCACGTCGGCCAGGGCTTCGGCGGTGGTTTGGTTGGTGTTGCGCCGCTGGAAGGTTTCGGACACCGATAAGGGGAACCCCAGGTAGCTGATTTCGGGGTGCTGGGCGGCGGTTTCGGCCCCGCGCTGGTTGGCGACGATGGCCAGGAGCTTGGTTTTCGAAGTGCTTAAATCGAGGCCGGCCAGCACCTCGGCGGTATCGCGCAGCTGCGGAATGGCTTTGGGCGACACGAAGGACCCGAAATCGAGGGTGTCGAAGCCCACCTTCAGCAAGGCGTTGAGATAAGCGGTTTTGGTGGCGGTCGGAATGAAATCGTGCAGGCCCTGCATGGCGTCGCGCGGGCATTCGATGAGCTTCATGGCGGGGGAGGTGGGGCAGGAAAGAGGCGCAAAGGTAGCAGCCCGGACCAGGCGCGGCCGAAACAGAGGTTGCTGGTTGCTGGTATGTGGTTTCTGGTTGCTGGTTACTTACCAGCGGAAAACCAGCAACCAGAAACGAGCAACCAGAAACCAGCAACCAGAAACGAGCAACCAGAAACCAGCAACCAGCAACCAGCAACCAGCAACCCCTTGCCAGGGCCAGCGGCACGAAGGCCTTGCGCAACAGCAGATACTGTTTAGCCGGCCGCTCGCCTCACCGCTTGGCCAGCACCTTGGTTTGCACCAGCTTGCCGCCCTTGTCGTAATACTCGGTTTTGACGATGCCCACGGCGGGGTCGTAGTAATCGACCTCGCGGCCGCCGCTTTTCAGCACGAGGTCGACGCGGGCCGCGGTGGCGAGCTCGCGCTGGCTTTCCACGGTGTAGCAGCTGAACGTGCCGGCCGGCACCGTAACGGGGGCCGGGCCGGCCACTATTTTGCGCTGGCGCAGCGTGGTCTTGACTTTGGCAATGGCCACCGAAGGGCTGCTCACCTGCACCACCACGCCGCCCTCGGCCAGGCCGGTGCCCGCGGCAGGCTGGTTGGGCCAGGCCAGGGGCGTGCCCTGGTAAGCCATCAGCCGGTCCCGGAACGACTTGAGGCCGTCGTAGTTAATCTCCCCCAAGCCGTCGGCAAACGTGGTGTCGTGGCGGCAGAAATACGTTAGGTCCTGCTGTTGCAGCACGCGGTTGGTGAGGTCGTACAGGCCACTCTTCAACCGGATTTTGGTGGTGATGACGGGCTTTTTCCTCTTGCCGGCGGTATCGGCGCTGATTTTATACACCCGGTAGCGCCAGGTACCGGTGGCTTTGCCCTTGGCATCCAGCAGCTGGTATTCGATGTTCTGGCCCACGCGCAGCCCAAACGGGTGCGCGCACCCGGTGGCCGTCTGCTCAAAAGCGAGTTGAGAAATATCGGCCGGCCGCGGCGGGCGCAGGGAATCGAATTGGGCGTTGGCCTGAAGCTGGGCGTGGCCAGGACCCGAAATCAGCAGAAAAAGAGCTAACTGGCTGGTAAAAATGGAAATCTGAAAGCGCATGGGGTGAAATTAGAAAAGCAGGCAAAGGTATTTTACGGGCCCGACTACTTGGGCGGATGCCCGGCAACCTGGGCCCTGGCCTTGCGTTAGCGGGCCGAAGGTCGTACTTTGCGGCCGTCCGGGGCGCCGCCCGGCTACCCGCCCTCACCTCAATTGCCCGCCACCATGCCCGATTCTTCCTCTTCTAACTGGGCCGACATGGCCGCCGCGCTGCTCGGCAAGCTTTCGGGCGGGGTGGAGCTCAGCTGCGCTTTCGACCAGATTGAGCTGCAAGTCCCCAACCCGCAAAACCCCACGGCCCCGGCCGCTACCTGGAAGCTGAACGGTTCGCTCCGCATTCGCACGCGCGGCGACCAGGGCGCCGGCCCGGCCCCCGCGCCGGCTACTCCGCAGCTGCCGCCCAGCCGCCCCGCCACCGGTGCCTAGCACGCTCGAAATCGAGGCCCAGCTGGTCATCACCTGGAACGGCCACGCCTTGCAGCTGGCCGCCGCCGGCACCTACCTCATCCTCAACATTCCCAGCCAGCAGGTGCTCGACGAGCTCACGGCCGGCCCGCCCAAAGCCCCCGGCGCCGCCAAAGCGCCCAAGCCCAGCGGCCCCGACCCGTTGCAGCAAATCAACGACCTGGCCCGCCAGCTGGGCTGGGTGCTCGATTTGCGGGTGGGCGGCAAAACCTACGTCACCTTCGGCGTGCAGCGCACCCCCAAAATCACGCTGAACGCGGTGCTGGGCAAAATCGGCTCCTTCTTCAAGTAGCCCGCTTTGCCGCCGGCTACTCGCCCGGAAATCGGCGGGGTTTGCAACTAATTTCACCCCGATTAGTTAGGGTAGGTACACCCATTGGCTACCCCGATGAATTCCGAAAACGACCACCAAAACCGTGTTGGCGCCGAGCAACGCCCCTCGCCATTCGCCCGCATCGAGCGGATGGCGCCGCTGCAAGTCGTGCTGTACCTGGCGCTGCTTGCCATCACGGTGATGTTCGTAATTTTGGTGGTGGCCTACATCACCACCCGGCTGCGCAGCGGGGTGCCCACGGGCCGCCACCCCTTGCCGCGCTATTTTTCGCTCAGCACCATCGTGCTGGTTGTCAGCAGCTACACCATCGGGCAGGCCCCGCGCCTCTACGCGCAGGACGACCTTGGCAGCCTCGGGCGCTGCCTGGGCGCCACCCTGCTGCTGGGCAGCGTGTTCGCGGGCTTGCAGGTGCTGGGCTGGCGCGAGCTGCTCACGCAGGGCGTGGCGTTTCAGGGCGCCACCAGCAACAGCAGCGGCCAGTTTATTTACCTGATATCGGCCCTGCACGTGGCCCACCTGCTGGGCGGCATGGTGTTCTTACTGGCCCTGATGCTGCGCGTGGTGCACGCCAACCGCGACGCGGTGCGCTCTCTGGTGTTCATTCGCAACCCCTACTACCGCCGGCGGCTGCGGATGCTGGGCACCTACTGGCATTTCATCGATGTGCTGTGGGTGGTGCTGTTTGGCGTTTTTCTGTTCCTTTATTAAGGGACAATTCGGCTCTGCAATTCGCAGACGCGCGCCAGCAACCGGGGATTTGATGGTCAATTAATTACCCCACGTGGCGGCGTAGAGAACAATAGCCCCAGCGGGGCGACATCCCGGTAGAAAAACCAGTCAGCAGAACGGCAAAGCCCCCGCGGGGCGACATTCGGGCCACGAGTGCCGCCCCGCTGGGGCTCGAAAAAGCGGGATTGAAGCGGTTTTCCTACCGAGATGTCGCCCCGCTGGGGCTTACCCACCTACGCCGCCACGTGGGGTATTTATCTGTGTAATTTACCTCCAACAGCCTCCAAAGAAAAGCAGCCCCTGAAAATAAGCGGTTTTTCCGGTCCTCACCGGAACGCAGCGCCGGCCAAGAAGCTCCGTTACGGCACCACCTCCAGCCAGCCCCGGTATTTCCGGCCGTCGGTGTAGGTCACGTAGTAATAGTAGACGCCGCCGCTGCCCTGGCCCGGCCAGCGGAAATCGCGGTCCGAAGACTCAAAAACCTGCTGGCCCCAGCGCGAAAAAATCCGGATGCTGGCAAACCGGGCGTCGCAGAAGTTCGGCGGCAGCTCGGGCAGCCGGAACTCCTGGTTCAGGTTGTCGCCGTCGTTGGGCGTGATGATGTTGTACAGCTTCACGGCCAGCGAATCGGGGCTTGTCACCCGCAGGCGCACGCGCTGGACCTGCGGCAGCGGCCTGCACGTGGCATCCACCAGCTGAAAAGTCACGATGAGGTCGCGGTGCCGGTCGGCGGCGTTGCAGCTCACGTCCCAGCGAAACGTGCCCGTGGCCACGCCCGGCCCGCCCTTTGCGTCAAAACGCATGCCGACGCCCGCCAAAGCGAAGCCCGCCTGGCCATCGGCCAGGCTGCCGGTGGCGGGCAGCGTCAGCCCGTCGCGGTCAAGGGCGGTGCCGGTAAACTCGGCGGTGTACGTC
>CAXTCS010000227.1:0-7325 GCA_964242365.1 uncultured Hymenobacter sp. | reverse complement strand
AATCAATGCCATTGCAACGAAGCGGGCAAGATGCTTCGCTGCGCTCTGCATGACGGCCTGGTATTCGTTTACTGACGCGCGGCCAACCCTACTTGCCGCCAAAAAAATAATTGCCCGTCAGCTGGAAGCTGCGGTGGTAGCCTTTGCTGCCCGTGTCCTGCCCGTCGCTGTCTTTGGGCACGAAGTTGACGAGGCCCAGGCCATAGCCCAGCTGCGCCTGGAACGGCCCCACCCGGTAGCCCACGCCGCCGTTCAGGCCCGCGTCGAAGCGCCGGAACGTGAGGATGAGCGTGGGGGCCGAAGTGCTGTTGGGGTTGTTTTGCGCGTTGTCGTTGGCGTTTTGGCGCGTGCCGTATTCCACCTGCAAAGAGCCGGGGTAGTCGCCGTTGTAGAAAGCTAAATCGGGGTCGGTGGTGTTGACACTGACCGAGTAGGAGCCGCTGCCGCCCACGCCCAAGGCCACGTACGGCCCCGCGAATACCTCGAAGCCGTGGTCGCCGCCGGTCGTGTACACGACGTTCAGCGGCAGCTCGATGTAGTTGAGCTTGGGCGAAGCCGAAACCGCGTAGGTGAACGGAAGGCCGTCGTTGAGGGCCTGGCCCGCGCTTTTCAGCTTGGCCCCGCGCTGCGTGAACATAACGGAAGGCTGGAACGCCAGCTTGCCGAAGCCGATGTTGGCGGTGGCGCCCACCTGCACGCCCACCACCCGTTTCACCTCGTCGAATTGCTGGGGCGTGCCGCTGTAAGAAAAAGAGGAGGAATTGATGCCCAGGCGCGGGCCAAAAGTAACCGTGGCCTGGGCCTGGGCCGGGGTAGCCGCCCCGGCAAGGCCGGCCGCCAGCAAACAAGTGGTAAACAGGTTTTTCATGGAAAGGAAATAAGGTAAAAAGGAGCAATGCACCGGGTTTCCGGCTCGGTAGTGGCAACAAATCTAACCCCGAAAGCGGCCCGGCCAATCCCCGGCCGGGCCGGGTCAATGAAAAATTAATGCGGTTCTCAGGATGGTGTACAAACCGTCCGGCTCCCCTCTCTTTTGGAGAGGGGCTGCCCCGGAGGGGTTCCGTGAGGTTCCCCGGCCGCGCCGGGTACACAAACCGGAGAACCGCTATAAAATCAACCGCCGCGTGTGCAATAAAAACGGGCCGGGCATCTTTGAGTCTCCAACCCCGTCCTGCTTATGCGCCTATTCGTTTTTGCCTGCCTGTTGATGACCATGATTTTCAGCGCCGACTCGGCGGCCCCCGTGCCGCCCCGCCCGTATGCGGCCCGCTGGAAGAAGATTGATGCCCTGCTGGCCAAAAGCCAGACCGCCACGGCCGCGCCGCTGGTCGAAAGCATTTACCAGCAAGCCAAAAAGGCCGGCGACAGCCCCGCCTACGTGCGGGCCTTGCTCTACAAAATCCGGCTGCTGCAAGCCAAAGAAGAAGACGAAACCGAGAAATCCATCGCCCTGCTCGAAGGGGAGCTGAAAACGGCCACTTTTCCGGCCCGGCCCATTTTGCACTCGCTGCTGGCCGGGCAGTACACCGGCTACCTCAACCAAAACCGCTACCGCCTCTACCAGCGCACCGCCGGCGCGGCGCCCACCACCGACGGCCAACCCACTGCCGACGGCGGCACCGGCCTCGCCACCTGGGACGTGGGCCGCCTCGGCGCCGCCATCGTGCGGCACTACTACCAGTCGGTGGAAGACGAGCCCCAGCGCCAGCTCAAAACCACGCTGGCCGACCTCGGCGACCTGGCCACCGGCGGCGACGCCGAAGGCCGCGCCCTGCGCCCCACGCTCTACGACCTGCTGGCCCAGCGCGCCATCGAGGGCCTCAAAAACCAGGAATTGTACGTGACCCGGCCCGAGCAGCAGTTCCAGCTCACCGACCCCCGGCTGTTTGGTGCCGCTGCCGACTTTGCCGCCCTGCGCCTGCTGGCCCCCGCCGACGACTCGCTCAACGGCCAGCTGCACGCGCTGCACCTGTTGCAGCGCCTCACCGCCTCGCGCCAGCAGCTGGCCCCCGCTAACGTGGCCGCTCTGGCCGACGTGGACCTGAGCCGCCTCGATTACCTGCGCGGCCTCACCCAAAACACCGACCTGGCCGCCCAGTACGAGCCGGCCCTGGTGCGCCTGGCCGAAACGTACAAAGCCCTGCCCATCAGCACCGAATTTATGGCCCGCCGGGCCGAGGCCGTACGGGAAACTGACGCGGTAGCCGCCGTGCGCCTGGCCCGCGAGGCCGAGGCGCGGTTCCCGAAGTCGCGCGGCGCGGCGCGGGCCCGGCAGCTGCGCCAGGAGATTGAGCGGCCCGAGCTCTCGTTTTCGGCGGCCGACATCGTCATCCCCAACCAGCCCTGGCGGCTCGATGCAACCGCCCGCAACGTAACCGAGCTACACGCCTGGGCCTACCACATTTCGCTGAAGGAATGGGAGAAATCGGGCGAGTACGATGAGAAGAACCGCACCGTGGCGCAACGCTACGCCCGCGCCCTGAAGGCCGCGCCCGCCGCTGCCTGGGCGTTGCCGGTGCCCGCGCATTCCCTCAATTATAAGGAGCAGAAATGGGCATCGGCCGGGGCGGCCCTGCCGGTTGGCTATTATTTAATCATTGTCAGCAACCAAGCCGCGCCCACCACGGCCCGGCCCGGCGCGGTGACGAGCTACGCCTTTTTGGGGGCGAGCGAGCTGAGCGCCGTCAACCGCCGCGACCCCGATTCGCCGGCTTCCCGGCTGTTGGTGTTGCAGCGGCAGAGCGGGGCGTTGCTGGCCGGCGTGCAAGCCCAAAGCACTTATCAGTATTACGACCGCAAGGCGAGCAAACAAGTAACCAGCCTGGGACCCGTCGTGCAGACGGATGCGACTGGCGAAGTGCGGTTGTTGCTACCTGACAAGGCATCTGGTGCTGCTTCAGAAAACAACGTCCACATCAGCGCCGTGCGCCTCTGGCGCGGTGCCGACTCGCTGCGACTTGCCAACGTTGGCGGCTATTACCAGCCCAACCAAAACCTGCCGGAACCGCCCCAGCGCCGCGCCTTCCTCTTCACCGACCGCGCCATCTACCGCCCCGGCCAGACGCTGTATTTCAAAGGCATCCTGACCGAAAGCCGGCGCGACAAAAGCAGCCTCGTGACTAACCAGCCAATCAGCGTGCGCCTGGTCGACGTGAACGGCCAAACCGTGCAAACGCTGCCCTTCAACACCTCCGATTTCGGCTCCTTCAACGGCTCGCTGGTGCTGCCCACGGGCCTGCTCAACGGCGAAATGAGCCTGCAAACCGACCACGGCAGCCTCAGCTTTGCGGTGGAAGACTACAAGCGGCCCACTTTCCTCGTCGCCCTCGATTCGGTGCCCGACCGGCCCCAGCTCGGCCAGCCGCTCACCCTCAATGGCCGCGCCCGCGCCTACGCCGGGCAAGCCACCGACGGGGCCACGGTGCGCTACCGCGTCACGCGCCGCGAGCTGTGGCCGCTGTTCGAGCACGGCGGCTACGGGCGCAGCATCTACCCGCCCGGCGGGGGCCGGGCCACCCAGGAAATTGCCCACGGCACCACCGCCACCGACGCCGAGGGCCGTTTTCGGGTCACGTTCACGCCGCCGCTGGTGCCCACCGCGCCGGGCCGCGACCGGCGCTGGGAGCCCGGCTACCTGTTTGAAATAACCGCCGACGTGACCGACGCGGCCGGCGAAACCCGCACCGGCACCCGCAGCCTGCCCATCGGCCGCAACCCGCTCAGCCTGCGCCTCACCGGCCCCGACGCGGCCGACCAGCAGCGCCTGCCCACCTTCCAGCTGCTGGGCACCAACGCCACCGGCGAGCCGCTGCCCGCCGCCGGCACCCTGCGCCTGCTGGCCCGCCGCTACCGCCCCAGCCCGCCCGGCGTGCCCGGCCCCGCCCCCGAAACCGCCGACAACGAGGCCCCCGCCGAGCTGGTGAGCACGCTGCCTTTCGACACCAAAGCCGGCCCCGCGCTGGCCCTGGGCGCCGCCCTCGCCAAGCTGCCCACCGGCCGCTACCGCCTCGAAGCCCTGGCCGCCGGCCCCGACTCGGCGCGGGCGCAGCTCGATTTCACGCTTTATGATTCGCAGGCCGCCACCGTGCCCTTCGCCACGCCCGACTGGTTTGTGGCCCTGGCCGACACCGTGGCCCCCGGCCAACCGGCCAGCATCGTGCTGGGCAGCAGCGAAGCCGGCGCCCACATCCTGCTCGAAGTAGAGCGCGAAGGCCAGCTCCTCCGCTCCGAATGGCTGACGCTGAACGCCAACGAGCAGCGCCGCCTCCGCCTCGAAAGCGGCCCGGCCACCGCCACCGGCCCGCTCTACGTCCACACCACGCAGGTGCGCGCCAACCGCCTCTACCGCCACGCCGCCACCGTGCAGGTGGCCGAACAGCCCCAGCCGCTCCGGCTTTCCATTGCCACCTTCCGCGACAAGCTCCAGCCCGGCCAGCGCGAAACCTGGCGCGTCACCATCCACCAGGCCAACGGCCAGGCCGCCGATGCCGAGCTGCTGGCCACGCTCTACGACCAAAGCCTGGACATCTTCCGGCCGCACAGTTTCATGGGGCTGGAATTCGGGCAAGGGTATTACCCGGCGCGCTTTGGTTGGGAGGGGGAATTTGGGGAGGTGGATTCACAAGAATTGGTCACGGTCGGATTGAGCGGGCTAATGCGGCCTATATACTACCCAGCGTTAAAATTTTGGGGCATTTTGGGGCTAGAAGGTGGTAGGCCTCTTGCGGAATCTATTGTGACTGGCTATGGCGGAAGGCGTGGAAGAGCAGTTGCGACAAGGGTAACCGCTGGTAATACTGCAATGGCAGCTGCACCAATGATGTCATCGGATAAACAATTGAGTGGAAATGAAAAAGCTGCTGGGTTTTTAGAGAGGGAATCAGCTGATGCTACCATCAGTAGTCAAAGCCAAAAACCCGCCGCGCCCGACCTCACCGCCGTTCCCACCCGCAGCGACTTCCGCGAAACGGCCTTTTGGCAGCCGGCCTTGCGCACCGACAAAAACGGCGACGTCGTGCTCGAATTTCAGATGCCGGAAGCCGTGACGCGCTGGCAGCTGCTGGCCCTGGCCCACGACAAAACCCTGCGCAGCGGCCAGCTCGCCCGGCAGCTCGTCACCCAAAAGGAAATCCAGATTACGCCCAACGCGCCGCGCTTTTTCCGGCAGGGCGACACGTTCACCTTCCCCGCCAAGTTCTCGAACCTGACCGACCACGCCACCAGCGGCACGGCCCAGTTATTCCTGCTCGATGCCGCCACCGGCCAGGACCTCACCAGCCAACTCCTGAAAGGCCCGACGCAGCAAGCCGTATCGGCCGCCGCCCACCAAAGCGCGGCGTTGGGCTGGGAATTGCGCTTGCCCGATGATTTCGCCCCCGCCGCCGTCACCTACCGCGTGGTGGCGCAGACCCTCGAAGGGTCGGTTTCAACCCTCGAAGGCCCGAAACCGAAGCATAAAGGCTCGAAACCGCGCCTCGGAGCGTCGAAACCGGACCTCGAAGACTCGAAACCGGGCCTCGAAGCATCGAAACCGGACCTCGGAGGTGGGGTTTTGGCAGAAAAAGGTTCGAAACCGACCCTCGGAGGTGGGGTTTTGGCAGAAAAAGGCTCGAAATCGAACCTCAAAGGCGGGGTTTCGGCCAATTTGGCAGGTGTTTCCTACTCCGATGGCGAGGAAAACACGCTCCCCGTCCTCCCCAACCGCATTCTCATCACCGAGAGCCTGCCGCTGCCCATCGTGGGCCCCGGCAGCCGCACGTTTGAGCTCAGCAAGCTCACCAGCACCAGCAGCGCCACGCGCCGCAACTATTCGCTGACGCTGGAAATGACGGCCAACCCCGCCTGGTACGCCGTGCAGAGCCTGCCCTACCTCATGGAACACCCCTACGAGTGCTCCGAGCAGGTATTCAGCCGCCTCTACGCCAACCTGCTGGCGGCCCAAATCCTGAAGTCCAACCCCCGCTTCAAAATCGTTCTGGCCGAGTGGTCGCGCCAGGCCCAAAGCGGCACCGCGACCCAAAAAACCGCCCTCAGCAGCAAGCTAAATCAGAACCAGGAGCTGAAAAACCTGCTGCTGCAAGAGACGCCCTGGGTGCGCGACGCCCAGGGCGAAACCGAGCGCCTGGCCCGCCTCACCGAGCTGTTCGACGCGCCCCGGCTGCAAGCCGAAACCGCCCGCGCCCTGCTCAAGCTCCAGAAAATGCAGCTGCCCGGCGGCGCCTTCCCCTGGTTCGACAAGATGCCCGACGACCGCTACATCACGCAGCTCATCGTGGCCGGCTTTGGCAAGTTGAAAAAGTTGGGCGCTTTCGACGCCGCCACCGACGCCGTGGGCCGCGACATCCTGCAAAATGCCCTGCGCTACCTCGACGCTGGTTTGACGCGCGACTACGCCGAGCTGCGCCGCCAGAAAGCCGTGAAGCTGGCCGACAACCACCTCGACGACCTGCAAATCCAGGCCCTCTACGCCCGCAGCTTCTGGCCCCGGCAGCCCGCACCGGCCGCCGCCAAAACCGCCGCCGCCTACTACCGCGCGCAGGCCGCCCAGTACTGGCCCGCCCAAACGCGCTACCTGCAAGCCCAGGCCGCATTGGCGCTATTTCGGGCCGATGCCCGGGCGCCGGCCGCCGCCAACATCTTGCGCGCCCTCGCCGAAAACGCCCTGCATTCGCCCGCGCTGGGCATGTACTGGAAGGAAGTGCGCGGCGGCTACTACTGGCGCGAAGCCCCCACCGAAACCCAGGCCACGCTCATCGAAGCCTTCGACGAAGTGAAAAACGACCAGAAGTCGGCCGATGAAATGAAGCTCTGGCTGCTCAAGCAAAAGCAAACCCATAGCTGGGAAAGCACCCGCGCCACCGCCGACGCCTGCTACGCCCTGCTGCTGCGCGGCTCCGACTGGCTGGCGCCCGCCGCCCAGCCGCTGCAAGTCAGCGTCGGCGGCCAGGCCCTCGCCCCCGAGGCCGCGCAAGCCGGCACCGGCTATTTCAAAACCAGCTGGCCCGCCGCCGAAATCAAGCCCGCCCAAGGCAAAGTCACCCTCACCAAGCCCGACGCGGGCGTGGCCTGGGGCGCCCTCTACTGGCAGTATTTCGAAGACCTCGACCAGGTGACGCCCGCCGCCACGCCCCTCCGCCTCGAGCGCCAGCTCTACCGCGAAACGCGCACGGCCGGCGGCCCGGTGCTCGAAAAAATCGGCCCCGCCACGCCGCTCAAAGTCGGCGACGCCCTGGTGGTGCGCCTCGTGCTGCGCACCGACCGCGCCCTCGAATACGTGCACCTCAAAGACCAGCGCGCCGCCGGCCTCGAACCCACCGGCCAGACCA
>CAXTCS010000226.1:0-7398 GCA_964242365.1 uncultured Hymenobacter sp. | reverse complement strand
AACTACCCCGAATACCACTTCATCCGCCCCGTGGGCTATTCGCTGATGGGCCTGCTGGGCTACGCCATGCTCAACAACGGCGTGCACTGGGCTTCCGACTACCCCATTGGCATTGCCCTGGGCTACGCGTTTGGCAAAATTGCCGTGCGCAACGGCCGCACCCGCGTCGAAGCCAGCCCCGATGCCCCGGCCGCCCACGGCACCGGCCTGGCCCCGCCCCCCCGCCCCCGGCCCTGGTACCGGCGGGGCCAGCTGGCGCCCTTCAACTACGGCCCGTTCACCGGCGCCACCTGGGCGCTGCGCTTGTGAGCCCCAAATACGATTCTATCCGTTATATTCAGGGTATTCCTGAGCCGCTGCCGATATGGAAATCACCGAAAACCTGGCCCACCTCGATGCCCAGCTGACGCTGCTAACCGAGCACTGGAACCAGTTTACGGAAGACGACCTGGTGCACCTGCCCGCCCCCGGCCGCTGGTGCAAAAAGGAAATCCTGGGCCACCTCATCGACTCGGCGGCCAACAACCACCGCCGGTTTGTGCTGGCCCAGATATCGCCGCCGCCGCACCAGCTTCAGGCCTACGACCAGGAAGAATGGGTGCGCGTGGCCGATTACCGGCACTTTTCCTCGGCCGGGCTGCTCACCCTCTGGACCAGCTACAACCGGCTTATCATAAGCATCATCGCCCACATACCCCGGCCGCTGCTGGCCACCGAGTGCCTGTCGCTCAACCACAACCCCACCACCCTCAACTGGCTTGTCGAAGACTACGTGCTGCACCTCGAGCACCACGTCCGCCAGATTATTCACGACCACTAGCCGCGGCCGTCGCACACAAAAAAAGGCCGCCCCTTGCCGAGAGCGGCCTTTTTTGGGTCCAATTGGGCTTAGTTACTGCTGTTGCGCAGTAGCAGCTGAAACCGGCGCTTTGGTTGCTGGTTTCTGGTTCCTGGTTGCTGGTTCCTGGTTTTCCGCTGGTTATTAACCAGGAACAAGCAACCAGAAACCAGAACCAAGTAACCAGCAACCACTTGGGCCGGAGGCGCAAAGGCCCTGCGTAACAGCAGTTAGTTAAACAAGCCCTTCTTCACCGTGCGGTGGCCGTTTTCGTCGATTTTTACCTTCGTGCCATCGGCCCGCTTGATTTTTACCGAGCCGTCGTCGCCGCGCTTAATCTTGGCGCCGTTCTCGTACTTGGTTTTGTGGTCGCCGTTGCTCCGGTTCTCCACCTTTTTCACCCCCGAGCCCTGGCCCACGCCACGGGCGTGCGGGGCGGCGCTCACGGCCACCGGGGCCACGGCGGCCGGCGCCAGCGAGTACGGGCCGTCGCCGTACGCGGCGCGGTTGGCCGAATACGTGTTGTAATACGCCGGGCTATTCAGCGCGGTGCGCACCTCCTCATCGGCTTGGTCGTTGGCTTGGCGCACGGCCGCGTAGCGGCCCGTGGTGTCGGTGGCGTAGCGGGTTTGCAGCTCGCCCAGGCGCCGGCCGCGGGTGTAGTAAGTCTTTTGAATGCGCGTTACCACCACCGTATCGGTCAGCTTGAGGTCTTCGGCCACCCGGGCCGCCGTGCGGCGGGCGTCTTCGTAAGCGGCCATGGTGTCGGGCACGGTCGTCGTCGTGGTCGTAGTTACCGGGGTCGTGGTCGTGGTTTCAACTTTTTTCTCCTGCGAGCACGCCGTAGCGGCGAGCGAGGCGGCGGCCAGCAGGCCGAGCAATTTGATAGTCATGTAGGTAAAATTTGACGGAATAAAAACGGCCGTCCGGCCGCCTTTGCGAGTTGATACGGTGGGGCTTGCCCAGAAGTTTTGGCGTTAACCGCCGGTTTACCCCTGCCAAAAGCCGTATATTTGGGGTCCTCCGGTTCCTGGTTGCGCCCGCGCGGCTCTGTGGGCCCGGCGTTTTTTATTCGCCCCGCGCCGATGCCCGCTGCCCAATCCACCCGCCTCAACAAGTTCATCAGCGAAAGCGGCCTGTGCTCGCGCCGCGAAGCCGACCGCTTCATCGAGCAGGGCCAGGTGCTGCTCAACGGCAAGCCCGCCAAAATCGGCGACCAGGTGGGCCCGCGCGACCGCGTGAGCGTGAACGGCCACAAGCTGGAGCCCAAGCAGGCCGAAGACGCCGTGTACCTGGCCTTCAACAAGCCGGTCGGCGTCACCAGCACCTCCGAGCCGGGCGTGCGCGGCAACATCGTCGACTACGTCAACCACGCCGCCCGCGTCTTCCCCATCGGCCGGCTCGACAAGGACTCGCAGGGCCTGATTTTCCTGACCAGCGACGGCGACATCGTCAACAAAATCCTGCGCGCCGGCAACCAGCACGAGAAGGAATACCTCGTGACCGTCAACCGCATCCTCACCGACCAGATGCTCGACGAAATGGCCCACGGCGTGCCCATGCTCGGCGTCGTCACCAAGAAATGCGTCGTGCAAAAGGAGACGCCCTACATCTTCCGCATCACGCTGGTGCAGGGCCTCAACCGCCAAATCCGCCGCATGGTCGAGCATTTTGGCTACGAAGTCACCAAGCTCGAACGCGTCCGCATCATGAACGTGAGCGTGAAGGGCCTGAACGTGGGCGACTGGCGCGACCTGACCGCGACCGAGCTGGCCGGCATCATGAAAATGGTGGCCAAATCGAGCGGCACCGAAGAAGCCTCGGGCGGCCGGCGCCCTCGCCCCCAAGCCCCTTTTTCGGCCCCCGAAGGCCGCCCCGCCGCCGAAGCACGCCCCCGAAAATCGGGCCCACCGTCCATGCACAACCCCTCGGGCACCGGCTGGTGGGGCCCCCGGCCCGAAAAAACCACCGGGCAGAAGCCCAAAGCCCACGGCACGCGCCCCGGCCCGGCCGGCGGCACCCGGCCCGGCAAGCCCAAAGCCGGCGGGCAGCGCAAGAGCGGCGGCGCCCCCCGGCGCTAGGCCGTTTCCTGTCGTGCCGGCGCCCAGCCGCAACACGCCGAAAAAAGCACCCAATGCCCCCCAAGCCACCCCAGCTTCCCGCCGAAAAAGACCTGCTCCACCCGCGCAACCCGCACCGCGCGCCCTACGATTTCCGGCAGCTCAGCCAGAGCAGCCCCGCGCTGGCCGCCTTCGTGCGGCTCAATAAATACGGCAGCGAGTCGGTCGACTTCGCCAACCCCGCCGCCGTGAAAGCGCTGAACCGGGCGTTGCTGCGGCACTTTTACGGCATCGATTACTGGGACATTCCGCCCGGCTACTTGTGCCCGCCCATTCCCGGCCGGGCCGATTACATTCATTACCTGGCCGATTTATTGGCCTCCGGCAACCACGCCATGGTGCCGCGCGGGGCCGCCGTGTCGGTGCTCGACGTGGGCGTGGGCGCCAACTGCATTTACCCCATCATCGGCCACCAGGAGTACGGCTGGCGCTTCGTGGGCTCCGATGTCGACCCCGTGGCCCTGCGCGCGGCCCGCCACATCGTGGCAGCCAACGCCCCGCTGACGGGCGCCATCGAATGCCGCCTGCAAGCCTCGCCCAGCAACATTTTCACCGGCATCATCCAGCCCGGCGAGGCGTTCGACCTCACGCTGTGCAACCCGCCCTTCCACGCCTCGGCCGCCGAAGCGGCGGCCGGCACCCGCCGCAAGGCCACCAACCTCGGCGCCCGGCGCGGCGCGCCCCCGGTCCTGAACTTCGGCGGCCAAAACGCCGAGCTGTGGTGCGCGGGCGGCGAAGCCGGCTTCGTGCGCCGCATGGTGCTCGAAAGCGCCCGCCGGCCCACGGCGGGCCGCTGGTTCACCACGCTGGTTTCCAAAAAAGACTCGCTGCCCGGCATTTACAACGCCCTAAAACAAGTGGCAACCACCGAGGTGCGAACCATCGACATGGCCCAGGGCCAGAAAAAAAGCCGCCTCGTGGCCTGGACATTTCTCACCGCCGCGCAGCAGGCAGCCTGGCGAAATTTGCGGTGGGCCGCGCCCGTTGGCTAATGTTATCCAAGGGCGATGGATTCACCTCAATTATTGCGTATCTTCGTAGCAATCCACTCCTCTGCCGGCCGCTTTCCCCACTGATTGAAAAACGCAGATACAACGATTTAGCAGCAAAAAACTATGGGTAGGTCACAAGAGACTTTTGGTAAAAAGGACAACGAGAAGAAGCGAGCAAAGAAGAAAACCGACAAGGAAGAGCGCAAAGCCGAGCGCCAGGCCAACGCCAAGGCCGGCCAGCCGCTGGAAGAAATGTTTGCCTACGTGGACGAAAACGGCAACATTTCGGCCACCCCGCCCGACCCCAAGAAGAAGCGCATCATCAAGGACGAAGACATCCAGATTGGCGTGGCCCGCCGCACCGACGACGACGACGCCGACCCCGTGCGCACCGGCACCGTGAGTTTCTTCAACGACTCGAAAGGCTACGGCTTCATCAAGGATTCGCAGACCCAGGAAAGCATTTTCGTGCACGCCAACGGCCTGGCCGGCGGCCCCATCGGCGAAAACGACAAGGTGACCTTTGAAGTGGAAATGGGCCCGAAAGGCCCCAACGCCGTGCGCGTGCGCGTCGCCAGCGCGACGCCGCCCCCGGCTCCCGCTCCTGCCCCAGCCGTATAATCACAGCACTTCCCCGGTTGGAGCACCTGCCGTCCGGCTCCCCTTTCCTGAGGCTTCGCGCTTCAAGCGAACCGGGGCCCGCCCCGCGGGGGTCTCGTGAGGTTCCCCGGCCGCGCCACGCACACGCCCAAAGAACTATTTCAATTCAACGCGAAACGGCAACGCGGCGGATGCTCCCAGGAGCATCCGCCGCGTTGCCGTTTCGCTACGGGGTGGGTTAAAGCCGAAACCGGGCTTCCCGGTTCGTCTACCTTTTTAATCGGTCGGCCCCCCCTCTCCTTTTCGGAGAGGGGCTCGCGCGAGGCGAACGCCCAAATGAGGGCTACCCCAACCTGAAAACCGCGTTAAGCATTGCCGTCCAGGGCCGCCAGGTTTTCCTCGGCCGCAGTCGAGTCAGGCGTCGTGTTGGCGCCGGCCGAAGCACTGGCTTTGGCCTGCCGCTTCGACAAGTAGCTCAGCCCCAGGGCTACCAACGAAGCCCCGCCGACAACTTTCTGGGTCGTGCTCAGCTTGCCCAGGCTATTGGCCGTGCCTTTGCCGAGTCTCTTGAGCGACCGGGCCGCCCCGCGCAACAAGGACGTTTTCTTACCGGCTTTGTTCTTCTTATTCTTTTTCATGGCGTTTCGTGAAAAGGGGTTTACGTGGAAAGGGTTTTACGATGCTCAGAAAGGAGATGCCAGGCAGTTCGACTGCTCACTTCATCTGGCTTTCGTGGGTTTCCTGCTTTTTCTGGGCGTTGCGGAAGTGTGGGCCAGCACGGTCGTTTCTTCATCCGCAACATGCCCGCCGCCGGCCTCCGGTGGCTCCGCAGCATCGGGGGCATCGGTTGGCGGCGGGCCGTCGGTGCTTTGCTTATTGGCCAGGTAAGTGAGGCCGGCGGCCAGCAAGGCCACGCCCCCCACCAGCTTTTGGCCAGTGCTGAGCTTGGAAAGCTGCTTCGTCACCTTGCGAAATTTTTTGAGTGACACCGCCGCCGCATCCAGGAGGCTTTTCGACGCCTTGTCTTTTTTCGAGTGCTTCTTTTTATCGTTCGCCATCAGCGTGTAGCGGAAAAGGTTTTGCAAAAGAAACTGTAGGGGAAAGGCCATATCAATTGGCAAACGCGAAGCCGGGCCGCTCTTTCGCGGCCGGCGGATTTGGGTATTCGCAAAGCTGGTTCCGAAGGTTGCCTTTTTCTCGCCCCCCGGCCGCTACCGGGGCGCTTGGCGCCGTCTTCTGGCCGGCGAGCCCGGCCGGCGCGCCGGAAATCACCCGTGGGCTCCCTCAAAACACCTGAAAACAAAGCAGTCAGCGTTTCCTACCAAAACCGGGGTCGCTTTTGCGTTTGGTATATTAAAAATAAAAAATATTATATTAGTAAATAAAACCTGCCATTACCCGGTCGTTTCGGAGCTGTTTCGGGGCAGCAGCGGTAGTGCCTTGCACCGCAGCCGGCTGGCGCGGGCAAGCCAGGAAACAGCAGAAACGAACGCCGCCGGAATGCTCAATCTGTAACGACCATGTGCCAAATTCCCTCCCTCCAAACTCCGGATGAGCGCAAGCTGTGCTCAGAAGAGCTGCGCTTTATCTACGACAAGCACCTGAGCCTGTTCAACACCCGGCGGGAGCACGAGTGGAAGGTCTTTTTCGGCATGATAACCCTGATTGGGCTGTCCAGCGCCGCGCTGCTCAACTACGACATCCAGCTCCGCATGGGGCAACAGTGGCTGTGGACGGCGGGCATCCTTACCCTGTTTGCCGTGCATTTCTTCTATCAAAAAGGGGTGCAGCGCCGCAACCGAATCGACCGGCTGGTAATGGACGAGGTAAACCGGCACCTGTGCGCCATCATGAACCTGGACCCGGATTGCTTCATCAGGCTTTCCGTCGACGCGGGCGCAAAGAAAGAAGCCGTTGCCAAAAAATCAAAAGCTCCCGGACCGTGGTATAAATTCCGCTACATCTGGGCTTTCGCTTTGCAAAACGTTACGCTGCTCCTCATATGCGCGGTTTCGTGCGTCGTCGCCTGGGGCGGCGTCGTAAACGGAAAATGACCCACCGAAAAGTCGGTTGGCGCCAGTGCCAGGATAGCCAAGCAGTAGCAGCCTGCCGCGTTACCTCGTAGCAACGCAAAGCGGCCAACGCCTCCGCAATTTCAGGTGTTTTTGCGTTTCCAGCGTTTGCTTCCCTCCTTCAGAAGCCATCCATGCAACCAAGCCATTGGCATGGGCTGCCTGTCGTGCCGAGCGCAGCGCAGCATGACGACCTATTTGGGAATAGCCTTTTACTCCTGGTCGTAGTTGGCGCGCTTGTTTAGGGCCGCGAGCCGCACGGTTTCGGCTACGCGGCGGGCGCGGGTTTCGGGCTGTTTGGCACCCAGCACCCAGGTCAGTATCATCTTGCGCGCCGTCGGCGAAAAGGCGGCGAAGTGCCGGGCCGCCGCGGCGTCCGCCGCCAAGGCAGCGGCCAGGTCGTCGGGCACGGTGCCGGCTTCGGCGGCGTCGAGGCTTTCCCAGGCACCGTTTTGCCGGGCCCGCGCAATGGCAGCCAGGCCGGCGGGCATGAGCTGGTCGGCCGCTTCCAGCCGCGCCAGCCGCTCCTTGTTCACCTTGCTCCAGCCGCTTTTGGGCTTGCGGGGCGTGAAAAGCAGCCGCGACCGTTCGGCGTCGAGCTTGCGCGGGTGCGAGTCAATCCAGCCGAAGCACAGGGCTTCTTCCACCGCCTCGGCGTAGGTCACGCTGGGCTGCCCGCTGGCCTTCTTGAAATACACCAGCCACACGCCGGGCAGGCTGGCGTGGTGCTCGGCCAGCCACTGCCGCCACTCGGCGCGGCTGGCGGGCTGGGCTTG
>CAXTCS010000225.1:0-7417 GCA_964242365.1 uncultured Hymenobacter sp. | reverse complement strand
AACGGCGTGGAAGAGCTGACGGTTATCACCGGTCAGAAAGCCATTGCTACCATCGCCAAGCGTTCGGTGTCGAACTTTAAGCTTCGCGAAGGCATGCCCATCGGTGCGAAAGTGACCCTGCGCGGCGAGAAAATGTACGAGTTCATGGACCGCCTCCTGACGGTGGCCCTGCCCCGCGTACGTGACTTCAAAGGCATCAACGACAAGGGTTTCGATGGCCGTGGCAACTACACGCTCGGCGTGAAGGAGCAAATCATCTTCCCCGAAATCTCGATTGACAAAATCAAAGGCATTTCGGGCATGGACATCACGTTCGTGACCAGCGCCGAGAACGACGAGCAGAGCTACGAGCTGCTCAAGGCCTTCGGTATGCCGTTCGCCAACGCTAAAAAAGAAGCTTAATCCTCCCGAACTCATGGCTAAAGAATCCATCAAAGCACGGGAGCGCAAGCGCATTGCCACCGTGGCCCGCTACGCTGAGAAGCGCAAGGCTCTGAAAGCTGTCGGCGACTACGAAGGTCTCGACAAGCTGCCCAAAAACGCCTCGCCCGTGCGCCTGCACAACCGCGACATGATTGACGGCCGCCCCCGCGGCTACATGCGCAAGTTTGGCATCAGCCGCGTGCGTTTCCGCGAAATGGCACTGGCCGGGAAGATTCCTGGTGTAACCAAGTCGAGCTGGTAGTATCCGGTTTAGGCTTTTCGCTTAGGTAATAGAATAGCCGTCTCAACTTTGGTTGGGGCGGCTATATTTGTTTCCAGACCTGTAAATGTGATTTAAATGCGCTTCTCCATAAAGCTTGCTTCAATGTTTCTGTTGACTTTCCTATTTGGGGCAGGATGTACCGAAAAGCGTAGAGTAGGAGAGGCGGAAATATTAGGTGCGTGGGAAAACATTAAGTTGCCAAATTACGCCGCCCACGGCGCAGATTCAGGAGCTGAGCTTTAAGAATACTGAGCAGCCTGGCCTGGGGCTGACGGACCGCAAGGCCATTTTCGACATCTATTGCGAAAGTGAGACGGGCGAGAAGTTCATTGTGGAGCTGCAAAAGGCCAAGCAGAATTACTTCAAAGACCGCACGGTGTTCTATTCTACCTTTCCCATCCGGGAGCAGGCCGAAGCTGGGACGTGGAACTTCGCACTGAAGGCGGTGTACTGCGTGGGGATTCTGGATTTCGTGTTCAACGACCCGGCGGCGGGCGCGGTAGGGGAGGTGGTGCACGAGGTGAAGCTGAAGAACCAGCACGGTGCGGTGTTCTACGGCAAGCTGACGTACTACTACCTGGAAATGCCCAATTTCCACAAGACGGAGGCGGAGCTCACTACGCGGCTCGACCAGTGGCTGTTTTTTCTCCACCACCTAGAGGAACTGCAAAGCATCCCGCAGCTTTTTCGGGACGAGGTATTCGCGCAGGCTTTCGATACGGCCGCGCTGGCGCATATGCCGGCCGATGAGTGGGAACAATACGAAGGCAGCCGCGCCAATAGTAGGCAGGAAAAGCTAAGCCGTAGGGGAGGGGGCCAGCTGTTCTCGCAAGCCGCATTAATCATCATTGCCTTATATCTTCATGGTGTCCCTTTCTTGTTGAGAAGAGGTGGAGGGCCGGTTTAGAAAATCCGCTTCTGAATCCTCGGCGCTTCTGGTATTCGGTATCGCCTATCTAGGCGATACCACTGGCCGGGCACTCCCAGTGCCTTAGCAGGAAGATGAGGAAGCACTACGCACAGGGAATTTCCATGCTGCGCTTGCAAAAGCCCTATTAGCCTGCTACCTTTGCACTCCCAAAACCCCGAGGCTTGCCTCAACCCATTTGGCAGGTTGCCGAAAGAAACCATTGGCTGTGCCGTCGCCGGACATGCCAAGTAGTCTTAACCGAAATTTCGTTGGTCCCGTTGGGATGCCGGCGAAATTTTCTTATCTTTGCGCTCCGAAAAAAGCGGACGCATTTACTACTCAATGAATACTGACCCCATTGCCGACTACCTGACCCGGGTGCGCAACGCCATCAAGGCGAATCACCGGGTGGTAGAAATCCCGGCCAGCAACATCAAAAAGGAAATCACGAAAGTGCTTTACCACAAGGGCTATATCCAGTCCTACCGTTTTGATGACTCGGCCGTTCAAGGCACCATTAAAATTGCCTTGAAGTACAACCCGACCACAAAGGTACCAGCCATCACCAACCTGAAGCGCGTGTCGACGCCTGGCTTGCGCCAGTACGTTGCCGCCGACAACCTGCCGCGCGTACTCAGCGGCTTGGGCATTGCCATCATCTCGACTTCGAAAGGCGTGATGACGGAGAAGGAGGCCAAAACCGAGAACGTGGGCGGCGAGGTGCTGTGCTACGTGTACTAATCCGGAACCGCTTTAGCAAACTCAATTATGTCACGTATTGGTAAACTGCCGATTTCCGTCCCTGCTGGGGTCGCTATCTCGGTCGACAACGACAACGCGGTGACGGTGAAAGGCCCCAAAGGCTCGCTAACCACGAAAGTGGACCGCGACATCGCCGTTGCCATCGAAGACGGTACCCTCACCGTTACCCGTCCCACCGAGCAGAAGCGCCACAAGGCCATGCACGGTCTGTACCGCTCGCTCATCAACAACATGGTGGAAGGCGTGAGCAAAGGCTTCGAGAAGAAGCTGGAGCTCGTTGGTGTAGGTTACAAAGCCTCGCTTGTGGGCAGCACGCTGGAGCTGGCCTTGGGCTACTCGCACAACGTGTACATCGCCCTGCCGAAAGAAGTAACCGCTACGGCCGTTACTGACAAAGGCAAAAACCCGATTGTTACCCTGAACAGCATCGACAATCAGCTGCTGGGCCAAGTGGCCGCCAAAATTCGTTCCCTGCGTAAAGTCGAGCCCTACAAAGGCAAAGGCGTCCGCTTCGTGGGCGAAATCATCCGTCGCAAAGCTGGTAAAACGGCCTCTAAATAAGTTCGCATCATGGCATTTGATAAGGCACAACGCCGCAAGCGGATTCAGCGCATCATCCGGACCAAGGTGGCTGGCACGTCCGAGCGGCCGCGGCTGTCGGTGTTCCGTAGTAATACGGGCATCTACGCTCAGATTATCGACGACACGACCGGCCACACGCTGGCTGCCGCTACGTCAAAAAAAGTAACGGCCGAAGGCGGCAACGGCGTGGCCCTGGCCGCGGCCGTAGGTCGGCAGATTGCCGCCGTCGCCCAAGAAAAAGGCATTACCAAAGTGGTGTTCGACCGCTCGGGTTACCTCTACCACGGTCGCGTAAAATCATTGGCTGAAGGAGCCCGCGAAGGCGGCCTCAATTTCTAAACTATCATGGCGCAAGAACGCGACAACAATCGTCCTGGCGGAGACCGTCAGCGCAGCAACGACCGCGACCGGAACAAGGACAACAGCCGCATGGGTGCTGAATCCGACTTCAAAGAGAAAGTAGTAGCCATCAATCGCGTAGCGAAGGTGGTGAAAGGCGGCCGCCGCTTTAGCTTCTCCGCCATCGTGGTGGTGGGCGACGGCAACGGCAACGTGGGCTACGGCCTTGGCAAAGCCAACGAAGTGACCGACGCCATTGCCAAAGGCATTGACGACGCCAAGAAGAACGTGGTGAAAGTGCCGATGTACAAGCACACCGTTCCTCACTTGATGGAAGGCCGCTACGGCGGGGGCTTCGTGCTCATCCAGCCCGCTGCGGCGGGTACGGGGGTAATCGCCGGCGGTGCCATGCGCGCTGTGTTCGAAAGCGCCGGTATTAAGGACGTGCTGGCGAAGTCGAAAGGCTCTTCCAACCCCCACAACGTGGTAAAGGCTACCTTTGCAGCACTCGCCAAAATGCGCGACCCGTTGCAAATCGCTCAAGCCCGTGGTATTTCTCTGGCCCGCGTTTTTAACGGTTAATTGACATGGCACAAATTCAAGTAAAGCTCGTGCGCAGCGCCATTGACCGCCCCGAGCGTCAGAAGCGCACGGTTCAGTCCCTGGGCCTGAATAAAATGAACAGCACCGCGCAGCACGAAGTAAACCCGTCCATCATGGGCATGGTGAAGAGTGTGCAGCACCTGCTAGAAGTAACTGAACTGTAAGACTATAACTCGTCATGCTCAATCTCAGCAATCTATCGCCCGCATACGGTTCGACCAAGAACCAGAAGCGTATCGGCCGGGGCGAAGGCTCCACGCGCGGTGGCACGTCGACTCGTGGTCATAAAGGCGCTAAGTCGCGTTCGGGCTACAAGCGCAAATCCGGCTTTGAAGGTGGCCAGATGCCCCTCCAGCGCCGAGTGCCTAAGTTCGGCTTCACCAACATCAACCGTATCGAGTACAAAGCCATCAACCTTGATGTGCTGGCTACTCTGCTAGAGAAGAACAGCGCCACCACGATGGATGCCGCTTACTTCATTGCCAACGGTCTGGTGTCGAAAAACGCTAAAATCAAAATCCTCGGCCGTGGCGAAGTAACCACGGCGCTGGAAGTGCACGCTCACGCATTCTCGAAGTCGGCTGTTGAAGCCATCGAGAAGGCCGGCGGCAAAGCCGTAACGCTCTAAAGCCTACCTTCGGCAATGAATAAGTTTATCGAGTCGATAAAAAACATCTTTGCGATTGAGGATTTGCGCACGCGAATCCTCAATACGCTTTTTTTCATTGCCATCTATCGCCTCGGCGTTTACGTGGTGTTGCCGGGCGTTGACCCGACCCGCCTCAAAACCGGTGCCCAAGGCCTGTTTGGCATTCTGGATACGCTGCTCGGCGGTGCTTTCAGCCACGCGTCGATTTTCGCGTTGGGCATCATGCCGTATATCTCGGCGTCTATCGTGTTGCAGCTGCTCACGATTGCCGTTCCCTACTTCCAGAAACTCCAGAAAGAGGGGGAGTCGGGTCGTAAGAAAATCAACCAGTACACCCGGATTCTTACGATTCCGATTGTGCTGGCGCAGTCGGTTGGCTTCATTGCCACGATTAACGCGGAGGCCATCATCACGCCAGGCACGTTCTTCACCGTTTCGACCATGATTATCATCACGGCCGGAACGTTGTTTTGCATGTGGCTGGGCGAGAAAATCACGGACAAAGGCATTGGCAACGGTATATCCATGATTATCATGATTGGTATCGTATCGCGTCTTCCCGGTGCTATTATTGGTGAGGCGGCTGCAAAGGGGATTAACAAGTCCTTGATTTTCCTGCTGGAAATGGTGGTTTTGTTCCTCGTCGTAATGGCCGTTATCGTGCTCACCCAGGCAGTTCGCCGCATCGCGGTGCAGTATGCCAAGCAGGTAGGCGGCACTACGCAGCTCGATGCGCAGCGCCAGTTCATACCCCTCAAGGTGAACGCAGCTGGGGTAATGCCCATCATTTTCGCGCAGTCGTTGATGTTCGTGCCGGCCATCGTGGCTTCGGTGTGGCAGAACCAGAGCGATACCGCCAGCTACATCGGCGTGAAGTTTTCGGACTATACTTCGTGGCAGTATAACTTAACTTTTGGGTTGCTGATTATCATCTTCACGTACTTCTACACGGCCATTAGCGTCAATCCTAACCAGATTGCCGATGACCTGAAGCGGAGCGGTGGTTTCGTGCCGGGTGTGAAACCGGGCCGCGACACGTCGGAATTCATTGATGAAATCCTGACTCGGGTAACACTGCCTGGCGCTGTCGCCCTGGCGCTAATCGCCATTTTTCCGGCCATTGCCTTGTTGCTTGGTGTAACCCGTCCGTTCTCGGCTTTCTATGGCGGTACGTCGCTCATCATCATGGTGGGTGTGGTGCTGGACACGGTGAACCAAGTGCAGAGCTACTTGCTGATGCAGCACTACGACGGCATGATGAAATCGGGCAAGCTGCGCGGTCGCACGGCACAACCCATTTCTCTGGCTTCGTAAAACGGTAATGGCAAGCGGCAGCATTCAATACAAAACCGAAGAAGAAATTGACCTTATCCGTGCCAGTGCGTCGGTGCTGGCCAAGGCCCACGGCGAAGTTGCGGGCATGGTGAAGGAAGGAGTGACGACGCGACAGCTGGATAAGCGCGCGGAGGAATTCATCCGGGACCACGGCGGGGTGCCTTCCTTCAAGGGGTATAACAAGTTTCCATTTAGCTTGTGCCTTTCGCCGAACTCGGTGGTGGTGCACGGGTTTGCCACCGACGAGCCGCTGAAGAGCGGCGACATTCTCACGGTGGACTGCGGGGTTTTCCTGAATGGCTTTCATTCAGATAGTGCTTACACTTACCCAATCGGGGAGGTGGCGCCGGAAGTGTTGACGCTGCTGCGGGAAACCAAAGCGTCGCTGTACAAAGGCATTGAACAAGCCGTGAGCGGCAACCGGGTGGGCGATATCAGTTACGCTATCCAGAACCACGTGGGTCCGATGGGCTACGGGGTGGTTCGCGAGCTGGTCGGCCACGGAGTTGGCGCGAAACTGCATGAGAAACCTGATGTGCCGAACTACGGCAAGCGGGGCTCCGGGCCGCTCCTGCAAACGGGTTTGGTGTTGGCGATTGAGCCGATGGTGAACCTAGGGCGCAAGGAGGTGGTGCAGGAGGCAGATGGCTGGACTATCCGCACCAAGGACCGCAAGCCCTCGGCGCACTTCGAGCATACCATAGTAGTTAGAAAAGAAAAGGCGGAGATTCTCACCTCCTTTGAATACATAGAAAAAGCATTGCAGTAGCCCTTATGGCAAAACAAGCCTCGATTGAGCAGGACGGAACCATCCTCGAAGCCCTTTCCAACGCCATGTTCCGCGTGGAATTGGAAAACGGCCACCAACTGATTGCCCACATCTCGGGCAAGATGCGGATGCACTACATCAAGATTCTGCCCGGCGACAAGGTGAAACTGGAAATGTCTCCCTACGACTTGTCGAAGGGCCGGATTAAGTATCGTTATAAATAAACCCGTTTTCCTTCACAGGTCATGAAAGTAAAAACCTCGGTGAAAAAGCGTAGCGTGGACTGCAAACTGGTCCGCCGTAATGGCAAGCTCTACGTCATCAACAAAAAAAACCCCCGCTTTAAGCAGCGTCAGGGTTAATCCTATTTTAGAATCCCGGAACCTTGGGTAATGAGAAGTTGGTTCATCCTTCTTCCCGCCTTCCAAGTAGTTGCCGGGTTTCTGTCCGCAAACACATAACCACACACAATGGCTCGTATCGCAGGGGTTGATATCCCGGACAACAAGCGCGGCGAAATCGCCCTGACTTACATTTTCGGCATTGGTCGGAGCAACTCCCAGAAAATTCTGGTAAAGGCTGGGGTTGACATTAACAAAAAGGTGAAGGACTGGACCGATGAGGAATCGGGGGCTGTCCGCGCCATCATTGCTGCTGAGCACAAGACCGAGGGGGTGTTGCGTTCGGAAGTAACCACCAATATCAAGCGGCTGATGGACATCGGCTGCTACCGTGGCTTGCGGCACCGTAAAGGCTTGCCGG
>CAXTCS010000224.1:0-7428 GCA_964242365.1 uncultured Hymenobacter sp. | reverse complement strand
GCGAGGCGCCTTCCACCAGCGCAATCATCTTGTCGAGAAACGACTCGCCGGGGGCCGTGGTCACCTGCACCACGATGCGGTCGCTCAGCACCTTGGTGCCGCCGGTCACCGACGATTTATCGCCGCCCGCCTCCCGAATCACCGGGGCCGACTCGCCGGTAATGGCCGACTCGTCAATAGTGGCCAGGCCCTCGATAATCTCGCCGTCGGTCGGGATAATCTCGCCGGCTTCCACCACGAACACCTGGCCTTTTTGCAGCTGGGCCGAGCTAACGGCCTGCAGGGTGCCGTTTTCCAGTCGCACGTTGGCGGGCGTGTCCTGGCGGGTTTTGCGCAGCGAATCGGCCTGGGCCTTGCCCCGCGCCTCGGCAATGGCCTCGGCGAAGTTGGCAAAGAGCAGCGTCAGAAACAGCACCAGAAACACCGTGAAGTTGTAGCCAAAGCTGCCCTGCCGGGCATCGGGGTGAACGAGCAGGCCAAGGGTGACGACGAGCATGACCAAGGTGCCGATTTCCACGGTGAACATCACCGGGTTGCGGAACATGGTGCGCGGGTCGAGCTTGACGAACGCCTGCCCGACGGCTTCGCGCACCAGCGCGGGCTGAAAAAGAGAAGGGGATTGGGAGGCCATATTAAAAATCAAAAAAGAGCTGGCGAGGGACTGGCGCGGGTTTAGCGCAGCGTAACTCGTGCCGGGTATGCGGGCGAGGCTGTGCCTCGCAACAGAACGATGACGTTGGAACGGTGCTATCGGCGCGGTGCCGGATTGCCGCTGGCGCGGCACGGGAGGCGCAGCCTCCCGGTCATGTTCGGCACGAGTTACGCTGCGCTAAACTCGCGCCAGCGACGCCAGCGACTGGCTTAATACAGCGTGAAATGCTCGGCCAGCGGCCCCAGCGCCAGGGCCGGAAAAAAGGCCAGCGCGGCGATAATCCAAATCACGAAGAAGACCATCACGCCAAACGTGGCCGTGTCGACGCGCAGCGTGCCGGCGCTTTCGGGAATGAACTTCTTGCGGGCCAGCAGCCCGGCGATGGCCACCGGCCCGATGATGGGCAGGTAGCGCGACAGCAGCATCACGATGCCCGTGCTGATGTTCCACCACGGCGTGTTGTCGCCCAAGCCCTCGAAGCCCGAGCCGTTGTTGGCCGCCGAGGAGGTGTACTCGTACAGCATCTCGGAGAAGCCGTGGTAGCCGGGGTTGTTCAGCCAGGCGGCCAGGCCCTTGGGGTCGGCGGCGAAGAGGTGGGAAGCCAGGGCCGTGCCGCTGAGGATGAGCAGCGGGTGCAGCAGGGCGATGATGACGGCAATTTTCATTTCGCGGGCCTCAATCTTTTTGCCCAGCATTTCGGGCGTTCGGCCCACCATCAGGCCCGAGATGAACACGGCCACGACGATGAACACGAAGAAGTTGAGGAAGCCCACGCCCACGCCGCCGTAAAAGGCGTTGGTCATCATGCCCAGCAGCGTGTTCATGCCCGAAAGGGGCGTGAGCGAGTCGTGCATGGCATTGACCGAGCCGTTGCTGGTGACGGTGGTTTGGATGGCCCAGAGCGCCGAGGCCGGCGCGCCAAAGCGGATTTCCTTGCCCTCCATCGAGCCCAGGGCCTGGCTGACGCCCAGGTGCGCAATGGCCGGGTTGCCGTGCATCTCGAAGTACACGGTGGGCACTTGCAGCAGCAGGTAGCCGGCCGTCATCACCCCAAACACCATCCAGCCCAGCTTGGGCCGGCCCAGGTAGAAGCCGAAGGCCAGCGCCATGGCAATGGGAATGAGCACGATGGCGCCGTTCTCGACGGCGTTGGTGAGGTAAGTGGGGTTTTCGAGCGGGTGGGCCGAATTGACGCCAAAAAAGCCGCCGCCGTTGGTGCCCACTTGCTTGATGCCGATGAGGGCCGCGGCCGGGCCCCGGCTCACGTTCACCGAGTCGCCCTGCACGGTCACGATGGGCGCTTTGGCCGCCCAGTTCATCGGCGTGCCCTGAAACACCAACAGCAGCGCCACGGCCAGCGAGAGCGGCAGCAGCACGCGGGTGATGCTCTTCACGAAGTAGTTGTAGAAGTTGCCGAGCTTCTCGGCGGTGCCTTCGCGCAGGGCGTTGAACACCACCACGCAAGCGGCCATGCCGGTGGCGGCCGTCACAAACTGCAAAAACATCAGGCAGAACACCTGCGAGAAATACGTCGCGCCCGACTCGCCCGAGTAGTGCTGCAAGTTGCAGTTCACCAGAAAGGAAATGGCCGTGTTGAACGCCTGGTCGGGCGTCATCGACGGGTTGTGGTCGGGGTTGAGCGGCAGGGCGCCCTGGGTGCACAGCACCAGCATGGCCCAACCAAACCACACCAGGTTGATGGTGAGCAGCGCCACCAGGTGCTGCTGCCAGCTCATGCCCCGGTTGGCGTCGATGCCGCCGGCGCGGAACAGCAGCCGCTCCAGCGGCGCGAGGAAGTCGGTCCAGCTTTTATCGCCCCGGTAAATCGTGGCCAGGTAACGGCCCAGCGGAATGGCCAGCAGCACCGTGCTGCCGAAAATGAGCTGAATGCCGAGTAGGTCTTTGGTCATGGTTTTGAAGGATTTTTAATCGGTCATGTCGACCGTACTGGAGGTCAGAATTTCTCCGGTTTCAGCAGCACGTAGCACAGGTAGCCAAACGTGGCGACGGCAAGCAGCAGCAGGGCGAACATCATGGCAGCAGGGGCAAAAGCGAAGGGAAAATCAGATGCGGTCGAAAAAATCGACCGAGCGGTAAAAGAGCCAGAAGCCGGCCAGGCCCACGGCGGTCAGCAGCGGAATCATCAGTGCGGGAGTCATGCGAGTAAGATTAGGGTGCTCGTAACAGGGCCTTTTTCCGGTCGCAAGGAGCGGCCCTGTTTGGCGCAAGCGAAGGGATATTTCGAATAAGCGCTTGATTTTCAGCGCGAAATATTTTGTCCGGAAGTTGTGGGCGGGCTGCGGCGGGGCGGCAGACCGTAGCGTTTTGCTAGGGCGATGTGCAAAACGCTACGGTGCCGCCCGCGGCAAAGTGCCCGGCGCGGCCGCTGGCGCCGGTTGCCGGGAATTGGCCCCGATTTGGTGGAGCTTTTTGGCGCCCTTCTTCGTGGGGTGGCTTTTTTGCCTGTTATGCCCGACCTACTTACCGAGATTACCCGAGCCGCCAAAGCGTACTATGCGCAGGCCCACGCCCTGCCGCTCACGGCCACCGATTTTTACGATTGGCTGGCGTCGCTGCCCGCCGCCCGCCGGGCCGACGTGCGGGCCCGCGGGTTTGCCGCCAGCCAGGCCGAGCCCGACTTCCTGCGCTTCTGCCTCGAATGGCGTGGCCACGACATGTGGAGCTTCATGGCCGGCCAGCTGTCGGTGCCCGCCTTCGAGCTGTGGGTGGCCAACCGCCAGTTCAACGGCGACCTGCCGCCCCACGCCGTGGGCCGGTGAGGGAGGGGTGGTGCGCGGCGTGCGGGCTTAGAGCACATCCAACCGGGCCGTCATGCAGAGCGCAGCGAAGCATCTCGCGTGCTTTAGTGACTCAATCGATTGGATTACTATTGCGGGCAAGATGCTTCGCTGCGCTCTGCATGACGGCCCGATTAATACCTGGTTAGATACGTTCTTAATTACAGCCCAAACTCCTGGATTTTGCGGTACAGCGTGGTGTGGGCGATGCCCAGCACCCGCGCCGCCTCGGCCTTGTTGCCGTCGCATTCGAGCAGGATGCGCTGCACGTGCTGCCGCTCGACGTTGCGCAACGCGCGCGGGTCTTCCGGGGCGTGGTCGGTTGCGCCTTGGGGCAGGGCCGCGAGCTGCACCTCGATGGGCAGGTCCTCCACGGCCAGCGGCTGGTCGGCGGGAACGAGAATGGCGGCGCGTTCGAGCACGTTTTTCAGCTCGCGCACATTGCCCGGCCACGAGTAGCTGGTCAGGGCGAGCAGCGCGGCCGGGCTGATGGCCAGCGGGCGCTGGCGGAGCTTGGCCGCGAAGTGCCGGGCGAAGTAGTCAATCAGGGCCGGCACGTCGCCGGGCCGGGCGCTGAGCGGCGGCACGGGTATCATCACCACCGAGAGGCGGTAGTACAAATCGGGCCGGAAACGGCCTTCGGCGGCTTCCTGCCGGAGGTTGCGGTTGGTGGCGGCCACTATGCGCACGTTCACGCGGGTGGGCTTGGTATCGCCGAGCTTGGTGAACTCCTGCGTTTCGAGGGCGCGCAGGAGCTTGGCCTGGGCGCCGGTTTCCAGCTCGCCGATTTCGTCCAGAAACAAGGTGCCGCCGCTGGCCTCCTCAAACAGCCCTTTCTTGTCGACCGCTGCCCCGGTGAACGCGCCCTTGCGGTAGCCAAACAGTTCGGACTCAATCAAATCCTTGGGGAAAGCGCTGCAATTGAGGGCCACAAAAGGCCTGCCCCGGCGGGGACTGGCGTAGTGAATGGCCTGGGCAAACAGTTCCTTGCCCGCCCCGGTGGGCCCTTCGAGCAGCACCGGGGCGTCGGTGAGGGCCACTTGCTGCGCCATTTTCTTGGCCTGCTCCAGCACGGGGGCCTTGCCAATCATGGAATCGAAGCTGTATTGCGCGCCCACTTTTTTCTCGAGGGCCGCCACGCGGCGGCGGAGACGGGCTTGCTCGGCGGCCCGGTCCACCACCACCACGATTTGCTCGTCGGCATCGCCTTTGGTCAGGTAGTCGAAGGCCCCGAGTTTCATGGCCCGCACGCCGTCGGCGATGGTGCCAAAGGCGGTCATCAGCACCACTTCGGCCAAGGGGGCCAGCGCTTTGTAGCGCGGCAGCAGGTCGAGGCCGCGCCCGTCGGGCAGCTTCACATCCGACAAAATAACGCCGATATCGTCGGCGTGCTCCCGCAGCGCTTCCAGCCCCCGGTGCGCATCGGGCGCCTGCAATACGACATAGCCTTCCAGCTCAAGCGTGCGGGCCACGGCCTGGCGCAGCAGGGGTTCGTCGTCGATGAGCAGGATGGTCCCGTTGGGCATGGACAAGCGGTTAAGCGAAGCGGGGAAATTGATTTGGATTACGCGAAAAGGTGGCGGCTAATTCATTGATGTGGTTTTGTAATCGGTGTTCGATGGGATGTAGAGACGCAACAGTTGGAGGCTCGTCGTTGAACGGAATCGTTAGGTGGCGAAAGCGCGATTCGTTCAACGATTCCGTTCAACGAGGAGACGCAAAATGTTGCGTCTCTACCCCGTTCGCTAATTGCAAACTACTGTTTATACAGCCGATTATCCAGCAGCCCGTTCACGTAGAATTGCACGCAGGCGCGCAGCTCGTCGCCGTATTTTTTAACCACGGCCGGGTCGGGATTGGCCACCGGCTGAAGGGGCATGAAATGGGTTTGATACGGGTACAGCCGCACCGAATTGTCGTTCTTCAATTCGGTCACGAAATCGGCGTGCACCAGGTAAAATGAGTCGCCGTCGCGCAGAACGGCGCGGCCGGGGCTGGCCGTGTCAAACACCGACGAGCCGAAGGGCAGCAGCGCTTTCTGCTCCTGCCGCAGCCCGAGCACGTCGAGCACGGCGGCGGGCACGTCGGCTTGCTGCGTGATGCGGTGCGGGTTGGCGGCCGGCAGCGGCTGGCCGGGCCGAAACAGCAGCAATGGCGTTTTGTGCGCGCCGAGCGGGTTTTGGTAGCTCGGCTGGTCGGTTTGCGAGGTGTGGTCGGCGGTCAGAATAAACAGCGTCCGCGCAAACCACGGCTCGCGGCTGGCCGACCGGAAAAAGCGCCTAAGGGCCAGGTCCGTGTAGCCGATGGTGGGGTGAATGGGCTGCGTGCCGACCGGAAAACGGCCCTTGTACCGCGCCGGCACCGTGAACGGCTCGTGCGAGCTGAGCGTGAACAGCGTGGCAAAAAACGGCTGTTTGGTGGCGCTCAGCTGGCGGTTGAAATATTGCAGGTACGGCTCATCAAAAATGCCCCAATGGCCGTCGTAGTCGGGGCTGCCGGTGCCGCCGGGGTACTCGTTGATGCCGTAATAGTGCTGCATGCCGGCGATGCCGGCAAACATGTCGAAGCCCATCGTGCCGTTGGTGCCGCCGTGGTACATGGCCGTGGTGTAGCCGTGGCGCCCCAGAATTTCGCCCAGCCCGTGCAGCTCATCGGTCTGAAAGCTGGACGTGATGAAGGGCGAATCCATCAGCGAAGGCAGGCCCGCGAGCACGGCCGGCAGCGCCTCAATCGAGCGGCGGCCGTTGGCGTAGTTCTCGCGCATGAGCCGGGCGCCGGGCGCCGCAGCCAGCGAATCGAAGAACGGCGTGTAGCCGCCCCGGCCGCCGTTTTCGGCGCCAATGTATTCCGAAGCAAAACTTTCGAGCAGCAGAATCACCACGTTGTCGGGCGTGGGGCCGGCGGCCCGGGCCGGCAGCATCGCCGCGCCCAGCGCCGGCCGCAAAGCAGCTTCCGACCCGAAATACCCCTTGCGCTCGACCGGTGCCGCGTCGATGGACTTGAGCACCGTGAACGTGCTGTTCAGGGCCAGGTGGCCCAGCACGGCGGGCTGCTGCTCGAAGGCCGTGCCGGTGCGCAAGGGCTTCAGTTGCCAGCCGCCGCGCACGCCCAGCACCACCAGCCCGGCCAGGACGAGGATTTCGGCGCCGCGCCGCGCCCACTGCGGCCGGCCGGCCAGCGCCATCGCCTCGGCCGGCGTGGGCATGGGGCACAGCCGCCACAGCAGGTACACCAGCCCCGCCAGCGGCAGCGCGAGGTACCAGTACTGCGCGCCGATTTGGCCCGCCTGCCGCGCGATGTCGTCGCCAATCGTGTTCCACTCGTTGCTGAGCCGCCGGCCGATAAACCGGAAATACTCCCAGTCGATGACATTTATCAGAAACCCCGGCACGTTCAGCAGCACAAACAGGCCGCGCAGCCACTGCTGGCCGCGCCGGGCCGGCACCGGCACCAGCAGCGAAAGCAGCAGCAGCGGCAGGTTCAGCCACAGCAGTGCCGACACATCGTAGCGCAGCCCGTGCACGAAAGCCAGCAGCACCGGCCCAAAACCAATGCCCCGAAAGGTGCTGAAATTGAACAAGTAAAAGCCCAGCCGCAGCAGCGTGTACGCAGCCATCAGCAAAGCAAAGCGGCGCAGCAGCAGGCGAATGGCAGGCGAAGGAAACATGCTTTTAATTAAAAATTAACAATTAAAAATGAAAAATCAGGCAATTAAAAAACCCTCCCAACTAGCGCCGGGAAGGCTTTTTAATTTTTAATTCATCATTTTTAATTTCACACTGTTGCCAGCTCCAGCACGGTTTCCACGTTCACCAGGGGCAGGCCCCAGGCGTCGGCCACGCCTTTGTAGACGACCTCGCCGTGCACCACGTTCAGGCCGAGGCGCAGGGCCTCGTCGCGGCGGCAGGCTTCCTGCCAGCCCTGGTTGGCCAGCTTCACGGCGTAGGGCAGGGTGGCGTTGGTGAGGGCCAGGGTGCT
>CAXTCS010000223.1:0-7429 GCA_964242365.1 uncultured Hymenobacter sp. | reverse complement strand
CGGCAACTCGGTGATTGTGGTGGAGCACGACAAGGACATGATTCTGCACGCCGACCACGTGCTGGACATTGGGCCGGGCGCGGGCATTCACGGCGGGCACATCGTGGCTTCGGGCACGCCGCAGGAGATTTTGAGCTCCGGCTCGCTCACCTCGCAGTACCTGAGCGGGCAGAAGCACATCGAGATGCAGCGCAAGAAGCGCAAGGGCGAAGGCACCGAGCTGGTGCTGAAAGGCGCAAAGGGCAACAACCTGAAAAACGTGACCCTGAAGGTGCCGCTGGGCAAGCTGGTGGCCGTGACGGGCGTGTCGGGCTCGGGCAAAAGCACGCTCATTCACGACACGCTGTACCCGATTCTGAACCAGTATTTTTTCAATGCCAAGAAGGAGCCGCTGGCTTACGGCAGCATCGAAGGGCTGGATTTGGTGGACAAGGTGATTGAGGTGGACCAGTCGCCGATTGGCCGCACGCCGCGCTCGAACCCAGCTACTTACACGGGCGTGTTCACCGAAATCCGGCAGCTGTTTGGCGAGATGGCGGAGGCTAAAATACGCGGCTACGGGCCGGGCCGCTTCTCCTTCAACGTGAAGGGCGGGCGCTGCGAAACCTGCGAGGGCGCGGGCATTCGCACCATCGAGATGAACTTTCTGCCCGACGTGCACGTGCCCTGCGAAACCTGCAAAGGCCGCCGCTACAACCGCGAAACGCTGGAAGTGCGCTTCAAAGGCAAGTCCATCACCGACGTGCTGGATATGACGGTGGAAAAGGCCGTGGAGTTCTTCGAATACCAGCCGCGCATCCTGCGTAAAATCAAGACGCTGAACGATGTAGGCCTGGGCTACCTCACACTGGGCCAGCAGGCTACCACGCTGTCGGGCGGCGAGGCCCAGCGCGTGAAGCTCGCCACCGAGCTCAGCAAGAAAGACACCGGCAAGACTTTCTACATTCTCGACGAGCCCACCACCGGCCTGCACTTCGAGGACATCAACCACCTCGCCGACGTGCTGCAAAAGCTGGCCGACAAGGGCAACACCGTCCTCATCATCGAGCACAACCTCGACCTGATAAAGGTGGCCGATTACGTCATCGACATTGGCCCGGAGGGCGGCGCGGGCGGCGGCTACATCGTCGCGCAGGGCACGCCCGAGCAGGTGGCCAAGGCCGGCAAAGGCCACACCGCCCGCTTCCTGGCCGAGGAGCTGAAAATCAGCAAGTACAGCCAGTAAGTAACTTGCTGCCGTGCACCGGGGAACCTCACCCCCAACCCCTCTCCAAAAGAGAGGGGAGCCGAAAGGCCCAGACACAAAAAAGGCTTGCTTACAGCAAGCCTTTTTTGTTCGTCGCGGATAGGGAATCGACTACAAAATCCGTGAAATCCGCTAAAATCCGAAAAATCAGTGATTACATCTTCATGCCGCTGTCTTTTTGGGCCATGCCCAGGTGCTGCTGCACCACGGGCAAGGTCTTGCCGATGAAGGCTTTGAGGTCGGGGTCCTGGGTCATTTTTTCGTGGGCCATCATGGTGTTGGCCGTTTTCTGGTGGTCGGCCACCATCTGGGCCATGTATTTCTGCTCGAATGCTTTGCCCGAGAGTTTTTCCATGGCCGGTTTCATGGCCTTGTGGTCGGCGTCCATGTCGGCGGGCAGGGTGATGCCTTTTTTGGCGGCGATTTTCTTCAGGTCGGCCGTCGATTTGGTGTGGTCGGCAATCATCTTGTCGGCCATTTCTTTAGCCGGGCCGGTCACGCCCTTGGCCAGGGCCATTTTGCTTTGCTGAATCTCGTTCTGGTCGCTGTGCGCGGCCGACATCATAAATTCTTTGTCGGTGGCGTGGGGGGCGGTGGGGCCGTTGGCATCGCCCATGGCGGTGCCGCTGCCCGACATGGCGCTGCTATCGCCCGCCATTTTGGCGGAAGCCGTATCGGCCCCGGTGGCCGGCGTATTGGCCATGTTGCTATCGGCAGCACCGTTCGTGGCCGTGGCGGTTTTGTTGGCGTCGCCACAAGACGCGAGGACGAGCATGGCCGCAGCAAGCAGCGGAAGGAAGGAGCGTTTGATAAGGTTGCAAATTGGGTGAGGGTAGGGCAACAAAGAATTGCCTGTCGGCGCTAACAGGCTTTGTGGTGAGGGTAGTACGCAGGGTTTGGGGGGAGATGTTGCGCCAGTGCCGCTATTTTATGGGTAAGCTGAGCCGTTGATTATCAATAAGCTGAACCGTGACTGGAGCCAAAAAAGGCCCGCTCCCAGGGGGGGGCGGGCCAGTGGCAGCAGCCAGCAACAACGGTGGGCTTACTTGGCGGCGTCCACGGCGGGGCGCATTTTGGTCACCATGTCCAGGTGCATTTGCAGGATGGGGACGTCCTTCGCGGCCAGGGCTTTGATGTCCGGGTCGGATGCTTTGACGGAGGCATCGGTGAATTCCTTCACGTCTTCCTGGTGGTCTTTGAGCATTTCCTTCATGTATTCCTGGTCCATTTTCACGCCTTTTTTCTCCACCACGTCCTTCAGCACCTTGGCGTGCTCGTCGCTGAGGGCGGTGGGCAGCGTGATGTTCTTTTTGGCGGCCAGGGCCATGAGCTCGGCGTTGGCTTTGGTGTGGTCGGCCACCATTTTCTGGGCAAATTGCTTGGCTTCCGGCGTCACGGCGCGGGCGGCTACTTGCTTGCCCATTTCCACTTCGAGCATGCCGCCGCTGGCCGCCTTGGCCATGAAATCGGAGTCGTATTCCGCCCCTTCTTTCTCCACCTTGCCCACGTCGGTCGAAGCCGTGGTGCTGTCGGCCTTCATGTCGTTGGTTTTTTGGGCTTCTTTCACCGAGTCGTGGGAGGTGCAGCCGGCCCCGGCAATCAGCAGGGCAGCGGCACAGGTCAGCGTTACGAAGGAGCTTTTCATGGCAAAAACGGATGAATAAAAAGTGGAAGTGAAGGAACGGAAAAGGCCACTACGGCCGGGGGCCGGGGACGCTGATTTGGGATTTACGGCAAATTGTCGGCGGTACGGGCGGCCTCTTTGGCGCTGGCCAGCTGCTCTTGCACGGGCTGGTAGTACTTGGCCGCGAAGCCCCGGATGTCGCCGTCGTAGGCGTCGTCTTTCATGTCGTCGAACGCGTCTTCGTCCTGCTTTTGGGTTTTTATGATGAGGGCCATGACGTGCTTATCGAGCTGCGTGCCGGGTTGGGTGCTGGCCTCGTGGTACGCGGCCTGCTCGTCCTGGCCGAGGGCGGGCGGCACGGCCAGCTTTTTGGCGTCGGCCAGGGTGCGCAGGGCGGCCAGCAGTTCCAGGCGGTTTTGCACCAGGCGCGAGCCGTAGGCGCGCACGGCCGGGGCGCTGGCACGGGCCTGGGCGAGCTTGCCCAGCTCCACTTCGAGCATGACGTTGCTGGTGGCTTTCACCAGGAAATTGGCGTCGGCTTCCTGCTTGGCCGTCACGTCGGCCGCGTCGATTTTGTGCTCGTTCTGGGCCGTGGCCGCCTCCACGGCGTCGGAGCCGCCGCCGCCGCCCGACGAGCACGCCGCCAGCAGCGGCAGCGCCACGGCCAGGCCCAAAAACAGCCGCCGCGAAGGCAGCAAAAGGAGCAGCGAACCGCGCATAGCAAACAAATTTGGTGGTCAGCCTAACGGCTTAAATAATCGGGCGGAAGGAAATGGGTTGTCCTTTTTTTTTGTTGTCGGTTGTCAGTTGTTCGTCAACGGGTTATGTCTTGTCTGGCAATCAGCAACAAGGAACCAGCAACCAGAAACCAGCAACTAACAAGTTGCCTGGCCAGCTATACGACAGCCCCGCGGCCGGGTTATTTCGGGGCCGCCGCAAGTTTTTTTGGGGTAGCGTTAAACCTGCGTGGCGCGGCGGCTTCCAACGGCCATAAACGCAGTTTTCTCACCCCATCATTTAACTTTTTTACTTCACCGCTATGCGTATCTCTTCCTTCCGTTCCCTCGCTTTTGCGAGCCTCGCCAGCGGCCTACTGCTGGTGGCCGGCTGCAAGCACGAATCCGACCAAGCTGCTCCCGACGACGTGACCACGGCCGAGGACCGCAGCGAAGACAACTCCGAAACCGCGCTGAGCACCGACCTCATGGCCTCGGCCAAGCCGCAGGACCTGGCGGTGAACAACTCGGCCTCCGTGGCCGGCCCGGCCGAGCTGCGCCGCATCTACGGCACCTGCGCCACCCGCACCTACGACGCCGCGTCGCGCACGCTGACCATCGATTTTGGCCCCACCAACTGCCTCTGCCCCGACGGCCGCTACCGCCGCGGCAAAATCGTGGTCGTGTTCACCACCGAAACCCCGACCCGCCACGCCGGGGCCATCGTGACCCGCGAAAATTACTTTGTGAACGACAACCAGCACACGGCCACCCGCATTTTCGCCAACCTCGGCCAGGGCTCGTATAGCGTGGATGTGCCCGTGGCCAGCATCATCCGGGCCAACAACGGCGGCACCCACTCCTGGACCGCCAACTGGACCTTCACCCGCACCGCCGGCTACGGCACCGACATCACCTCCGATGACGTGTACAGCGTGACCGGCAGCGCCACCGGCACCAACCGCAAGGGTGTCAAGTACATCACTAACATCGAGCAACCCCTCATCAAGCGCGGCGACTGCTACAAGTACTACGTGGCCGGCACCATTAGCATCACCAACGACAAAGACAAGGTCATGCTGCTGAACTACGACCCGAGCGGCACCCAGGCCTGCGACAACACCGCCAGCGTGACCGTGAATGGCCACACCAAGACCATCACGCTGCGCTAAGCCAGGAGCCGAAAAAGGCCCCAAAAAGAAAGGGCCGTCCTTGCAAGGACGGCCCTTTCTTTTTGGGGCCTTTTTCGGCTCCTGGTAAATCGATTGGTAGCAGGTTTTATTGCCCTTTAAACGCGGGCTTGCGCTTCTCGCTGAAGGCTTTCACGCCCTCGGCGTAGTCGGCCGACTCGCCGGCAATCTGCTGGCAATGAGCTTCGTAATCCAGCATTTCGTCCAGCGTCGCCGCGCCGGCTTTGTTCAGCATCTGCTTCAGCAAGCCGATGGACTTGGTGGGCGCCGAGGCGTAGCGGGCGGCCAGCGCGTAGGTGGCGTCGTCGAGCTGCTCGGGGGCCACCACCTGGTTCACCAGGCCCAGGCGCAGGGCCTCTTCGGCCGGCACTTTGGTGCCCAGGCTGCACAGCTCAAACGCCTTGAGCGTGCCCACCAGCCGCGGCAAAAACCACGACGAGCCCGAGTCGGGCACCAAACCGATGTTGATAAACACCTCAATCAGCGAAGCTTCGGTGCTGGCCACCAGCGCGTCGCAGGCCAGGGCCAGCGAGCAGCCCGCGCCCGCCGCCACGCCGTTGATGCGGCCGATGATGGGCTTGGGCAGGCCTCGCATGGCCCGGATGATGGGGTTGTAGCGCTTGTGCAGCGAATCATAAAACGAGCGTTTCCCTGCGCCCTGCGCGGCCTTCAAATCCTGGCCCGAGCAGAAAGCCCGGCCCGCGCCCGTGAGCACCACCGCCCGCACGGCCGCGTCGCGCGCCACTTGCTTCAGCGCGTCCTGCAATTCGTAGCTCAACGGGTCGTCGAAAGCGTTGAACACCTCCGGGCGGTTCAGGGTAATGGTCGCCACGCCGTCGGGGCGCACGTCGTAAAGCAAGCGGGTGTATTCCATGAGGTGGCTGAGTGAGGGAGTGACTGAGTGGCGGATAAACCGCCGCAATGGGGTGCAAAGAAAGTGCGCTTTTCCGTTCCCCGGCGCGCATTAGCTTGCTCCGCGCTATACACCCCCTCGCTCAGTCACTCCCTCGCTCAGTCACTCGATGAAATTACTCAGTCACTCTTAAAAGCGCTTCCGCCACCACCAAATCCTCCGGCGTGGTGATTTTCAGGTTCCGGTAGTCGCCCTCCACCAATTGCACCCGGCACAGGTCGTCCACCACCGTCGCGTCGTCGGTGAACGAAGCCAGCTCGGGCAGCGCATACGCCCGGCGCAGCAAGTCAATCTCAAACGTCTGGGGCGTCTGCATCAGCCGCAGCCGGCTGCGGTTTTGCGCCGCCGAGCCGTGCTGCGACACCAGCCGCACCGAGTCTTTGGGCATCACGGCGGCGGCGGCGGCCGCGTGCGTGGCGGCGGCGGCGTAGGTGCGCTCCACCACGAGGCGCGGCACCAGCGGCCGCACGCCGTCGTGCACCGCCACCAGCCCGGCCGGGTAGTCACGCAGCGCCGCCAGGCCGGCTTTCACCGAAGCCCAGCGCGTGGCCCCGCCGGCGGCCAGCCGGTGCCGAATGTCGACGCGGTACTGCGCGCAAAGCTGCTGCCAGGTCGCGAGCTGGTCGGCCGGCAGCACCACGATAATTTCCGTCACGCCCAGCGCCGGCTCGGCAAAGCGGCGCAGCGTGTGCAGCAGCACGGGCTCACCGCGCAGCAGCAAAAACTGCTTGGGCCGGTCGGCCGCCATGCGCGTGCCGCTGCCGCCCGCCACCAGAATGGCAAAGCGCCTGGGGTGCTGAGGTGATGAAGCAATGGAGGGAAAAGAAGCAGGCATGGCATAAAAGTATTGCGGCTCCACCAAAAACGCGGAAAACACAAAGTCCCGACTGCCACAGTGGCAATCGGGACTTTCAACTTCATTACCTTATTCCTCCATCACCTCATCACCATTCTTTCATCACCTCCTCACCGATAAACTACAAAATCAGCATGGCGTCGCCGTAGCTGAAGAACTTGTATTTCTCCTTGATGGCTTCCTTGTACGCCTCCATCAGCAGGGGGTAGCCGGCGAAGGCGGCGGCCAGCATAATGAGCGTGCTTTCCGGCATGTGGAAGTTGGTTAGCAGCGTGTTGGCGATTTTGAAATCGTGGGGCGGGAAGATGAACCGGTCAATCCAGCCCTGGGTGGGCTTCATGCGGGCATTGGCCGATACCGAGGCTTCCATCGCGCGGATGGTGGTGGTGCCCACGGCGCACACGCGCCTTTTCTGGTCCAACGCCTTGTTCACCACTTCGCAGGCCGGGGCCGTCACGATGAAGTTCTCCGAGTCCATCTTGTGCTTGGTCAGGTCCTCCACGTCCACGGTGCGGAACGTGCCCAGGCCCACGTGCAGCGTCACGAACGCCGGCTCGATGCCCTTGATTTCCATGCGCTTCATCACCTCGCGGGTGAAGTGCAGGCCGGCCGAAGGCGCCGCCACCGCGCCAATGTGCTCGGCGTAAATCGTCTGGTACCGCTCCTTGTCGGCCGGCTCGGTTTCGCGGTTGATAACCTCTTTCGGCAGCGGGGTTTCGCCCAGCTCGTACAGCGCCTTGCGGAACTCCTCGTCGGTGCCGTCAAACAGGAATTTGATGGTGCGCCCGCGCGAGGTCGTGTTGTCAATCACCTCGGCCACCATGTCCGACTCGCCGAAGTACAGCTTGTTGCCCACCCGGATTTTGCGGGCCGGGTCCACCAGC
>CAXTCS010000222.1:0-7455 GCA_964242365.1 uncultured Hymenobacter sp. | reverse complement strand
GCATGGGCACCACGCAAATGGGGAAGTCGCCGGCAATGCCGCCGCCAATCTGGAAAAAGCCCACTTTGCTCGCCTCCGTGGCCTGCTGGGTGTACCAGTCGGCCAAATAAATCATGTACTGGATGCCCGTGCGCATGGTGTGCACGTTCTTGATGTCGCCCGAAATCACGTGGCCCGCGAAGATGTTGCCGAGCGTCGAATCTTCCCAGCCGGGGCAGATGATGGGCAGGTTTTTCTCGGCCGCGGCCAGCATCCACGAGTCTTTGGGGTCAATCTGGTAGTACTGCTCCAGCTCGCCCGAAAGCAGAATCTGATAGAAAAACTCGTGCGGGAAATAGGCCTTGCCCTCCTGGTCGGCCTGCTCCCAAAACTTGAGCACGACGTGCTCCAGGCGGCGCATGGCCTCTTCCTCGGGGATGCAGGTGTCGGTCACGCGGTTCATGTGGCGTTCGAGCAGGGCCTGCTCGTCGGCGGGCGTGAGGTCGCGGTAGTTGGGCACGCGCTCGTAGAAATCGTGGGCCACGAGGTTGAAAATATCCTCTTCCAGGTTGGCCCCGGTACAGCTGATGATTTGCACTTTGTCCTGCCGGATGAGCTCGGCCAGCTGAATGCCCATTTCGGCGGTGCTCATGGCGCCGGCCAGGGTTATCATCATTTTGCCGCCCTCGGCGAGGTGCTTGTTGTAGCCATCGGCGGCGTCGATGAGGGCCGCCGCGTTGAAGTGGCGGTAATGGTGGCGAAGAAAATTGGAAACTTGCATGTGGGGAATTGGGGTTGATTTTGTTCTGTGAGTCAGGCACAATGAACGTCATGCCGAGCGGAGCCGAGGCATCTCGCGTGGGATAGTAATCAAAAATCGTGGCGACGATTGAGTTAGTAATCCACGCGAGATGCCTCGGCTCCGCTCGGCATGACGTTCTATTTGATTGTTCAAATTTCAGTCTACGTCGGCGACTCAATCATCAGGTTGTGATTGGTGTAGATGCAGATATCGGCCGCGATGTGCAGGGCGTCTTCCACCATCTGGCGGGCCGAGAGGTGCGGCGCGTGCTTCTTGAGCGCCAAGGCCGCCGCCTGGGCATACATCGCCCCGCTGCCAATGGCGGCCACGTCGGAATCGGGCTCCAGCACGTCGCCGGTGCCGCTGAGGATGAGCAGCTCGTCGCGGTCGGCCACCACCATCATGGCTTCCAACTTGCGCAGGTACTGGTCTTTGCGCCAGTCCTTGGCCAGCTCGATGGCGGCGCGCTTGAGGTTGCCGCCGTAGCTGGTCAGCTTCTCGTCGAACTTATCGAGCAGCATAAAGGCGTCGGCGGTCGAGCCAGCGAAGCCCGTCACCACCTTCCCATCCTGGAGCTTGCGAATTTTGCGCACGTTGCTTTTGGCCACGTGCTTGTCCATGGTGGCCTGGCCATCGGCCCCAACGGCAATTTCCCCGTTGTGGCGAACGCCCAGGACGGTGGTAGAACGGATTTTTGCTTGCATAAGGCCGCAAAAATACAACGGCTATGCCTAGCGACGCCGGTAGCGGGCATTAAATGAGAAAGAACGTCATGCTGAGCGCAGCCGAAGCATCTCTACCGCGCAACTAATCCTGATGGTTGGATTACTACTGCGGGAGAGGTGCTTCGACCAGCTCAGCATGACGTTCTTTTTCCTGTTCAGCAGGTCCTTACTTGCTCACCCGGAACTGCAGCTTGGCAAAGTAGAACCGTCCGTTGCTGCCCATCTGCACGGCATCCCAGGCGCCGCCGTTTTCGGTGGCCTGGGGGTTAAAGAAGTTCGGGTACACGTTGAAGATGTTGGACGCCCCGACCGAAAGGCGCAGCTGATTGGTCAGGCTGTAGGAAAGCGCCACGTCGGTGGTCAGCCGGTCGCGGTACTTGTTGGGGTCGCCGTTGTAATCGTACAGCAGCACGTGGCCGAACTGCACGAGGCGCACCAGCGCCCCAAAGCGGCCGAGGTTGTAATCAAAAGTCAGGTTGACTTTATACGGCGGCGCCGAGGCTTTCACAAAAGCCTGCTCGCGCACCCCGAAAAAGGTTTCTTCCTTGCCGGCCAGCAGCGGCGTTGTCTTGGCGTTGCCCACCACGAGCAGCCGGTTGAGGTTGCCGGCCAGCGTGGTGCTGAGGCGGCCGGCGCCCACCCCAATGGTGTTGGCCAGCACCACATCGAGCCCCCAGGTATCAGTGGAGACGGCGTTGGCGAAGAACTGGGCCTGGCCCACGTTCAGGCCCTGGAGGATGGAGCCGATTTCGGGGTCGTCGTCGGCAAACGTACCGGTGAGCACAATCCGGTCTTTAATGTGGATGTAATAGCCGTCCACGGTGAAGCTGAGCACCGAGCCAGCCCGGCCGGTGAAGCCCACGCTGGCCGATTGCGACCGTTCCTGGGTGAGGGCCGGGATGCCCAGCGCCCGCGATACCGGCCCGTTGTTGCGGTCGAGCAAAATATCTACCGGCACGCCGCCCACCACGTTGGTAAACACGGTATTGAAGTTTACCTGCGCCAGCGACGGGGCCCGAAAACCCGTGCTGTAGGTGCCACGCAACGAGAAGTTTTCGCTCAACTTCAGGCGAGTGGCGCCTTTATAGGTGAAGGAGCTGCCAAAGTCCGAGTAGTTTTCAAACCGCACTGCTCCCGCCAACAGAAAAGCCTTTGTCACGTCCAGCTCCGCGTCGGCATACACGCCGATGTTGTTGCGACTGGCTTTCAATTCATTGCTAGGCTGAAAGCCGGGAAAGCCCTGCGAGCCAGCCGGCCGGTTCGACAGAGGAGCGTAGTTGGCGTAGGAACCGGGCTCGCCGGCAAATATTTGGTACCACTCGCGGCGGTATTCGCTGCCCACGGCCACGTTCAGGCCCTCCAGCACAGTCTTGTAGCTGCGGCTCACGTCGAGGTTTACCACGTTTTGCTGAAGTTGAAACCCACCCGCGTCGAAGCTGGTCGGCGATTTGCTGCCCAGCGTGGCGTTCAGCGTATTGTCAACGCCGTAATGAAAGCGGTTGGAGCCAAAACCGTTGCTCAAATCAATATCAAAGCCACCAAAAGTGCCGCGCAGCCCGGCCACGCCGTGCGCATCGGTGAGCTTGCTGGTGATGATGGGGTCGAAACCGTTGGGGTAAAGCCTGGCGTTGCTGCGCGGGTTGGGAATGGTGATGTCAACAGTATCGCCGTTTACCACGCCGGTGCTGTCCCTGGTCGGAAACCGCGTGTACGCATAAGCCTCGCCCTTCCGAAAGTTCACCCCGCCAAACACATAGCCGTAGATATTCTCGCTAATTGGCAGCTTGCTGTTGAGGTACACCGACGTATTATTGGCCTTGGGGTCGCCATATTCGCGGCGCTGAATGCCTTCCGTGTTGGGCACGTTGGCGCGCTGGGTGTGCTGGCGCTGGTTGAAATCGACGGTCGCGTTCACGAAGCCGCCCTTGCCCAGGCCCACGCCGTAGTTGAGGTTGGCGTTGAAATTGCCGCCGTCTAATTTCTTGTCATCGAAGCGGTATTTGGCGTCGTAGGCGCCGTAGTTCACGTTGGCCGTCAGCTCGTTCACGCTGGTTTTAAGCACGATGTTAATCACGCCCGCGATGGCGTCGGAGCCGTACTGGGCCGAGGCGCCGTCGCGCAGAATCTCAATCCGCTCGATGCTGGCGGCCGGAATCGTGTTCAGGTCGGTGCCAGTGTTGCCCCGGCCGCGGCTGCCAAACAGGTTCACCAGGGCCGACTGGTGCCAGCGCTTGCCGTTCACGAGCACCAGGGTTTGGTCGGGGCCGAGGCCGCGCAGCGAAGCCGGGTCCACGTGGTCGGCGCCGTCGGCGCCGGTCTGGCGGTTCGAGTTGAACGACGGCGCCACGAATTGCAGCAGCTGGTTCACGTCGAGCTGGCCGGTTTTGGCCGTCACCTCCCGGATGTCGATGATGTCGACCGGCGAGGGCGAGTCGGTCACGGAGCGGTTCTGGCTGCGCGAGCCCACCACCTGCACGGCGTCGAGGCTGGTGCTGCTTTCGGCCAGCTTAATGCTCAGGGCAGCACCAGTGGTAGCCACCTCCTGCGTACTGTAGCCCAACGAGCTGATTATCAGCCGGGGCTGCGCCGTGCGCGTGCGCAGCACAAAGCGGCCATCGCCGCCGGTAGACGTGCCGTTGTTGGTGCCTTTTTCCACCACCGTGGCTCCGATTACGGGCCGCCCGGCCGGGTCCAGCACTTGGCCGGTCAGGGTCGAAGCCTGGCCCCAGGCGGCTCCACTCACAAGGCAAACAAGGGGTATTAGTAACGCTTTCTGCATGGTACAGGGTGGTTGGTGAGAGATTAGCGAGCAACGCAATATTATTGAAATTACTCATTTCGATGCGTGCAAGCTAACTCCATTCGGCACAAAAAAAACCAGCCGGCTGGGCTGGTCTTTTTTTCAGGCGGTATTTCCGGTTCAAATCAGCATCCGCATCGGGTCTTCGAGCAGGCCCTTCAGCGTTTGCAGAAACGCCGCGCCGGTGGCGCCGTCCACCACGCGGTGGTCGCAGCTCATGGTCACTTTCATGATGTTGCCGATGAGAATCTGGCCGTCCTTCACGATGGGCGTTTGCTTGATGCCGCCCACCGCCAGGATGCAGGCATCGGGCGGGTTGATGATGGCCGTGAACTCCTCGATGCCGAACATGCCCAGGTTGGAGATGGTGAAGGTGTTGCCCTCCCACTCGGCGGGCTGCAACTTCTTGCTCTTGGCCCTGGTGGCCAAATCCTTAACCTCGGCGGCGATTTGCGAGAGGCCTTTCTGGTCGGCGTTGCGCACCACGGGCACCAGCAGACCTTCGTCCACGGCCACGGCCACACCGATGTTAATCAGCTTGTTCTGCCGGATTTTGTCGCCCAGCCACGACGAGTTGACGGCCGGATGCTGGCGCAGCGCCACGGCCGCCGATTTCAGCACCAGGTCATTAAAAGAAAGCTTCACCGGCGACAGCTCGTTGAGCTTCGTCCGCGCCTCAATGGCCTTGTCCATGTTGATTTCCATCGTGAGATAGAAATGCGGGGCCGTAAACAAGCTCTCCGACAGGCGCTTGGCAATCACCTTGCGCATCTGCGACACCGGCGTGTCGGTGTAGGTGCTGTCGGCCGCTGCGGGCGCGCTGGGCGCTGCCGGAGCGGCGCTGGCTGCGGACACGGTAGCGGGCGCGGGCGTAGCCGCCACGGGCGCCGCCTGCGGCGCGGGAACAGCCGAGGGCTTAAAGTTCTCTACGTCACGCTGTACGATGCGGCCGTTGTCGCCGCTGCCCACTACTTGGGCGAGGTTGATGCCTTTTTCCTTGGCAATGCTTTTGGCCAGGGGCGAGGCCAAAACCCGGCCTGCGGGGGCCGCCGCTGCCGGTTGCGGCGGAGCAGCTGGGGCGGCGGGCGTGGCAGTAGCGGCGGGCGGCGCGGTTTCGGCGGGTGCGGCGGCCGGGGCCGCACCACCGCTTTGGCCGCCCAGCAGGGCCTGAATATCAGCCCCTTCTTCGCCAATAATGGCCAGAATGCCATCGACGGCCACGGCTTCGCCGGCTTTGGGGCCGGTGTAAAGCAGGGTGCCGTCTTCGTAGTTTTCCAGCTCCATGGTGGCTTTGTCGGTTTCGACTTCGGCCAGCACATCGCCCGACTTCACTTTGTCGCCCACCTGCTTCAGCCAGGCGGCGATGGTCCCTTCGGTCATTGTGTCGCTCATTTTGGGCATGCGCACCACCGTGGCCTTCTTGCCGTTGGCGGGCGCGGCCGGTGCCGCTGCCACGGGGGCAGACGCCGCGGCCTGAGCTGGCGCCGGAGCGGCCGGAGCTTCCGGCGGGGCAGCGGCTTGCGGAGCTTCGGCGGCGGGCGCGGCTTCGGCTTTCGGCGCGGCCGCGCCGCCCTGGGCGCCGGAAAGCAAGGCCGAAAAATCTTCGCCTTCCTTGCCCACGATGGCCAGAATGCCGTCTACCACCACGGATTCTTTCTCTTTGGGACCGATGTAGAGCAGGGTGCCGTCTTCGTAATTCTCCAGCTCCATGGTGGCTTTGTCGGTTTCGACTTCGGCCAAAATGTCCCCGGATTTCACTTTATCTCCTACTTTCTTGAGCCAGGCCGCGATGGTCCCTTCGGTCATCGTGTCGCTCATTTTGGGCATTTTTATGATTTCGGCCATCGGATTTGTCGCGCTTGGGTTAAGAAGGCCAAAATTAGCCCCAAAAGTTTGGGAGGGCAACCTTACCGCACCGGAGAATAAAACGCTTGCGTAGCCACGGAATTAAAGAACGTCGGGCCGAGCCCGGCGCACCGCAGGCCCAGCTTCTTTGACTCACCCGGCCGCCTGCAAATGCGAGACGTCCAGAAAATTCTTTACCGTGAACACCGTGCCAGTAAACTCCAGCTTGTACAAGCATAAGTTGCTGTGCTCAAAGCCTTCCATGCAGCTGAGCGGGTAGTTGAGCAGCTGGCAGAGCATGACGCGCATGGCGCGGCCGTGCATGCAAATGAGCACGGTTTCTTCGTCTTGCCGGGTTTTCAGCAGCTCGATGACCGGGCGCTGGCGGGCGGCCACTTCCTCGGGGCTTTCGCCGCCGGTGAGGCGGCCATCGGTGCGGCCGGCCACCCAGCCGGCCAGTACCTGGCGGTATTCGGCGTCTTCCTCGATGGTGATGCGGGTGCCTTCGCGCACGCCCCAGCTGATTTCGTTGAGGCCGGAATGGGCTTCGTGGGGCAGGCCCAGGTCCAAAAACTGCTGCACCGATTCCTGGGTGCGGCGCAGGGCCGAGGTGTACACCTTATCGAAGGGCACGTGGGCGTAGGCCGCAAAAAACTGCGCGGCCTGGCGCCGGCCGGTGTCGTTCAGGCTCGAATCGACGCCGCTGCCCTGCACGATGCCGCGCACGTTGTAATCGGTCTGGCCGTGGCGCAGGAGAAAGATGGTCCGGGGCCTCACGTTGCGTAGTAGTTTTGCGTAACGATGCTTCAACAATCTGTCAAAGTACGGAAGTTGGATTTTAGTGGTTAGCGGTTAGTGATTATTTTTTAACACAACTATTTCGCCGACAAGCACTAATCGTTAATCACTGACCACTTTAAAGCATGACGCTGGAAGAAATAAGAAGCTGGACGGCCTCCCGCCCCACCCTGGCCGATGCCCTCGGCATGGAAATCACCGCCGTAACCGCCGACTACCTCGAAGGCCGCATGCCGGTCGATGGCCGCACCCACCAGCCGATGGGCCTGCTGCACGGCGGCGCCTCGGTGGCCTTTGCCGAAACGCTGGGCAGCATCGCCGCCGCGCTGCGCGTCGACCGCACCAAGCAGGCCTGCGTGGGCCTGGAAATCAACGCCAACCACCTCAAAGGCGTGCGCGAGGGCTGGGTGCGGGGCCGGGCCACGCCGGTGCACATCGGCCGCAGCACGCAGGTGTGGGAAATCCGCATCACCCACGAAGAAACCGGGGCCCTGGTATGCATCAGC
>CAXTCS010000221.1:0-7457 GCA_964242365.1 uncultured Hymenobacter sp. | reverse complement strand
CGCCGGCCAGTTGGTACAGCGCCCGCGCCATGTCGGTGGTGAAGCCCAGCGAGTGTGGCACCTGCCCACTGCCGAACCACTGCGCGGGCTTTCCCTGGGCCAGGTTGCTAAAGAGCAGCATATTGACCAAGCTCACCTGCGAGGTACTGTGCGGCCCGTAGAAGTCGGCCGAGCGGGCCACCAGGGCGGGCAGGCTGCCGGCCTGCATCTCGCCCAGCAGCTCCGTGGCGATTTGCGCGCGCACTTCGCCTTTTTTGCTGATGGGGTTGAACGGAGTTTCCTCCGTCTGGGCCCCGCGTACCAGGCCGTACATGTACACGTTGTCGAAGAAGAGGAGCCGGGCCCCCACCTGCTTGCAGGCTTCGATGGTGTTGCGCATGATGACGGGCCAGTGCTGCTGCCACTCGCTCGCGCTGTAGGGCAGGCCCACGAGCAGGTACACGACGGTGGAGCCGGCCAAGGCGTCTCGCAACTGCTTGAGGTTGGTGGCGTCGGCCACCACGCTTTGCGCCCCCGCCGCTGAGGTGGCGCGGCGGCTCACGAGCCGCACGGTTTCGCCCTGGGCGCTGAGTTCGTCGAGCATGCTGTGGGCCATTGTGCCGCCCGCGCCGAGAATCGTGTGTAAAGCCATGACAAGTAGGAAAGTGGAAAATGGGTATTATTAAATCAGGGAGGATAAAAGCCCTGAGCCAGGCCCCAAAGCACTGGCTTTGCTAGCGTAATGCCTTGTCATGCAATAGCGTAGCGTGCCTGATATAATGGAGTGAAACCAGACCACCTCCATTTAGGCTGCGTCTGATTAGTCAATGATAGCGGCTCAAGCGGCCTTCCGGCAGGCCAGCGGGGTGTAGCCGGTTTGCTTCTTGAAAAAGTTGTTGAAGTAGGTGGGATAGGCAAAGCCCAGGCTGTAGGCAATGTCTGCCACGCTCCAATCGGTGTGTTGCAGCAGGGCCCTGGCCTCGTCGGTGATGCGGCCGGCGATGTGCGCGCTCGTCGGCTTGCCGGTGACTTCCTTCACGGCCCGGTTCAGGTGGTTCACGTGCACAGAAAGCCGGTTAGCAAACTCCTGCGCCGTTTTCAGCGGCAGCGCCTGCTGCGGAATCTCCACCGGAAACAGCCGCTCCAGCAGCTCCAAAAACAGGGCGGCAATGCGGGCCGAAGCGTTGTGGTGCTGCAAAAAGGTTTCCGCGGGCTGCAGGTGCAGCGCCTCGTGAATCACGAGCTGGAGGTAGGTGCGAATCAGCTCGCCCTTGAACGGGTAGTCAGCCTCCTGCTCGGCCAGCATCTTCTGAAAAATGCCGACCATAAAAGGGACTTGCTCCTCCCGGAGTTGGCAGAGCGGCGTACTCCCGATTTTAAACAAGGGCGAATGCGGCAAGCTGTCCGAGCGGTCGAGCGACGTGATAAACTCCTCGGTGAAGAGGCAAACGTAGCCGTGGCGCAGGTCCCCCAGCATTTCCATCGAATAGGGAATGTGCGGATTGAAAAACAGCAGGTAGGTGCCGTCGAGCTCCCAGCTCTGGTGGCCGTAGTGCAGCCGGGCCTTGGTCGTCAGCAGCATCACCTTGTAGTAGTCGCGCCGACCAAAGTGGGGCTTGGTCGTGCACGGCTGGTCCACCGCGTACACCTTGAAGCCTTTCAGCTTCAGGTCGCGGGTGGTCAACTTAACGGGCGAGATAGCGGCAGAACTTGTCATGTAACAAAGTTACGAAAATCAAGCAAGCGGGACTATCGGTAAAGCCACGTACCTGCGCGGCCCCGTTGGCGCCTGCTTCTGGCGGGTGTGCAGCCCGCGCTCGACTACCCAACCCCAGGTACGGGTAGTCGTTCGGGTAGCCCGGAAATTTTCCCCGGGACTTCCGCAAAACCTCTCATTTTTAGTCCCAACGGAGCGTCCCGCCGCTAAAAAAGCGCCGTAACGGAACGAGAGAGCCCCGGCGGGACGACCCAAAAGAGCACGGCCGGGCGGCGGCCCTACGCCGGATTCTCACTCACGCGCAGGGTGTGGAGGCTCTCTATGAACGTGGTACTGTCCAGCAGGGGCATTACCCGTTCAACCACGCCGGGCACGTCGGGGTCCGTCGGGTGGGCGGCAACGGCTTCGTCGTTGGCCCAGCCGGCGACCACGAGGAACGTATCCGGGGCGTCGGCTTGCTGGAAGATGTTGTAATACAGGCAGCCGGGTTCGCTGCGGACGGGCCCCACGAGTTGGAGGAGGAGCTCCTGCACTTGCGCGCGGTGCTCCGGCTGGCTCCGAATGGTCGAGATGAGGTGACGTTCGGCGGTTTTATCGGATGTAGGCATAAGAAAGGGCAATGATGTTGGAAATAGCGATGGTCTTTCCCCTCGTGGAGAGAAAGAAAAAGAATAAGCCCACGGGTATGGGAAGACAATCGTTCGTCCTCACGCGACCGTGAGCACAATTTCGCCCTGCTGACCTAAATGAGTCTGCCATTGACAATTGACAGCTACCCTTTTCGGTCATCGTGCCGCTTCAGGGTTTCGTCCAGCCAGTTGAACACGACCTCGTCTTTCAACGCCAGGGCCCCCGATTGGCAATGGTTTTCGGCCCCGTCTTCGCTCGTAAACTTTACCAACTGCTTTGGGGCTTGCAGCCCGTCGTAGACGCGCTGCGGCTGGCCTTGAAAAAAGATGTCCTTTTCGGCCTCCATGACCAAGCAAGGGCACTTAATCTGGCCGATGGTGCCCGCCATCGTATAGGGCTTTGTTTTCTGGATGTAGTCGGCGATGCCCGAAGCCCCGAAGGACCAGACCCCCTGGGTGATGGACCAGCGCAGGCCCGTGTTCTTCGCCATGCCTGCGCGGATAATCTCCTCGCCCTTTTTCGTATCGCCGGCATCCAGCGCGGCCAGCGCTTCCTTCGGCAGCGCAGCCTGAAGGGTTCCATAAAAGTCGTACACCCCATCGAAGAAGATAGCGGCCCGAAACCGGTGCTCAAAGGCCGCGGCGCGGGCCGCCAGGTAGCCGCCCAGGCTCATGCCCATCAGCACCAGCTGGTCGCCGTCGACCTCCGGCCGGCTCAGCGCGTAGTCGACCGCCGGGGTCACCACCGCTTCCCAGTCAAACCGGAAGGGAAGCCGCTGTTCGCGCATCGGCGCCCCCTGGCCGGGGCCGTCAAAGGTCAGGCAGTTGTAGCCCCGCCGGACGGCCGCGGCGGCCCCAAAATAGAAAAGCTCCTCCACACTGGAGTCGTAGCCGCCATGAAAAATCAGGGTAGGACGCGGCTGGGCGGAGTTGTCCACCTTATAGAAATAGCCGGGGAGCGTGGTGCCCTCGTACGGGATTTCCACCGGTTCCCAGGTCGAACCGGTGAGGCGGGCCGCCTCGGCGTACGCCCGTTGCGACGCCCTGGACGCCGAGAGGATGCGCGGGTCCGTGGGATTGCCGTGGAGATAGAACTCGGCCGTCCGGAAATAGGTGGAGGCGCGCAAATAGGCCCCGCGGGCGCTTTCCAGGTGGCCCGCGCCCCGGCTGTCGTCCGCCCGTGCCAAAACCCGGCGGGCCAGCCGGTCCCATTCCGTGAACCAGCTCTCGAAATCCCCTTCCGTGATGCGTTCGGCCGTGGCCATCATCTCGCCGATGTCCGCGCCGCCGTAGTAAGTGAAGCCCAGGTTTCGAACAAATTCGAATGCGAATGACTCATCCTTGAATGCGACTTTCATCTTTTCCTCGATTAGGTGTAACGGTGGAAATGAGGCCCGCCGCCGGGGCCCCGGCGGCGGGCGCGGCGTCAAATTCCGCCGGCTTGCGGGCCAAGTCCGGCGCGGGCGCCGCTAATCTGAAAGCGGCTTTTCTAGGTAGCAGGGGCCGGCAGCGCCAGGGATTTGCCCTCGTATTCGCCGGTATCGGAAAAAGCGTCCGCGTTCTTGAACTCGGTGAGGCCGCAATCGCAGGTGTACAGCTGCACGCCCGCCGCCGGGGCGGACTGCGCGAAAGCCGACGACGCGGCGGCCAAAAGCACCGGCAGCAGAAATGACGTGATTGGCGTCCGCGAGGCAAACGGCCGGGCTCCGGCCGAGCGTCCCGCAGGGCCCGGCCCGTCCGGGTTCTGCGCCGCCGCCTTATCGAGTGCCCCGTCGAGTTGCACGGGTTTCTTACTCGTGCCGCGCGGGCTCTGGTTGACGGTACTTTTGGCTTCATCCGCGTGCCCAGCGAGCGGAGCAAGTATGAGCGGACGTAAACGCCCGAGCACCAAATCCGCGGCGCGGAATTCGTGCATCCTGGTTGCTTTCATGGGTTCCTGAAATTGACGTTGGAGAATGAGAGTGCCGTGGGTGACGACAGCGCGAACGGCCATCGCGCTGTCGTCCTCACGCCACCGTGAGCACGATTTTGCCCCGGATGTGCCCGCGGGCGGCCCGCTCGTGCGCCTGTTGAGCCTCGGCCAGCGGAAACGTGCTGTCGATGGCCACGCGAACCGTCCCGGCCTCAAGCAAGCGCCCGAATTCCGCCAGCTGCGGGCCGTCCGAGCGCACCTGGGTCGCCGAGACCGTGAAGCCCTGCTTCGCGGCTTCCTCGGCCCCGGAGAAGCCTAAGGGAAATATCGGGAACAACGCGCCGCCCGGCCTGAGCGTGCGCAGGAACCGGCCGGTGGTCGGCCCGCCGAGGGTATCGACAACCAGGTCCACGTCGTGCGCAACGTCTTCCGGCGTGCTTTTGGTGTAGTCGATGAATTCGTCGGCGCCGAGCCCACGCACGAACGCCTCCTGCTCGCCCGAGGCCACCGCGATGACGTGGCCCCCCTGCCACTTGGCCAGCTGCACCGCCAAGTGCCCCACGCCGCCCGCGGCCCCGTTGACGAGCACCGTTTTGCCCTGGAGGGGCACCGGGCTGTGCAGCTCGGGTTGCAGCGGGTTCGGCACGTTGTGCCCCCGCTCAATCATGAACTGCCACGCCGTGAGCCCGGACATCGGCGCCCCGGCGGCTTCTACATGATTGATGCCGGCCGGCTTGCGGGCCAAATCTGAGGCGGGCGCGGCGACGTACTCGGCGTACGCCGCGCTCTCGCCGTAGCTGGGAAAGCGAACCATGCCAAACACGTCCTCGCCGACGGCGAAGTCCTGCACGTCCTCCGCGACGGCCGCGACCACGCCCGACACGTCCGTCCCCAGAATGATGGGAAAGGGCACCGCCGGCCGCCACTCCGGCGGCAGCATCTTGTACCCGTCGCGCAGGTACCAGTCGGGGGGATTGAGGCCGACCGCGTGCACGCGAACCAGCACCTCCCCCGCCTTCAGCGCGGGCATCGGCGCGTCCTCGTACCGCAGCACCTCCGGGCCCCCGAACTCGTGCTGCCGAACCGCCTTCATCGTGTTGCTCGGCGTTGCCGCTGCCTTTTGGGGCGCCGGGCCCACGTTTGCTGCGTCCTGTTCCACTTTTGCTTCTGCTGCTGCCATGATGGTTTCTTTTTTTAAAATAGTAAAAACGTGTCGGTTTGCTTCGGTTTTTGGGCTCTTGAGCGGGGCTTCGCACGGCGCCCGAAACCGGCTTGCCCGCGCCGTTTTAGCCCGGTGCAATCGACTCTACAAAGGTCCTTCCTCCCGGCCGCGGCAAAAAACACGATTCAAACCAAAAAGTATGAATATCACGCAAGGGGCACTTTCGCCACCGCCTGGCGGCAAGCGCGTCACCGGGCACCCAGGCCCGGTGTTGAAGCGGCCCGCTCGTTTCCAGCCAAATGAGCAGCGGAGGGAGCAGCCCCGCCGCTGCACGACTCAGAACCAGGCAAAGAACAAGCGCCTCTCAAAAAGCAGGGGATTTTGCCTCTCTATTCCGCCCGCCACTATCCGCCGCGTTCGTATCACCACCATAAAAGCCAAATTTCCCTAACTTCACGGCAATATTATTTCTCCATCTAACCTTCATTCCATGTTTTCAACTTCTCTTGCCCGGCGGCTCAGCCTGGCGGTGCTCGGCCTGGGCGGCTTGGCGGCCACCGTAGCGGCCGGCCCGCCCACCACCAAGCCCGCGCCCACCCCGCCCCAAAAAGGCGTCGGCATCAACATTGCCAACATCGACCCGTCGGTGAAGCCCTGCGAGGACTTCTTTCACTACGCCTCGGGCAATTGGCTGAAAAACAACCCGATTCCGGCCGCCGAGTCGCGCTGGGGCTCGTTCAATGAGCTGGCCAACCACAACAACGCCACCCTGCGCGCCATCCTCAACGACGCCGCCAAAAACGCCGCCAAAGCCCCCAAAGGCTCGAATGCCCAAAAAGTAGGCGATTTCTACGCCTCGGCCATGGACTCGGCCGCCATCGAAGCCGCCGGCCTCAAGTACTTGCAGCCCCACCTCAACCGCATCGCCGCCATCAAAGACCTGGGCGAGATGCAGCGCTTTCTGGCCGACCCCAAGGCCCAGGCCGGCAGCGTGTGGTACGGCGCCGGCGTGGGCCAGGACGATAAAATCAGCTCGCAATACGCCGTGCAGGTGGGCCAGGGCGGCCTTTCGCTGCCCGACCGCGACTATTACCTCAAGGACGACGCCCGCTCGAAAGCCATCCGCGCGGCCTACGATTCGTACCTGGTAAACACCTTTAAGCTGCTCGGCGACAACGAGGCCGCGGCCAAAACCAACGCCGCCACCGTGCAGCGCATCGAAACGCGCCTGGCCAAAGCCAGCAAAAGCCGCGTCGACCTGCGCGACCCCTACGCCAACTACCACAAGATGACGGTGGCCGAAGCCAGCGCCGCCTACCCCAACCTCGACCTCCCGCTCACGCTGAAAGAAAACGGCCTCGGCGCCGCCAAGGAAATCATCGTGGGCCAGCCCGACTTCCTCAAGGAGGTGAGCACCATGCTCAAGGAAGAGCCCATTGCCGACCAGCAGCAGTACCTGCGCTTTCACCTGGTGAGCAGCGTCACGCCGGCCCTGCCCAAAGCCTTTGGCGACGAAGCCTTCCGCTTTGCGCAAACCCTGAGCGGCGCCAAAAAGCAGCAGCCCCGCTGGAAGCGCATGCTCGGCTCGACCGACCGCGCCCTGGGCGAAGCCTTCGGCCAGCTCTACGTCGACAAAGCCTTCTCGCCCGCTGCCAAGGCCCGCGCCAAGCAAATGATTGAAAACCTGCGCGTGGCCTACGCCGAGCGCATCAAGGCCACCGACTGGATGAGCGCCGGCACCAAAGCCGAAGCCCTGAAAAAGCTCAACGCCTTCACCGTGAAAATCGGCTACCCCGACAAGTGGAAGGACTATTCGGCCCTGACCATCACCCGCGAGTCGTACCTCAACAACCTGCTGGCCGCCCGCGTGTGGGCCAACAACGAGGAGCTGAGCCACTTCGGCAAGCCGATTGACCGCAACGAGTGGGGCATGACCCCGCCCACCGTGAACGCCTACTACAACCCGCCGATGAACGAAATCGTGTTCCCGGCCGGCATTTTGCAGCCGCCCTTCTACGACCCCAAGGCCGACGACGCGGTGAACTACGGCGGCATCGG
>CAXTCS010000220.1:0-7492 GCA_964242365.1 uncultured Hymenobacter sp. | reverse complement strand
CGCTGCGCACCACGGCCAGCTGGCTCCACTCGGCCAGGGCCGTCAGGGCGCGGGCCAGGCGCAGCGGGTCGCCGTCGCACAGGGCCGTGGCGGCGTCGTCGCAGCAGTTTTCGCGCTCGGTGCGCACGCAATTAGCCACAAACCACACGGCCGGATGATAGAAAAACAACGCTTCCGCCACGGTTTGCAGCAGGTTCACGAGGTAGTCGCGGCGCAGCACGTGGGCCAGCTCATGAGCCAAAATAGCCTCTAAATACGCCGGCGACAAGCCCGCCACCGCACCCAGCGGCAGCAGAATCACGGGGCGCACGTGGCCCACCACCAGCGGCACCCGCACCAGCGCCGATTCGAGCAAAGCCACCGGCCGGCGCACGCCGCTGCGGGCCGCCAGCGCCGCCAGCCGCGCCTGCCACGCCGCGCCCAACGGCCGCACCCGGTAGCGCCGCAGCCGCTGCACGTACAGCAGGCCGCCCAGCAGGCGCAGGCTCATGGCCAGCAGCCCCAGCAGCCACGCCACCACCAACAGCGGCAGGTTCCGGTCGAAATACCGCAAGCCCGCGTGCAGGGAGCGACTGAGTGACTGAGTAGCTGAGTGAATGAGCGGCGATGGCGCCGCGGGCGCTTGTTGGGCCTTTTGGGGCGGCACGGCGGCGGGGTGCCGCGCGGTACCCGTGCGCTGCTGCGCCCGGGCACCGCCGCCCGCCACGGCGGCAACCGATGCTTCGGCGCTTTCGAATTGGGCCGGCGCCGCGTTCACCGCGCCCGTATTAAGCAGGACATTCTTATCGGCCCCGGCGTTGAAATACAGCCCAAACGTGATGCCGGCCAGCGCCACCACCACGCCCAGTGCCCCGGCCGAAGCCGCGTAGCGCACCTCGGCGCGCTGCCGGCGCAGCAGCAGCAGGGCGCCCGCCAGCACGGCCGCCACCAGCGCCCCCTGCCACAGCGAATGCAACAAAGTCCAACCCAAAGCCCGCGTCAGCGCGGGCGAAACGAAGTGCTCAAGCGTGGTCATCGGCGTCGGCATTAGCGGTGGAGTTTTGGATTTCAATGTCGTTGAGCAGGCGGCGGATTTGCGCCAGCTCGTCGGCCGAGGTCGGGCGGCTGCCCAGGGCCTGCATCACCAGCTTCAGGGCCGAGCCGCCGAAGGTGGCGTTCACGAACTTGTCGAGGAGCAGGCCCTGGGTTTCCTGCTCGCGCACGGCGGCCCGGTACACGTGGCTGCGGTCGGCATCGTCGCGCCGCACCAGGCCTTTTTCCAGCATCAGCTGCAAAATCTTGAGCGTGGTGGTGTAGCCCACTTCCGCCTGGCGGCGCTGGCTCAGGTTGTCGTTGATGGCCCGCACAGTGGCGGGCCCGTGCTGCCAGAGCACATGCAGGATTTCCAGCTCGGAATCCGTAGGTTTGGGGGGCGGGGCCTTGCTCATAACTGAAAGATACGAGGTTGCTACGAATTATTTCGTATGATAAGGCAAAGGTGATACGAATTCATTCGTAGTTGCAAGAGGAATGTACGAATTATTTCGTATTGACTGGTGATATGGAATTAACATACTGATTTTCAGTATAATATTTTTATCAAGATAATTACAGGACTTGCGCGGTGAGGGGCAACCGGCCGGGGAAGGGCAATTTTTGGCGAGTCGGTGTACAAGTGAACGAGGCAGGGGCGGGCTTGCCCCCGCCCGCCGGCGCCCGGAATCCTGGCGCCTGTCCTCACGACCGGGCGGGGCCAGCCCCGCCCCCACGTCCACCGGCCCCGGAACCACTCTAATCTTGGCAGTTGCCCGAATATTGTCACGGGCTCGGGGCCTTGAAAGCGAGGGATACCTCGTTTTTATTTCATGGATTGCTCCAGGTCGGTAAAAGGAAGGAGTGTTTTGACCCCATCCGCCGCGACCGGCCACGACTGCACAACGGTCGTCACGTCCAAGTTCAGGGCTTTGATGGCTTGGTACAGGCCCGCCTGCCGGGCACTGGCCGGGCGCACGGCCCCCTGTTGCGATACCCCCGCCAAGTCGTCTTCAAACACGAGCCGCTCGCTGGGGAAGTAGTAGGTGAGGTAGTCGTTGGTGTGCGCCGACTGCGCCCCGATGCAGAAAATCTGCATCTCAAAGTGGCCGTCGGCAATTGTCTTGCTGCGCGGAATTTCCTCGACCTGAAGCGGGTGCGGGTGCCGTTGCAGGCTATCCGGCCGGAGCGTGTGCGGGGCCGCCACCAGGTAGCGCACGTAGGCTTCGTCGCCGGGGCCGACCAACACGGTGGCGCCGCGCTGCACAAACGGCCGCAACCCGCCCAGGTAGTGCGGGTGGTGGTGGCCGGCCACGAAGTAGCGAATCGGCTTGGCTGGCGCGAGTTGGTGCGCGGCCTGAATAATCAATTCCCCGTTCTCGCTGCTCAAGGGCGCTTCGGCGACGAGCAAAAACTGGTCGAACTCGACCACCAGCGCCCGGTCGTTGGTGTGCTTCAGCTCCACAAAATGCAGGTGGGGCCGGTAGGTCTCGACCCGCACCTCCGGCTGGGCTTCTTTGTCCGGGCGCAACGCATAGCCCGCCGGCGCGGCCAGGAGCGTGGGAACCGCGGGCTGCACGGCGGCCGCGAGCAGGTAGACTTCTTCCCGCACCTGCCCATTCACTTTTTCCACCTGCACGCGGGTCGGATAGGCAAGCCGGCCGATGTGCGCGTACGCCTGATAGCGGAAGGTCGTGGTTACGTCCCCGAACAGGTCGTCGTGGCTAAACACGCTTACTTGCGCCAACTGGGCATCTTGCGGGCGAATAAAGAGGTGCACGACGGTCTGGTTGAGCGTCGCGTGGTACCCCACCAACCCAGCGGGAGCCGTTGCATCCGCCGCAACGTGGTGCTGATAAAAATACGCCAGTAAACTCAGCGGGCAGTACCGGGCGGCCCGAAATACGTAGTCCTGCTGCATGCCCTGCGTAGCCGCGAAGAGGTCTTTATCGCCATAATCGCGGTAGAGCAGGTTCGTGGCGCTCCGCTGGGTACTGGAAAAATAGGTGCGTGATTTGGCTACCGCCGTCAGCGTATCCTGCTTGAGAAAGGCGTCGGCGGCAACCCAGACGGTGCCGCGCCCCAAGTAAGCCGTCGTTTGCCACGGCGCCGCATTGTGTTCCAATTCGTTGACGGTTTCCCGGTAGCGGAGCTGCAAGTAGTTGGCCTGCAACGGCTGTACCTGCCGCCGCCAGCAGGCTCGCAGGCAGTTGGGTGGCTTGGCGCTGGCAGCTGGGGCTATCCAACACAGTAAAGCCAGGACCAACAGGCGATTAGTTGCTACTCGCATAAGGTATTCTACAACAGCAATAGCCACTGTGGTGGTCTTTCTCAAAGCAAAGTTGCATGATAGCCCCGTAGTAAATCGGACGCGGGGAAAGGGATGCTTTATATCGTGATGAAAACAGGGAGTATAGGGAGCCGCTCAAGATGCTGGTTTGGCCACACTGGCCCGGAATGGGCGGCTGGCGGCGGCCTTTATCACTATTCAGGCATTGCCTTGCATAAACCTGGCTGGCAGTGCGTAGCTTTACTGCAACCGGCTCACAGCCCTTTTTTGGCAATAGCCGGCCATCGGATTTCGTTTATTAAGGGCGGCCGGCGGCACTTTTTTTCTGAGTACCGCTTTACCTACCACCTGTCCGCTCACTTACCTATCCGCCTCCATGCCCGCAGAGCTATCGCACCCTGCCCCCGCCAGCACCAGCATCCGCTCTCTGCCGGTTCCGGTTACGAAGCCAGGCCGGCTGGCGGCTAGCTGGCTGCTAACGCTGCTGGTTCTGCTGCTGAGCGGCGCGGCCACGACGGCCCTGGCGCAGGCAACCCCGCCCCCGGCGTGCAGCCAGGACGAGAAATTTATCAACACCTGGTATTTCGGTCAGCGGGCGGGGCTGGACTTCAACGCGGCCACCGACTCCATTCCGCCCGCGGTGCTGACCGATGGCCGGATGGTGGCGCCCGCCGGCTCGGGGGTGATGTCGGACGGGACGGGCAAACTCCTCTTCTACAGCAACGGCGACACCGTCTGGAGCCGCAACCACAGCGTCATGCCCAACGGCACCGGCCTGGGCGGCAACCGCCTCGGCACCGACGGCCCCCTGCCCATCCGGCTGCCGGGCAGCCCGGCGACGCCAGGGGCCCCCACGCGCTACCTCCTCTTCACCCAGGACGCACAGGGCGGCCCCAAAGGCCTGAGCTACTCGGAAATCAGCATCCCCGTTGGGCAGCAGGGCGATGTGGTGGTCGCCACCAAAAATACGCCCCTCGCCCACGGCACGGCCGAAAAGATGACCGGCGTGCTGCACAAAAACGGCTGCGATATCTGGATAATCGTGCACGGCTGGGGCACCGCAACCACTGGCACCGACAACCGCGGCGACTCTTTTCTGGCGTATCGCGTGACGCCGGCCGGCGTGCAGCTCCCGCCGGTAATTTCGACCATTGGGGCCTTGCAGGCGCCGGGCGTAGCGGCCCAGGGCTACCGCGGCCAGATGAAAGTATCGCCCGATGGCGCGCAGCTGGCCGTGGCCCGCTTCAGCACAACCACGGCCGACAGCAGCAGCACCGTCGAGCTGTTTGCCTTCGATGCCGCCACGGGCGTGGTCAGCAACCGCCGCGCCCTCGACAGCGGGGCCGGCCGCTACTACGGAGTCGAGTTTTCGCCCAGCCGCAGCCGGCTCTACGCCACCGTGCTGAGCCCGCCCCAGCTCTTGCAGTTTGATTTGACCGCCGCCAACGTGCCGGCCAGCAAGCAAGTCATTCCGCTCAAGCAAACCACCCCGGTCAACCTGGGCTCCATGCAAGCGGCCCCCGACGGCAAAATTTACGTGGCCCGCGAAAACCAGCCCGCGCTGGGCTTCATCACCTACCCCGACTCGCTGGGGGCCAAAGCAGCCTACGCCGACGACAGCCTGCTGCTGGGCGGCCGCCGCAGCGGGCTGGGCCTGCCCAATTTCAACCAAAGCTCCTTGCTGCGGGTCGGCTTCGGGGCCCAGTCCACGGCTTGCCGGGAAATCACCTTTCAGGCCGGCTCTCCCGTCCCCAACCCGGAATCCTACGCCTGGACCTTCGGGGACCCCGCTTCGGGCGCGACCAACACCTCCGCGCTGGCCAACCCCAAACACCTCTTCACCGCGCCCGGCGACTACGTCATTACGCTGCGCATCACCAATTTCTGCTTTTGCCGCGAAATCCAGGGCCTCATCCGGGTGCCTGGCCCGCCCACGCCGGGCAGCATTGCCAACAACCAAACGGTGTGCAAAGGGTCTGTCCCCGCCCCGCTGACCAGCACCGCCCCGGCTGGCGCCGGCACCGGGCAGTTCACCTACCAGTGGCAGTCGTCGCCCAACAACTCGACCTGGAATGACATCGGCGGCGCCAACGGGCCGGGCTTCGCGCCGGGCGCGCTGAATGCCACCACCTACTTCCGGCGGCTGGTTACCTCGGGCTTCTGCGGCCCGCGCACGCCCACGGCATCCGTCGTCATCACCGTCCTCCCGGCCCTGACGGCCGGCAGCATCGCGGCCAGCCAAACCGTGTGCGCCGGCAGCCCCGCCGCGCCACTGACGAGCACCGCTCCGGCCACGGGCGGCACGGGCACCTTTGCGTATCAGTGGGAATCTTCGCTGGATAACGTGAGCTGGGCGCCCATTGGCGGGGCCACCGGGCCCACCTACGCGCCCGGCCCACTTACGGCCACCACCTATTTCCGGCGCCGGGCAAGTTCGGGCAACGCTTGCGCCCCGGTCTTGTCCAACGTCGTCACCATCAGCGTGCTCCCCGCCTTGGTGGCCGGCCGCATTGCCAGCAGCCAGGCCCTCTGCGCCGGCGGTATTTCGGCCCCCCTTACCAGCGAAACACCGGCTACGGGCGGCACGGGCAATTTCGCCTACCAGTGGGAATCATCGACGAATAATGTGACCTGGACGCCTATTAGCGGGGCCAACGGGCCCACTTACGCGCCGGGCCGGCTGGGTGCCACCACCTATTTCCGCCGCCGGGCGACTTCGGGCAGTGCCTGCGCTCCGGTCTTGTCCAATGTCGTCGCCATTACCGTGGCGCCGGCACTGACGGCCGGGAGCATCGGCACCAGCCAGACGCTGTGCCCCGGCGCCACCCCCGCCCCTCTCACCAGCACGGCTGGAGCCACGGGCGGCACGGGCAGTTTCGCCTACCAGTGGGAGTCGGGGCCGAATAACGCAAGTTGGACGCCCATTGCCAACGCCACCGGCGCCAGCTACGCGCCCGGGCCGCTCACGGCCACCACCTACTACCGGCGCCGGGTGAATTCAGGACCTTGCGGCCCGGAGTATTCGCCCTCCCTCGTCCTAACGGTGCTGCCGACGTTGAGCGCGGGCAGCATTGCCGCCGACCAGGACATCTGTGCGGGCGCCACGCCTGCGCCCCTCAGAAGCACCGCCCCGGCCAGCGGCGGCACGGGCACGTTTGCCTACCGCTGGGAGTCCTCGGGGAATAACGCCAACTGGGCCACTATCCCGGGCGCCACCAACCCGACGTTTGCGCCCGGACCGCTGGCGGCTACCACCTTTTTCCGGCGCCAGGTAATTTCGGGCACCGGCACCTGCTCGGCAGCGGTTTCAAACGTCGTGACGGTGCGGGTACAGCCCGTCGTGACCACCGGGGTGAGCCTGGCGGCCCCGCCCGTGCAGTGCCCCGGCACGGCCCTGACCTTCACGGCCGTGCCGGCCAACGCGGGCGCCGCGCCTACTTTCCGCTGGCTCGTCAACAACGTGCCCGTCGCCAGCGGGCCCACGTTCACCAGCAGCACGTTGGTGTCCGGCGACCAGGTACGGGTCGAGGTGACGCCCACGGCGGGGCTGTGCAGCACGGGGGTGGCCGCGGCCACGGTCACGGTGACGCGCACGCCGGTGCCGCTGCCCACGCTCGCCATTGCCGTGCAGCCGGGCGGGCCCGTTTGCCTGGGCGCGCCGCTTACGTTCAGCATCGCGAACGTGACAGCCGCCGGGCCGGCCCCCGCCTACCAGTGGCAGGTCAACGGCAACGACGTGACCGGCGCCACGGGCCCGGTCTTCACCAGCACGACGCTGCGCGAGGGCCAGACCGTGACGCTGCGCCTGCGCACGACCAACGTGTGCGGACAGCCCGTAACGGCCGTGTCTAATGGCGTGGCGGTGCGCATCAGCCCGCCGGTTGACGTGGATGCCGGCCCCGATAAGGAGATTCTGGCCGGCACCTCCGTGACCCTGGAAGGCCGCGCCGATGGCACGTACCCCGTGACGTGGACCCCGGCGGTGGGGCTGACTTTTCCGGCCAATAACCCGCTGCGGCCCGTGGCCTCGCCCACGGTGACCACTACCTACACGCTCGCGGCCGGGGCCGGTGGCTGCGCCGACGCCGACCAGGTAACGGTGACCGTGCGCCCGGCCATCCGCATTCCCAACGCCTTCACGCCCAACAACGACGGCCGCGACGACACCTGGCAGATTGAGTTCATCGAGCA
>CAXTCS010000219.1:0-7500 GCA_964242365.1 uncultured Hymenobacter sp. | reverse complement strand
ATTTTCTCGGTGCAGCACACCAGCGGCCTCAGCCCCAACCAGGGCAACAACCTCAACCAGTGGTTTGCCCCGCGCCCGCAGAACGGCTACGGGTTTTTCCTGCCGACCCAAAAGCTGGTCGACAACTTCGAGCGGACGCCCGCCGGGGTGGTCGACCCCCGCCTCGACTACTCGGTGGGCCGGAAAGGCCAGTCGTTTTTCGGCGTGCCCTTCGACACGACCTGGACGAGCACCGGCTACGTGTCGAAGAAGCACTTGCAGCCGCTGACGGAAATCCCCAGCACCACCAAGGGCGATGGCAACCTGAACTACCAGGCCATTCGCTACGCCGAGGTGCTGCTGATTGACGCCGAAGCCTCCAACGAAGCCGGCAACCCGGCCGCCGCGCTGCTGGCCCTCAACCAGGTGCGCAAGCGGGCCCGCGAAAGCTACTTATACGACCCCACCCTGCCGGGCACGGGCACGGTACCCGCCGGGTTGCTGCCCGACATTGCCACCAACGACCAAAGCCAGTTGCGCGACTTCATTCGCCGGGAGCGGCGCTCCGAGCTGGCCCTGGAGTTTCAGCGGTTTTTCGACGTCATCCGCTACGGCGAAGCCTACGCGCGGCAGGCGCTGAGCGACCAGCCCAATTTCAACTACGCCCGGCACCAGTTTTTTCCGATTCCGCAGAGCGAGCGGGACACCAACAAGAAGTTGGGTTTATGACCCCATTTGGCTGATTCTCTTTTTCATTCCCACCTTTTTTTACAACTGACCATGAAAAACCCAAAACTTTACCTGTTCATTTTTGCCTGGCTGCTGTTTGGCGCCATGACGGTCATTTCTTCCTGTTCGAAAAATGACGACTCCAAGCCCCAGACCGTTAACGCCGACAAAGCCCAGCTGACGGCCCTGATTGACTCGGTGAACCTGGGCTACACCGCCGCTGTGGAAGGCACCAAGCCCGGCACCTACGCCGTGGGCTCGAAAGCCACCCTGAAAACGTCCATCGACCTGGCCACCACCACGAAGAACGACGCCAATGCCTCGCAAGCCTCCGTGAACACGGCCGTGGCCAACCTGCGCCGGGCCGTGTCGACCTTCAAAACCAGCCTGATTCAGGAGGTGTCGGTGGCCAACCTGGTTGCGCAGTGGAAGTTTGAAGGCAATGCCAACGACGCCACCGCCAACGGCAACAACGGCGTCCTGAAAATGGGCCCTAATGGCGCGGCCCCCACGTTCCCCGCGGCCCCTGCCACTGGCACCACGCTGCCGGTGCTGGTGGCCGACCGGTTTGGGCGGGCCGGGCAGGCGTATGAGTTTGCCGGCGGGGGCTACATCGAGGTGCCTTACAAAGCCGCCCTGAACCCGCAGGCCCTGACCATCAGCCTGTGGTGCAAGCGCACCGACTCCCACGCCAACAACTACCTGGTGTCGCTGAACCGCTGGACCGGCTACAAATTGCAGCTTCAGGATTTCGGCAAGCCCTTCCTCACGGTGAACACCACGGTGACTATTGCTGATAGGGACGCCGATACGGGCATTGTCCCCCTGAATACGTGGACGCACATCGTCGCTTCCTACGTCGACGGCACCATGAAATTCTACATCAACGGCGCCCTGGTGAAAACCTATACCGATGCGAAAGGGGCCATCAAGGCCGTGCCCCAGCAGGTGAACTTGTGCATTGGCCAGCAATTGCCCAGCAACATCTACAACAGCGTCCCCACCGGCGGCCAGGTTGATAAAGATGGCAAGCCCGATTTGGCTTACTTTCAGTACTACGAACCGGCCTTTTTCCTGGGCCAGATGGACGACATCCGCATCTACAACCGGGCCCTGACCGATGCGGAAGTAACTTCCATCTACACCATCGAGAATACGCTGTAATGCAGGCATATTTCGGCTCCTGACACCTTGTTATCTCCCACTGTTCGGCTTCCCGAATGGTGGGAGATACCTGTTCTAACCCACGGCATTACTTCCAAAACCGAATGACTATTTTCGACCAAAACACCCGCCGCCTGGCGGGAGCCGCCGCCACCCTGGCGCTGGGCCTGCTGCTGAGCTGCAACGGCGACGGCAACAAACCCACTACTACCACGACCGCCCCAGCGGCGCCCGCGGCCGATAGCTGGGCCCTGCTGGGCTTTGCCAAAGTGGACAGCATCAACCCCATCATGGGCCCGAGCCCGGTCGGGCGGTTCGTCGACCCCATCCTGAAACAGCAGGTGCTATGGGAGGAAAAGGACGTGTTCAACCCCGCCGTGGTCGTGAAAGACGGCAAGATTTACATGCTGTACCGGGCCGAAAACAAAATCGGCACCTTCGGCAAGGCCTCCCGCATCGGGCTGGCCACCAGCACCGACGGCATCCACTTTGCCCGGATGACGGAGCCGGTGCTGCACCCCGACAACGACGCCCAGAAAGAGTACGAGTGGCCCGGCGGCACCGAAGACCCGCGCGTGGTGGAAACCGACGACCACACCTACTACATGACCTACACCGCCTACGACGGCGACAAAGCCCGCCTGCACGTGGCGTCCTCGCGCGACTTGCTGCACTGGACCAAGTACGGCAACGCCTTTGCCCAGGCCGGCAACGGCAAGTACATGAGCAAGTGGACCAAATCGGGCTCCATCGTGTCGCGCTACGAAGCCGATGGCCGCATCGTGGCCACCAAAATCAACGGCAAGTACTGGATGTACTGGGGCGACGCGCAAATCTGGCTGGCCACCTCCGACGACCTCATTCACTGGACGCCCATTGAGATGGCGGCCGGCGAAAAGCCCCCCGTGCCCCTGCGCGCCCAGGCCCTGACCATGCCGTACCTGAAAATCATTCTGCCCACCCGCGCCGGCAAGTTCGACAGCGACCTGGTCGAATCCGGCCCGCCGGCCATGATTACCGACCAGGGAATCCGGCTGATTTACAACAGCCGCAACGAGCCGTCGTTTGGCGACAAGTCGCTACCCGTGGGCACCTACTCGGCCGCCCAGGCCCTGTTCGACGCCCACGACCCCACCAAGCTGCTGCAACGCTCGGACACCTATTTCATGCGCCCCGAGCGCCCCTACGAAACCACCGGCCAGGTAAACCAGGTCGTGTTCCTCGAAGGCCTAGCCCGGTTCAAGGACAAGTGGTTTTTGTACTACGGCACGGCCGACTCCAAAATTGCCGTGGCCACGCGCCCCGTGGAATAGCCGGCCGCAAAGCAGCCCTTTTCGGGTCCTCCGATGAGGGCAGCTTGCGGGCCGCGCCCCTACTCGTCGTCGAACACATCGGCCCACTCCACGGCCAGGCCGGGCAGCGTGGCCACGGGCATGGGGCCGGGGGCGGCGTACTCGGCCGCGAGCTGGTACTCGCCGCCTTCGAGCACGTACACGACCACCGACTGAATGCCCGGATACACTATCCAGTACTCGCGCACGCCGTTTTCTTCGTAGAGGTCAAACTTGGTTTTCGTGTCGTGGCCCACGTTGCCGGGCGAGAGGATTTCGATAATCCAGTCCGGGGCGCCCACGCAGCCGCGCGCGTCGATTTTGGCCAGGTCGCACACCACGCAGATGTCGGGCTGCACCACGGTCTGAATCTGCGCGTCGCCGTTGCCCGTGTCGCGGGTGAGGCGCACGTCGAAGGGCGCGGCGTACACCCGGCAAGGCTTGCCCTTCAAAAACCGCCCTATTTCGATTACCAGGTTGGTGGAATATTGCTGGTGCCGTGAACTAGGCCCCGACATCGGCCGCAGCAGCTTGCCTTTTATTAATTCCACAAACTCCTCAAACTTCCAGGTCAGGTAGTCGGCGTAGGTGTAGGAGCCATTCGGGTCGAGCTGCGAGAGCTGGGTAATGGGCGTCATGGCGAAGGGCGTTGGTATGTAGGTAAAGATAACGCGGGCGGCTCAGGCCTCGGCCGCTTCCGCCACGTAGTCGGCCAGGTACTGGTAGCGTTTCGTGAGCGCGCCGCCCGTGGCAATGGTGGCGCGGGCGACTACGGCTTCCGCGTCGTTGCCTAACAAATGGGGCAGCACGTTGTCGAGCAGCTGGCGGCCGAAGTCGCGGCTGGCGTTGCGGGGCAGCTCGCAGGGCAGGTTGTCCACAGCCATCACCGTAATATTTCTGGGCCCCGAGTAGGGCGGCTCGAGGGCCCCGGTGGCGGGATTGTAGTCGAAAACCGGGTCGGGAATGGTGCTATTGCGCTGCGTGACGGGCACGGAGCCGTTCACGTCGCAGGTCACGTCGGCAATGGTGTTGATGCGGAAATCGGGGCCCTGGGTGTCGGCCAACTCGAACAGGCGCGGGGCCGCCGGGTGCCAAAACGCGCAGGCAATGAGCAAATCCGTGGCCGGCACGAACAGGCCAAACGTGGACTCGTAGGCCTCCGGGTGGCGGTGGAAATCGGGCGTGTCCCACACCCGGCCGTCGCGGCGGCGGTTGTAGTCGGCCGAGCACAGCTGCGTGTACACCGGCTCGGCGTAGTCGTGGTAGAGGTAGTCGTACACGCTCACCCGCCGGATGCCCACGCGCTCGAGCACCTCCAGGGCCCCGCGGGCCACGCGGCCGGTGCCGGTCACGGCTATCTTGATGGGCGGCAGCTTCTTCACCTTGAAATATTCCTCCTGCATGTCGTCCATGTCCACGCACTCGTGGGCCGGCTTGAGGGCAAACAGGCCGTGCTTGCGGCCGTAGGTGAGCAGGCCATTATACGCCCCCACAATGCCGGCGTAGCGCCCAAACGCCACGATGCGCTCGCCGCGGGCATTGGTCAGCAGCTCGTAGTCGATGAGGGTGATGTTCTTCTTCAGCACCTCGCGCAGCAGGTGGCGGTTGGCCGGCTGCTGCTTCACCGTGTGCGAGAAAAAGAGGTAGGTTTTGTTGGGAATCAGCTGGTCGGGCGGCACTTCCTTCACGCCCATCAGCACGTCGCAGTCGGCCACGTCGGCGCGCACTTCGAGGCCCAAATCGCGGTATTCCTGGTCGGTGTAGCTGCGAATGGCGCTGCTTTGCACCACAATATGCAGCCCCGGAAAGCTGGCCAGGGCTTCGACGCACTTCTTCGGTGTGAGCGGTACACGCTTGTCAGACGGGGTTTTGCCTTCGCGGATGAGGCCAATGGTAAGGGGCATGCGGGCGGGAATAGTGGGAAGTGAGGGAGTGGGGGAGCGGGGAAGTGAGGACGCGGGAAACGGAAAAACGGGAAACGGGGAAACGAAAGAACGTCATGCTGAGCGCAGCCGAAGCATCTCGCGTGCAATAGTAAATCAATCGTTAGCTACGCTGACCTTCGGTTCAACGATGCGAGCGAGATGCTTCGACAAGCTCAGCATGACGTTCTTGAATCGTTCAACGAAGCGAGCGAGATGCTTCGACAAGCTCAGCATGACGTTCTACCCGGCCCAAAATTACGCCTTTGTCGGCAGTCCGCCGGGCCGTTTCGGGCTTACCTTTGTTAAGGAATCCGAACCCGCAACCCAACCCGCCGAAACGGCTGCCCACCACCCAATTTCTGTATTTTATGTCGTTGAAATTCTCGCCAGTCGACGTTTTTGAAGCCCGCCACAATGCCCCGAGTGCCGACGCCCAGGCGGCCATGCTCCGCACCATCGGGGTCGACAGCATCGAGCAGCTCATCAACGAAACCGTGCCGCCCGCCATTCGCCTCAAGCGCGCCCTGGACCTGCCCGCCGCCCTCAGCGAACGGGCTTTTTTGGCTAAATTCAAGCAGATTGCCGGCCAGAACCAGGTGTTCAAATCCTACATCGGCCTGGGCTACCACGACACCACGCTGCCCCCGGTTATCCAGCGCAACATCCTCGAAAACCCCGGCTGGTACACCGCCTACACGCCCTACCAGGCCGAAATTGCCCAGGGCCGCCTCGAAGCCCTCATCAACTACCAAACGGTCGTCATCGACCTCACCGGCCTCGAAATCGCCAACGCCAGCCTGCTCGACGAAGGCACCGCCGCCGCCGAGGCCATGCACATGCTGCACAGCCAGACCAAGAAGAAAAACGCCAATCAGTACTTCGTCTCCGACCAGGTATTGCCCCAGACCATCGACCTGCTGCGCACCCGCGCCACCCCGGTCGGCATCGAGCTGGTAGTGGGCGACCACCGCCGGGTAGACCTCGCCAACGAAGGCCTTTTTGGGGCCATGGTGCAGTACCCCGCCGCCGACGGCGAAGTGTTCGACTACCAGGATTTCATCGCGCAGGCCCAGAAAAACAACGTTTTCGTGGTGATGGCGGCCGATTTGCTGGCCCTCACCCTGCTCACCTCGCCCGGCGAGCTGGGCGCCGACGTGTGCGTGGGCAACTCCCAGCGCTTCGGCGTGCCGATGGGCTACGGCGGCCCGCACGCCGGCTTCTTCTCCTGCAAAGACCAGTTCAAGCGCGTGATTCCCGGCCGCCTCATCGGCCAGAGCGTCGACGCGGCCGGCAACAAGGCCTACCGCATGGCCCTGCAAACCCGCGAGCAGCACATCCGCCGCGAAAAAGCCACCAGCAACATCTGCACCGCGCAAGTGCTGCTGAGCGTGCTGGCCGGCATGTACGCCGTGTACCACGGCCCGCAGCGCCTCCAGCAATTCGCCGCCAACACCCACCTGCTGGCCCAAACCCTCGAAGCCGGCCTGAAAAAGCTCGGCGTCGAGCAAACCAACGCCCACTACTTCGACACCCTGAACCTGCGCCTCGAAAGCGCCGAAATGCAGCAGGCCCTGAAGAAGGAAGCCGAAGCCGCCCGCCTCAACTTCCGCTATTTTGAGGACGTCCGCGTCGGCATTTCGCTGAACCAGAACACCGAGCTGCACGACGTGGCCGACATCCTCGACGTCTTCGCCAAAGTGCTGGGCAAAGAAGCCGACCAACTCGCCGAGCAACCGGCCGAAGCCGAGCTGAGCTGGCCCGACAGCCTCGTGCGCACCAGCGAGTTCCTCACCCACCCGGTCTTCAACACCCACCACGCCGAGCACGAAATGCTGCGCTACATGAAGCAGCTCGAAAACAAAGACCTCAGCCTCGCGCACAGCATGATTGCGCTCGGCTCGTGCACCATGAAGCTGAACGCCACCGCCGAAATGATTCCGGTGACCTGGCCCGAAATCGGCGGCCTCCACCCCTTCGCCCCCGTCGAGCAGGCCAAAGGCTACGCGCAGATTTTCTCCGACTTGCAGGCCTGGCTCTGCGAAATCACCGGGTTTGCCGCCGTCAGCCTCCAGCCCAACTCGGGCGCGCAGGGCGAATACGCCGGTCTGCTGGCCATTCGCGGCTACCACGAGGCCCGCGGCGACCACCACCGCACGGTGGCCCTGATTCCGGCCTCGGCCCACGGCACCAACCCCGCCTCGGCCGTGATGGCCGGCATGCAGGTGGTGGTGGTGAAGAGCACCGAAGACGGCAACATCGACGTGGCCGACCTCAAGGCCCAGGCCGACAAGCACGCCGCCAACCTCTCGTGCCTGATGGTGACCTACCCCAGCACGCACGGCGTGTACGAGGAAACCATCATCGACATCTGC
>CAXTCS010000218.1:0-7530 GCA_964242365.1 uncultured Hymenobacter sp. | reverse complement strand
ACCACGACATGCCCAGCATTCCGTGGAACAACCTGCCCAAAATCAAGGCCATCGCCCCCGAGTTCTACGAGCCGCTGCTGGCCCACACCAGCTACACCAAGCTGTTTTTCATGTTCCTCTTCGACCAGGAAATCAGCCTCTACTCCCGCATCACGCGCCGCGAGCGCGGCACCGCCACCCTCAAAGACCAGAGCGTGCCCGACAAAGAGCTGATTTCGGCTTAGGCGGGGTAGAGACGCATACTTGCGTCTCGTCGTTGAACGAAATCGGTAGACGGTGCAGACACAAGTCGTTCAACGACGAGACGCAAGTATGCGTCTCTACCCCGCGCTGGCAGCTTCTTAGCCACTGGGGTAACTTGAAGCAGGGCTACTGCTTAGGCGAGCAAGCCGTGGTCGACGTGTTGCTCAGCTCCAGGTGCGGAATGGTGGTTTTCACGCCATCATTCACGTAGCAACCCAAACCGGTCGAGTGCTGGCTGGGCGTAGTCGTGCAGTTGAAGTACAGCCGCTGGCCCGCCGCGACCAGGTTCCGCAGCTCGGCGGTGTTAGCCACGGCAATGACGTTGCGGCCCAGCAAAGTGTCGCCGCTTGCCCACCCGACCACGGCGGGAGCCCCAATTGCATAGCCGGGAGCTACGTCAATCAACAGGCCGTCTACACAAGTCCAGCCCACTACCCGGCCCGTATAGCACGGCGGTTGCGGGCTACCGGCTTTATCGCAGCCAAAAAACATGGCAGCAGCCAGCACGGCCAGCCCAAAGGAAAATAGATTTCGCATTACTAAAGCGGTGGAAAGTGGACGGAACCTTTGGTTTCAAAGCCCTGACCGCTACCCACCGCCCCGCGTTGCGTGGAGCACAAAAAAGCGGCTGCTCCACCCGGAGCAGCCGCTTTTTTATTGTGCAGACTCGCAGAATCCACGCTACGGCGCTTACGCCTGCTTGGCAAACTGCACGTTGATAATCAGCTTCACATCATCGCCCAGCACGATGGCGCCGGCTTCGGTGATGCCGCCCCAAGTCAGGCCAAATTCTTTGCGGTTGATTTTGCCGGTTACTTCGAAACCGGCCTTGTGGTTGCCGTAGAAATCGACGGCCGAGCCGCCGTATTCAGCTTCCAGGGTCACGGGCTTGGTCACGTCTTTCATCGTGAGGTTGCCGTTCAGCTTGTACGTGTCGCCGCTTTCTTTCACAAAAGAGGTCGACTCAAACTTGATGTGCGGGAAGGCCGCGGCGTTGAAAAACTCCTCGCTTTTCAGGTGGCCGTCGCGCTGCTCCTGGTTGGTGTCGACGCTGTCGACGTCGAGCGAAAACTCCACCTTGGCGTTCTCAAACGTGTCGCCTTCCGACTCCATCGAGCCCTGGAAAGTCTTGAACGAACCGGTGACGGTGGAAATCACCAAGTGCTTGATTTTGAACTGCACTTCGGAATGCATGGGGTCAAGTACCCATTTGGTGGCGGTGGCGGTGGTTTCGGTCATGATACTGGGAGTTGAAAAGGTGGATTTGGTTGGGTTTGGAATCGATGTAGCTACAATTAATGTAGTAACATTGATTTCGTTTCGGTGGCTAACAGAAGTTACTACATAAAGTTCTGCCAAGCGCGAGTAAGAGCGAATGCAATAGTGCAAGCATATGGCTATCAATGCAAAACATTTTTGATGCCCCCAGCAATTGACGCGCCGCCCGCCGCTGGTCGCGCCTGCCCGCGCCGGGTGTTGCTTTTGCGGGGCGCCTGGCGTTGCTTGCGCGCTCATTAGCCAAAGTTCTATGCGTCGTTTGTTGCTAGGTGCGCTGTTGGGGCTGGCCGGCGCGGCACCGGGCCGGGCGCAAAGCCTGCCCGTGCTGGCCCAAAACCCGCCCGCGCTGCGCTGGCACACCGTGCGCACGCCGCATTTTCGGGTGCTCTACGCGGGCGGCCTCGACTCGGCGGCGCAGCGCACGGCCGCCCGCCTCGAGCAACTGCACGGCCCCGACGTGGCCACGCTCGGCGTGAGCCCGCGCCCCCTCGCGGTGGTGCTGCAAAACCAAACCACGGTCAGCAACGGCTTCGTGACGTTTTTGCCCCGGCACGCCGAGTTCTTCACCACCCCGCAGCAAGGCCTGGCCTTGGGCACCGTCGACTGGCTCGACGGGCTGGCGGTGCACGAGTTCCGGCACGTGGGCCAGTTCGAAAAGGCCCGGCAGGGCGTGGGCCGGGTGCTGGGGCCGCTGTTTGGCGACGGCGCCCTGGGCATCGCGGCCGTGGGCGTGCCGCAATGGTTTTTCGAGGGCGACGCCGTGGGCACCGAAACCGCCCTCACCCGCAGCGGGCGCGGGCGCATCCCCAGCTTCAACGCGGGGCTGCGGGCCAACCTGCTGGCCGGCCGCCGCTACTCGTACCAAAAGGCGGTGAGCGGCTCCCTGCGCGACCAAGTGCCCAACTGGTACGTGCTGGGCTACTTCCTCACCTCGTACCTGAAGACGCACTACGGGCCGGCCGTGTGGTCGAAGGCCCTCGATAAATACTACCGATTTCCGTTCTACCCGTTCTCGTTTTCCAACGGCATCCGGCGCACCACCGGCCTCACGGTCGAGCAGCTCTACGGCCGCACGATGACGGAAATCGACTCAATCTGGCGGGCCCAGCAGGCCGCGCAGCCGGCGCCCACCCCAGCCCGGGCACTGGTGGTTGCGGCGTCCGAAAAAGTATTCACCCAGTACCAATACCCGCAGTACGTCACCGACAGCACGGTTTTGGCCCTGAAAACCGGCCTCGACGATATTCCGCAGCTGGTGCTGCTGGGCCGGCACGGGGCCGAGCGGCGGGTGTTTGTGCCGGGCCAGCTCAACCTGCCCGAAATGCTGTCGGTAAACGGCGGCAAGGCGGTGTGGCCCGAGTTTCAGCAAGACGCCCGCTGGGGCCAGCGCATTGCCTCCGAATTGAAGGTGCTGGACCTGAAAACCGGCCAGCTCACCCGCCTGGGCCGGGGCGGCCGGTACGCCGCCGCGGCCCTCTCGCCCGACGGCCGGCGCCTGGTGGCCGTGCGCACCGACGCCGCCTACCGCCACGCCCTGGTGGTGCTCGATGCCCAAACCGGCGCCGAAATCCAAGCCCTGCCCAACCCGCGCAACGACTTCTACCAGCAGCCCCGCTGGCACCCCGACGGCCGCCGCGTGGTGGCCGTCGCGCTCAGCGCGGCCGGCAAAACCCTCGTGCTCCTCGACCCCGCCACCGGGGCGGCCCGCGCCCTGCTGCCCGTGGCCAACGTGAACCTGGCCAACCCCCAGCCCTGGCGCGATTTTGTGCTCTACAATTCCGCCCAGTCGGGCATCGACAACCTGTACGCCGTGAGCGCCCGCACCGGCCAAACCTACCGCGTTTCGGCCCGCCCGCTGGGCGCCTACCACGCTGCCGTGGCGCCCGACGGCCGCACGCTGGCCTTCCACGACTACCGCGCCACCGGCGCGCGGGTGGTCGAAATGCCGCTCGACACCCTGGCCTGGGTGCCCGTCGCCCCCGCCACGGCCGAGGTGCCCGGCCCGTACGCCGCCGCCCTCACGGCCCAGGAGCCGGCCGGCCAGCTCGTGCCGCGCCTGCTGCTGAGCCGGCCCGATTCGGCCGCGCCGCGCTACGGCGTGCAGCGGTACTCGCCCCTGCGCCACGCCTTCAACCTGTTCAGCTACGGGGTGGTGCAGAGCCCGAGCGGCAACGCGGTGAGCGTGGGCCTGCGCTCGCAGGATTTTCTGAGCACGACCCAGGCGTTTGCCGGCGTGGGCTACGACCAGACCGAGCGCACCTTCAGCGCCACCGGGGCCGTGAGCTACCAGGGCCGCTACCCGGTGTTCGACGCGGACGTGACCTACGGCGGGCGCGACGCGTCCATTCGCTACCGGGGCACCACCTTGCGCAGCCAGTGGCAGTACGCCCGCTTCACGGCCGGGCTGCGGCTGCCGCTCAACCTCACCCGTTCCAAGTACTTGCAGGGCCTGTCGCTGGGGGCCTATTTCCTGCACGAGCAGGTCTACAACTACCGCCTGCCGGTGCGCAAGCTCTCCGAAACCGGCCCCAACCAGCCGCTGAATGCCTTGCAAACGACCCTCAGCTACGCCACGCAGCTCAGGCGCAGCGCCCGCAGCGTGGCCCCAAAGTGGGGCGGCTCGCTGCTGAGCACGTGGCGCACCACGCCCTTCGGCACCGGGCTGGCGGCCCGGCAGTGGGCGGCCCAGGGCAGCGTGTACCTGCCGGGGCTGGCCCGCAACCACGCCCTGCGCCTGCGGGCCGGCTACCAGTGGCAAGACCAGTTGCAGTACCAGTTCGGGCCCGCCGTGTCGTTACCGCGCGGCGAGGGCTACACCAGCTTCGACCGCCTGCAAGTGTCCAGCCTCGATTATTTCGTGCCGCTGGCCTTCACGCACTGGGAAATCGGCCGCCTGCTCTACGTGCAGCGCCTGCGGGCCACCGTATTTGGCGACGTGGCCCAGGGCAACGACTTTCGCGGGGAAGCCGGCCGCCTGAATTACCGCAACGTGGGCGCGGACGTGCTGGTGCTCTTCAACGTGCTGCGGCTGCGCACCCCCATCGAGGCCGGGGTGCGGGTGGTGTACCGCAGCAACCTGCGGCAGTGGGTGCTGGAGCCGCTGGCGTTCGATATTCGGCTGTGAGGCTCGTGTAAAGGCGCACTATTCCGGCTTGGTCAGGTAAGCCGTTTCCTCAGCCACGTCGGCCAGGGCGAGGCGCGATTCTCTGATGAGCAGCAGGCTGGCCCATAGCAGCAGCGAAGCGCCCAGCACGCTGAGCAGGCCCACCACCCAGGTAGCGGAGCTGTGGGTGAGCTCGAACACGCCGATGCTGACGATGCTGGCGATGAAAACGCCGAGCGTGAGGTGCAAAACGGTCATGGCCTGTTGCAGCAGCCGGGCCCGGCGCGCGGCAAACGAAAGCTGGAGCGCCAAATAGGCGTGTTCGGCGGGGTCGGGTGCGGGCCCGTGGCGCCGGTGGTGGCGCAGCTGCTTGGCCACGTCGCGCTGCCGCTCCACGCTGCGGCTCAGGCGCTGCGAAGTCGTCAGAATCAGCGAGCCGCAGGCCGACACCAGCACCGCCGGCGCAAACATATCCGAGAGCAGCGTCAGGGTACCGGTGAGCGCAGACATGGGACAGGGCGTTGAAGGGGTAAGCGTGAAGTACGCAGCACGTATTTGTGCGACGTCAAATTTCGCGGCCCGGCGTCGCCGATGCCTTATCCAATCAGGGCTTCAAAAATTTCACGCAGTGTCGCGGGGTGTTAAGCGCAGTGTCGCGCAGTGTCGTTCTTAAAAAAACACTGCGCGACACTGCGCTTAACACCCCGCGACACTGCGTGAAAAGCCTGCTGCTCCTACACAATGGCTTTTTCGGCCACTTCCTCTTCCACCATCGGCTTTTTCACCTGGCCGATGATGTAGCGCAGGCCCTTGTCCTGGGTAAAATAAGTCCAGGCCCAGGTGAAAAAGACCGCGATGCGGTTGCGGAAGCTTACCAGGGAAATGATGTGGATAAAGCTCCAGGCGAGCCAGGCGATGAAGCCGCTGAGGTGGTAGTCGTGGCCGAAAAGCTTGATGTCGGCTACGGCGTGGTTGCGGCCGATGGTGGCCATCGCGCCTTTGTCGTGGTACACGAAAGGCTGCAAGGGCTGGCCGGCGAGCAGGCGCGTGAGGTTCTGGCCGAGCTGGCGGCCCTGCTGCATGGCCGGCTGGGCCATCATCGGGTGGCCCTCGGGGTAAGCGGCGGCGCCTTTCATCAGGGCGATGTCGCCGAGGGCAAAAACGTTGTCGTAGCCCTGCACGCGGTTGTATTCGTCGACGGCGTAGCGGTTGCCGGGCAGCAGGCAAGCCGGGTCGAGGCCCTCAATGGGCGCCCCCGTCACGCCCGCCGCCCAGATGAGGGTGCGGGTGATGAACTGCTGGCCGGTGTTGAGCGTCACGGTGTAGCCGTCGTACGATTTCACCCGCGCCTCCAGCCACACCTGCACGCCCAGCGCCTGAAGGTAGTCGAGCGCCTTCTGCGACGCATTGGCCGACATGCCCTTGAGCAGCACCGGCCCGCTTTGCACCACGTGAATGTCCATTTCCTTGAAATCCAGCTCGCGGTAGTCCTTCGGGAAAACGTGGGTGCGCAGCTCGCTCAGCGCGCCCGCGATTTCGACGCCAGTGGGCCCGCCGCCCACAATCACGAAATCCAGCAGGCTGTTGATTTGCTCGTGGTCGCCGAGCTGCAAGGCCTGCTCGAAGTTCGAGAGCACGGTGTTGCGCAGCTCCAGGGCATCGGCCACGCTTTTGATGGCGATGGAATTCTTCGCCATCTGCGCATCGCCGAAGTAGTTGGGCGCGGCCCCGGTGGCCAGCACCAGGTAGTCGTAGCGCAGCAGGCCGATGGAGGTTTCGACCACCTGCTCGGCGGGGTTGATGGCCATCACCTCGGCCAGCCGGAAATAGAAATTCTCCTGCTCGCTGAGAATTTTGCGGAACGGCGACACGATGTTGCCCTCGTCGAGCCCCGCCGTGGCCACCTGGTAGAGCAGCGGCTGAAACGTGTGGTAGTTCTGCTTGTCAATCAGCACCACTTGCACCGGCGCGTCGGCCAGGGCCTTGGCCAGCTCCAGGCCGCCAAAGCCGCCGCCCACAATCACCACGCGCGGCTTGCCGAGGTCGTCTATTTTCGTTAACCCTTCCATGCGGTAAAGTAAGTGTTGGGGCCGGCCGGGCGCCGGGCTGGTTCGTTGGTGGCAGGAGCGGGGCTTGTCCCCATCCGGTCGTTAGCGACGATTACGGCGATTAGTCCCGCGCGTTGCCATCGGTTGCCCCCGGCTTCCGAACCGGCCGTGCCCGCCGCGTGCGGCGGGCACGGGCCCCGAAAAAAGCAGCCCTTTTGGCTTCCTGCTCCGGCGCCAAAATCCGCTGTTGCCGAACTCTTTCCGTCAGCAGCGGCGTTGGGCTCCTACCTTCCACCATTGGTTGCCTGGCTTAAGTACTCCGCTTATGAACGTGTCGTCGCTTTGCTCGTTGTTGATTGGTAGCAGCTGTTTGGGGGCTGCCGTGCCGGCCGCGCCGCCCGTCGAAACCGCCCCGGTCACGGTGGTCGTCTCCTCGTTGGTGTCCACCACGTCCACCGTCAAGCTGTATTTCTACAACACCCGCGCCGGGTTTCTGAAGCACGGCCAATGGGCGTTTTCCAAAGCCGTGAAGCCCGAGGGCAAGAGCGAGTTTTCGCTGCCCATCGAGTTGCCCAAGGGCGAATGGGCCGTGGCCATCACCCAGGATTTGAACAACAACGATAAAATCGACAAGAATTTTATCGGCATTCCCACCGAGCCCTACGCGTTTTCCAACAACGTGCGCCCCACCCTCGCCGCGCCCGATTTCAACGAGTGCAAGTTCGTGGTCGACGGGCCGGGCAAAGTCGTCAGCATCGTGCTGAAAGACTAACCGCCGAAAGCGAAGCAACCAAGACGGCCGGACCAAAACAGGACGTCATGCCGAGCGCAGCCGAGGCATCTCGCGTGGGGTAGTAA
>CAXTCS010000217.1:0-7577 GCA_964242365.1 uncultured Hymenobacter sp. | reverse complement strand
GCCCCGGCGCCCGCTGCCGCGCCCGAGCCCGCGCCGGCCGCCGTGTTTGCCGCACCCGAGCCCGCCGCGCCGGCCACCGTCACCATGTCGGGCAAGATTGAGGACGAAAACGGCCGGCCGCTCGTCGGGGCCACGGTGTTGCTCAAAGGCAGCAGCAAAGGCACCAGCACCGACGCCAATGGCAACTACTCGATGGAAGTGCCCGGCGGCGACAACACCCTGGTGTATGGCTACGGCGGCTACGAAGACGAAGTGGTACACAGCCGCAACAACCAGCCCGTCAACGTGACCCTCACGCCCCGCGCCAAAGCAGGCAAAAAGCGCCGGTAAGTCGTCGCTTAAATGGGTTGTCAGTTGTTCGTTGTCAGTTATCAGAACGGTTTGACAGCTGACCACCTGAGCAAGCAGCCAGCCCTGGTCGGTGCCTTCGCCCTGACAACTGACAACGAATAACCGACAACTAACCGGGAGCCAAAAAACGGGGCCCAACCAGACTGTTGAGTCTGGTTGGGCCCCGTTTTTTGGCTCCCGGTTCGAGCTACCCTTTCGCCGCGAACCGCCGCCCAAACAGGAAGTAAACCGGCAGGCCCAGCGCCACCAGGCCCAGGCCCCGGCGCGAAAATTCGGCGGTGTCGGGCGCAATCAGCAGGATGATGCAGAACGCGCTGGCCAGCACAATGTAGAGGCCCGGCAGCAGCGGGTAGCCCCAGGCGCGGTAGGGGCGGGGCGCGTCGGGCCGGGTGCGGCGCAGCACGAAAATGCCGACGATGGTGACCACGTAAAACAGGATAACGGCAAACATCACGTAGTTGAGCAGCTGGCCGTACGAGCCGCTGAGGCAGAGCAGGCAGGCCCACAGGCACTGGGCCCACAAGGCGCGGCCGGGCACGCCGGCCCCGTTCAGCCGGGCCAGACCGGGGAAGAAAAGGCCATCCTTGGCCATGGCAAAATACGCCCGCGACCCGCTGAGGATGATGCCGTTATTCGCCCCAAAGGTGCTCAGCATGATGAGCACGGCCATCACGTACGCGCCGGCTTTGCCCAGCACCGACTCGGCCACGGCCGTCGCCACCCGGTCGTCGGTGGCGTACTGAATACCGCGGCCGGCCACGGTGGCCGCATCGGGCGAGCCGTGCAGGGGCAGCACCAGCAGGTACACCACGTTGATGAGAATGTAGAGCGCCGTGACGATGGCCGTGCCAATGGCCATGCTGCGCACCAGCGTCCGCTCCGGGTTTTGGATTTCCTCGCCCGCGAAGCCGATGTTGTTCCACGAATCGGAAGAAAACAACGAGCCCGTCATGGCCATGCCGATGGCGACGAGCAGCCCGCCGCCGCCGATGGGCAGCGCCAGCGCGCGCACGCCGGGGGCCGGCGAGCGGCTGGCCGTCCACAGGTCGTGGAAGTTGGCCTGCATGGCCGCGTGGTTCAGCCCCAGCGCCACGCCGAAAATAATGAGCAACGCCAGGGCAATGAGCTTGGTGCTGCCCAGCACGTTCTGGATGAGCTTGCCCGTGCGCACGCCCTGCGCGTTGAGCGCCGTGATGCCCACGATGAGCGCAATGGCCAGCAGCTGCACGCTGCTAAACTCAAAGCTGCCCGCCCGAAACAGCACGTTTTTCACGCTGAAATACGGCACCAGCACGCCCGTAAACTTGGCAAAAGCCACGGCCACGGCCGCGATTACCCCGGTCTGAATGACCAGAAACAGCGTCCAGCCATAGAGAAAGGCCGTGAGCCGCCCAAACGCCTCGCGCAAGTACACGTACTGCCCGCCCACCTTCGGAAACATGCTGGCCAGCTCGCCGTAGCTGATGGCCCCCGCCATGGTGATGAAGCCGGTGAGCAGCCACACCACCAGCAGCCAGCCGGCGCTGCCCACCTGCCGGGCAATGTCGGCCGAGACGATGAAAATGCCCGAGCCAATCATGCTGCCCGTGACGAGCATGATGGCATCGAAAAGGTTGATGGCGCGCTTAAAATGCGGCTGGTCGGGTGGCGGCTCGGCAACGAGGTTGCCGGCGCGCGTCGTTTGCACCCGGTCGGATTGGGGTTCGGTCATAAGGAGCAGAAGCGAAGATTTTTGTCAAAGAAAACGAAAAGGCCCGCCTCGGAAGGCAGGCCCGGCGATTGGCCGCTACAAAACCTGTTAAAACTCGCTCCGGTCGTACCAGCTGCGCATGCGCCAGGGGTCGTTGCGGTTTTTGCGCACCAGCACCAGCCGGGCCGTGCCCGAGCCGGAAAACCGCTCGTCGTCGCGCTGCTCGATGGTGAGCAAAAAGGAGCGTTCCACGTTGGCCAGCGTGTCCGAGGCGAGCGTGTCGGAGCTGGGCAGGTACTGCGTCCACTGCAAGTTGGTGGAGCGCGCGGCCCGAAAAAGGCGGTACGTGGTGTTGGCGTCCACGTCGCGCGTCCAGGAGCGGTCCACGTTGGCGGCAAAGTCGTGGTAAGTAAACTTAAACTGCGGCGCCAGCAGCTGCCCGTAAAGCGTGGAATCGCGCAATTGGTACGCCGCCCGAAACCGGTCGAAGAACCCGCGCACCGTCACCGGGTTGCCCAGCAGCGCGTTCTGGTCGGCCGGCACCTCATCCAGCGCCGGCGCAAACGGGTTGCACGCCGACCCCATCAGCAGCAGCAAGATGCCCGCAAGCAGCACAACCGGAAATGACGGCAATTTCATAAGGCGAAATATACGATGGACGCGGTGCTTAATGAGGAATGAAAAATGAGGAATGAAGAATTGTCCTTGCGAGGAGGCACGACGAAGCAATCCGTCCTGTAAAAGCGACCAACCCAATAATGTGAAAAGCCCCGGCCCTGTCCGGAAAAGGGCCTTTTTCCGGTCCAAGAACAGCGCGTGTCACAATTCGGGGCGAGTCGCATCGACAGGACGGATTGCCGCGTTTCGCTCCGCTCCACTCGCAATGACCAATTCCTCATTCCTCATTCCTCATTCCTCATTCCTCATTAAGCCGCAGGCGTCCCGTAAGCCGCAGGCGTCCCGCATTAATGCGAGCTGAAGTATTTTTTCAGGTCCGTCCAGCACAGGCCGGGGCCGGTGCGCTGGTCGCGCCAGGCCACGATGCGCCACTCGTTGTTGCGGCGGCGCAGAATGAGGCGAATGTTGCCTTGCAGCAGTCCCGCGTGGAAAGCCGTGTCCTGCTGAACAACTTTTAATTGGTAAAGGGCCGACACCTCCACCGAATCGGCGGTGTACAGCTGGTCGCGCCGGTCGCTGAGCACCAACGAATTGTTCGGGCTGGCCGCCGAGCGGCGGCGCAGGCTGCTGAAATAAGTGGTTTCCTCCGGCACGCTCCAGTTGGCAAACAGGGCCAGCGAGGAGCCCGCGCTCGTCGGGTCGGGCCCGAAGCGGTAGTCGGGCCCACTGAAGCTGCGCTCGTAGTTGGCCACGTTCACCTTCTGCACCGCCGCAGTGAAGTTGGCCAGCAAAATATCGATTTGAGTAGGCTGAATCCATTCGCTGGCCGCAGCGGCCGGCTCGGGCTCGCGCAGCTGAAAGCACCCCGGCAAGCCCAGCACCGCCAAAACCGAAACCCAAAAAAGCCCCCGCCCCCGCAAGCCGCCTCCGTTACCCCATTTTTTAAGCCCGTATTTCATCTCCATCCAGGAACTTGATAACCAGCAGAAAGATACGCTGCGCTTCGGCAGCCGCGCCAATCAGCGGCGGCTGAAGCTGTTCGCAGGCCGGTGTAGTGGCCATCAGGCTCCCCTCTCTTTTGGAGAGGGGCCCGCCCCGCAGGGGTCCCGTCAGGTCCTCCCCCCAACGCCCACCACCGCCCCGCGCCGTACTTTCGTCGCCCGTCATCCGCTTCCCCTCGCATGTCCCGAAAGCTCCTGGCGTTATTCACGGCGCTGCTGCTCCTGCTGGCCCTGGCCACCTTCGTGTATTACCGGCGCACCCTGGCCGCCGTGCCCGTCGACCCCTACGCCCTCGTGCCCGACGATGCGGTGCTGGTGCTCAGCACCCACGACCACCCCGCGCTGGTGCGCCACTTGCAGGAAACCGGGCTGTGGGACAACCTCACCGCCGTGCGCTATTTCCAGCAGGCCGCCGGCCACCTGGCCCTGGCCGATAGCCTCACCGGCGGCAACGCCCGGCGCCGCAGCGGCCTGCTCAGCCTGCTGGGCCACAAGCTGGTCATCACCTCCCTGCACGTAACCGGGCCGGGCGAGTTCGACGTGCTCTACCAAGTTCCGCTTTCCCAGGTGAGCGAATACCGCCAGGTGCGGGGCCTGCTCGAAACCCTGGGCCGCGACACCCGCTACCGCCTCAGCACCCGCGACTATGACGGCCAGGAGCTCACCGTGCTCACCGAGCTGCGCAGCGAAAACAGCGTCACGGTCCTCAATTACCGCAACCACCTCCTCCTCAGCGCCAACCCCCGGCTGGTCGAAGCCGTGGTGCGCCGGCTCGCCCACCCCGGCGCGCCCACGGTGCTGGCCGCCTTCGGCTCCACCGATTTGCTCAAGCTGCGCGGCGTCGACGCCACCCTGCTGGTGAATTACCGCCGCCTGCCCCAGTTCCTCGACGTGCTTTTCCGCCCCGAGGCTCACGGGCAGTTCGACCAGCTGGCCGGCCTGGTTTCCGAAGGCCTGCTCGGCGTGAAGCTGGCCGGCAGCCGCGCCCAGCTCCAAGGCTTCGCCAACCCCGAAACGGCCCGTGGCACCTTGCAGCACCGCCTGCGCGGCCAGGCGGCCCAGCCGCTGGGCCTGGCCAGCCTGCTCAGCACGCGCACGGCCCTGCTGGTGCACCTCGCCGCCAACCCCGCCCAAACCTGGCCCCGCCCGGCCCGGCCGCTGGTCGATTCGCTGGGGCGCAACGCGGCCCTCGACAGCCTGCGGGCCACGTTTGGGGGCGAGATGGCCATTGCCTACCTCGCCGCCCCGGCGGCCGGCAGCCGGCCCGGCCGGCTGGCCTTCGTGCGGTGCCCGGCGCCGGCCCGCACCGCCCGGTGGCTGGCCCGCCTGCGCCGGCTCGATGGCAGCTCGCCGGCCTTCACCAAAGTGGGCCCTTTTGAAGTCCACCCCGTCGGCTTCCCGGAAGCTGCCGTGCTCGGGCCCCTGCTGGCCCCGGCCCGGCCGGCCGCCATTGAGGCTATTTCCGGGGCTGGCGTGTTGGTGAATAATTACCTGGTGCTCTCCGATGAGCTGACCCTCAACGGCTACCTGGCCGACGTGGTGGCCGGCCACACCTGGGCCCAAACCCCGGCCCAGGTGGCTTTCTTGCAGGAAACCCTGCCCCGCGCCCGCCTGAGCATCTTCCTCGACACGCGCAACAGCTGGAACGCCCTGCTCGGCGTGCTCACCGAAGAGCGCCGCGCCGGCCTGCTCCGCAACGAAGCCCTGTTCAAGCGCTTCCCCCAAGTCGCCCTCCAGCTCGTGCCCGCCGACAACGAAGCGGCCCCCGAAGCCCAGTATTTTACCCAGCTCCTGCTGCGCCGCCCCGACCTGGGGCCCACCCTCGCCCAGGCCGGCGCGGCCGCCAACGGCCGGGTGCTGGCGTTTCAGCACCCGCTCGTTGGAGCGCCCACGCTGCTGCCGGCCGTGGGCACGCGCATCCCGGCCGTGGTGGTGCAGGACTCGGCCCGCGCCCTGCATTTTGTGAGCCCCGACAACGCCGTGCTGTGGTCCGACACGCTCGCCGGCCCGGCCGTGGGCCTGAGCCTGCTGCCCGGCGCGGGCGGCGTGGCGGGCGGCCTGCTGCTCGGCGCCGGCCACCGCCTGCACCTGCTGGCCAACGACGGCCGCGCCGTGCTGCCTTTCCCCCTCAACCTGCCCGACACCGTGCGCGTGGCCGCCCTGCTGGCCACGCCCGGCGCCGGCCCCGAGGCCCCGGCCCGCCTGCTGGCCATCACCGCCGGCCACGACCTGCTGCTGCTCGATGCCAGGGGCCGGCTCTTTCCCGGCTGGCAGCCCAAGCGGCTCGATTTTCCGCTGGCCGGGCAGCCCGCCCTGCTCACCGTGAGCGGCCGCGACGTGGTGCTCGTGCCCCTGCAAAACGGCTACGTCTACGCCTTCGATGGCCAGGGCAGCCTGTTGCCCGGCTTCCCGCTGAGCATGGGCGGCCGGCTGGCCGGCGACGTGCTCGTGCAGGCGGGCAGCACCCTCGGCCGCACCCGCTTCACGGTGGTCAACCAGCACGGCGAGCTGGTGACCTTCACCCTGAGCGGCGACATCCTCAGCCGCCGCCGCGTAGCCACCTGGAGCCGCACCGCCCGCTTCCGCCTCGTGCCCGACCCGCGCGGCCGCGCTTTCGTCGTCAGCCGCGAAGACGCCAACCAGCTCGACGTCTTCCTGCCCACCCAGGCCGCCCCGCTCTTCACCCAACGCTTCGTCACCTCGGGCGATAAACCCGTCCAGCTCTTCGATTTCGGCAACCGCCACCGCCTGGTGGCCGTCACCGAGCCCGGCCCGGCCCAGGTCTTTCTCTACGACAGCCAGGGCCGCCTGCTGGGCGGCGCGCCCCTGCCCAGCACCGGCACCGGCGTCGGCCTCAGCTACGACGCCACCACCGATACCTACCAATTCGTGCGCCTCGTCGGCCGCGAGCTCCGCCGTACCGAGCTAAAAATAGCGCAGCCCTAGTAGAGACGCATATTTGCGTCTCGTCGTTGAACGACTCGCGTCTGTTACGTTTACAGCGGTTTTCAGGTGAGTGTACTAGCCGTCTGGCTCCCCTCTCTTTTGGAGAGGGGTCGGGGGTGAGGTTCCCCCAGTCGCGCCGCCTCCACTGACTACGAATCTCCTCCAATGCTGCCCCAACCCTCCACCGGCCTCGTCGTCGGCAAGTTCTGGCCCCCGCACCACGGCCACCAGCTGCTGCTCGCCACGGCCGCCGCCCAGGTCACCGAGCTGGTCGTCCTCGTCTACGCCAACCCCGACTCGGCCACCACGCCCGCCGCCACCCGCGCCCAGTGGCTGCGCGAATTGTACCGGGGCGACGACGCGGCCGACGGCCCCCGCATCGGCTCCACGCCCCTCCGCGTTTTCGCCCTCTCCGCCCAAGCCGACGGCGTGCCGCCCGACACCGCCGACGACCGCACGCACCGCGAGTTCGTGCGCCACTGGCTGGCCCGGCAGGGTATTTCGGCCTCCATCATCTTCAGCAGCGAAGCCTACGGCCCCGGCTTCGCGCAGCACCTGGGCGCCGCCCACGTGGCCGTCGACCCCGCCCGCCAGCGCGTGCCGGTCTCGGGCACCCTCGTGCGCGCCAACCCAACGCAGTACGCGCACTACCTGCACCCCTTGGTAGCCGCGCAGCTCGGCGCGGTGCCGCCCACCGCCGTGCCCCGCGTGGTGTTGCTCGGGGCCGAAAGCAGCGGCAAATCGACCTTGTGCGCCGCCCTGGCCGCCGCCTACGCCACCGCCTGGGTGCCCGAATACGGCCGCACCCTGCACGAGCAGAAAAACGGCCACCTCGCCTACGAAGACCTGCTCTACATCGCCCGCCGCCACGCCGAACTGGAAGACGAAGCCGCCCCCCAGGCCCGCGATTTTCTCTTCTGCGACACCAACGCCGCCACCACGGCGCTCTATTCCTACTACTATTTTCACCG
>CAXTCS010000216.1:0-7638 GCA_964242365.1 uncultured Hymenobacter sp. | reverse complement strand
TTGCCGGCGGCGGCCACGGCGTTTTCGAGGGCGGGCAGCAGGGCGTCGAAGTGGTTGCCGTCGCCTTCGATGACGCGCCAGCCGAAGGCCTCGAACTTGGCGCGCAAATCGCCCAGGCCCCCGATTTGGTCGGTGGGGCCGTCAATCTGCTGGCCGTTGCGGTCGACGATGGCAATGAGGTTGTCAATTTTGTGGTGGGCGGCGTACATCAGCGCCTCCCAGTTCTGGCCTTCTTCCAACTCGCCGTCGCCCATGAGCACGAACACGCGCTGCTTGTCGCCGTTCATCTTTTTGGCCAGGGCGGCGCCGCAGGCCACGCTCAGGCCCTGGCCCAGCGAGCCCGAGGCCACGCGGATGCCGGGCAGGCCCTCGTGGGTGGTGGGGTGGCCTTGCAGGCGCGAGTTGAGCTTGCGGAACGTGCTGAGCTCGCTGAGGGGGAAGTAGCCGGAGCGGGCCAGCACCGAGTACCATGTGGCCGAAATGTGGCCGTTCGACAGGAAAAACAAGTCCTGGTCTTTGCCGCTCATGTCGAACGGTACGGGCGTGTGCTTCATCACTTTGAAGTAGAGCGCCACAAACAAATCGGTGCAGCCGAGCGAGCCGCCGGGGTGGCCCGAGTTCACGGCGTGCACCATGCGCACGATGTCGCGGCGAACCTGGGTGGCAATCTGCAAAAGCTCCTCGTTGGACTTTTCGGGCTTTTCGACGGTTTTGGAGGTGGTATCGGTCATGAGGCGGAAGGTATGGCGTTTGGTTAGTAAAGGTAATGAACAGCGGGATGGGCGCTGCGGCGACGCGGGCAAGGACTTTGGCTAGCCGAAAATGGGCGCTGCAACGCGTTGCAAGGCCCATTTTCATCCGGCGAAGCCTATTGCAACGCGTTGCAACGGCCATTTTCATCCGGCGAAGGGCATTGCAACGCGTTGCAACGGGCATTTCCGTTCGGCCAAGCCTATTGCAACGCGTTGCGGTGCCCGTTTCCGTCCGGCGAAGCCTATTGCAACGCGTTGCAATGCCCTTCGCCGGATGGAAATGGGCCTTGCAACGCGTTGCAACAGCTAAAGCAGCTGGGCGGCGTGCTCCTTGGTGTCAACTTTCCTAATAATCTTCTCAATCAGGCCGTTTTCGTCAATCAAAAACGTGGTGCGCACGGTGCCCATGTAGGTTTTGCCGTAGTTTTTCTTTTCCTGCCACACGCCGTAATCCTGCACGATTTTCTTGTCGGCATCGACCAGCAGCGGGAAGGGCAGGTCGTATTTGAGGGCGAATTTCTGGTGGGCCGCCGCGCCGTCGGTGCTCACGCCGATGACTTTGATGTTGCGGGCGGTGAGCTCGGCCTGGTGGTCGCGCAGGTTGCAGGCCTGGGCGGTGCAGCCGGGGGTGTCGTCTTTGGGGTAAAAATAGAGGGCGACTTTCTGGCCGCGCAGGTCTCGCAAGGAAATCTGGTTGCCGTCCTGGTCTTGGGCGGAGAAGTCGGGAGCGGGTTGGCCGGGTTCGAGGGGCATATACAGAAAGGTTACGAGAAATTAGAGCAAATGCATAGCCCATAAGTAGCCTGAAAAACTCATGCTACTTATAGTAAACAGCAACAAGAGCCAAACGCCAGTTCTACGAGCCCATAGGTGCTGCACCTTGGCTGGCCGTCTGTAGCTGAGCAATTGCCAGTTATTATCGACGTAGGATTTTATGATACGGGCAATCAAAAAATAGACTCCCAAGGATGCCAAAAGGAGAATACTGCCTGTTGCCCTAGAAACGAAAAGCAGCTTAAAAAGCGAGAAAAGAGTTGTTAGAAAAAGGCAATAGACGAAACTTGAGAACACCAATTGAGTTCGGGCCCGCATTCCTATGCCTCTGACAATTCCATAAGACATGAAAACAAAAAACTGATTTATTACCCCTTTTATCATGTCTTACGATTTTACAAACTCAGCGGAATCACCCGCTCGTTGCCGGCCTGGTCGGTGAGGCGCAGCTCGGCGGGGCCGCGCAGCTTGGGGCCGAGCGTGTCGCCGGCCACGGTGAAGAGCGTCGAATTTTTGTGCTCGAAGCGCAGCAGACGGAACTTGCCGTCGATGAGCAGCCGGTAAGTTGCCAGGCCCGAGAGGTCGTCGCCGACCCGAAAAACCAGCTGCCCGCCGGGGCGCCCCACGAGGCTGCCCTTGGGCGCGATGGTGTCGGTGAGGAGGCGAAAGGAGCCAAACTGGCGAATGGGGGCCGAAATCTGCCCGTTTTCGTCCCACTTGCCGCCCACGTAGGCCTTGCCGCCCCGCAGCGTGGCCGCGTAGATGGCGGTGCGCGGCAGGTCGGCGGGCGGGGTGGCGGGTTTCAGGGTGAGGGTGGCGGTTTTGTAGAGCGGGACGAGGGGCGAGCCCACGGTCCAGAAGCCGCTGCCGGTGGCTTCGGGCTTGAAATTGGTGCTCAGGTAGAGGTTGTCGAAGAGCGTTTCGGGGCCGAACACCAGGTTGAGGTGGGCGGTGGAGTAGCGGGTTTCCTTGCCGGCCGGAATCATCACCTGGCGGTCGAATTTCTTGGTGATGGGGCCGAAGCGCAGCGAATCGGGCAGGCCGGCGCGCAGGTCGTAGAGGTACACGTTTTCGCCGTGCTGGGTGTAGCTGGGGCGGATTTCGAGCCGGCGACTGCCGCGCAGCAGCACCAGGTTGGCGCCCACCGAATCGGCGCTGGGGTCGGCGGCCACGGCCTTGAGCAGGTTGCGCGTCACTTCGTAGCGCAGGGCCGGGCGCTTTATGGCGGCCGAGCGGGTTTTGAAGTAGGCCGGCTGCTCGCCGCGCAGCACCAGGTGCAGCGGCGTCTGGTTGTTGTAGGAGTCGGCCAGGGTGATGTCGATGCGGTAAAGCTTGCCCGCTTCCACGGCGAGGCGGCCTTTGCTGGCGCCGGTGGTGTACATGGCCAGGTCGTTGCCTTCGTCGACCCACAGCTTTTGCAGGGTGCGGCCCTGAGTTTGCTGGTGCAGGAAATCGACGAAATTGCCCACCTGCCGCGTGCCCGAGGGGAACGGCACCGCGTCGATGACGTGCTGGTAGAACGGCTGGCCGTTCACCGTCACGCTCACCCGCTGGAGGCCGTTGCGGTTCCACGCGTTATCAAACCTGTCGAAGCCCTGCACCAGCAGCCCCACCGCGCCAAAGCAGCTGATGGTGTCGGGCCAGGTGGTGGCCACGCCCGGCCCCGGCTGAATTTTGGGCACAAATACCGCCTTGGCAAACACGTGCTGCACCCGCGCCTCGATGCCGAGCGGTTCGAGGGCGAAGGCCTGCAAGGTGGGCGCCACGTGGTCCTGGATTTCGGGAAAGCCGCCCCATTGCAGCGGGTTGTACTGCCGGTCCTGGGCGTCGCGCACTTCCCAGTGCACGTGGGGGCCGGCCGAGCCGCCGGTGTTGCCCGAGAGCGCCACCAGCTCGCCGCGCCGGACCGGAAATTGGCCCTTTTCGAAGAAGGCTTCCAGCTCGTAGCTCTGCTTCTCGTATTGGCGGCGCAGCAGCTCGGCGGCCACGGCGCCCCTGAAGGCGTTGAGGTGGCCGTACACGGTGGTCAGGCCGTTGGGGTGGGTGATGTAGAGCACGTTGCCGTAGCCAAACGACGACTGCTTGAGGCGTGAGACGTAGCCGTCGGCGGCGGCGTACACGGGCTGGTTCACCCCGCCGCCGGTCTTGATGTCGAGCCCGCCGTGGAAGTGGTTGGGGCGCAGCTCGCCCATGCTGCCGGCCAGAAAACCGGGCTTGCCCGGCGCGATGGGAAACAGAAAATAGCCCGCCGGCACCACCGGCCGGCCGGCCTTCAGCAGCTCGCTCGCCGCATGGCCGTGCTCCGACGTGTCGGCCTCCTGCCCGCCGGCCCGCCAGGCCAGCAGCACCAAAAACAAACCGGCTACCAACCGCACTTTTTGCCGGCTAACTAGCTGGCTCAACTTTCCTTTTTGCACTATCAATGTCTTTTATTTCGGGCTAAATTTTATAAGAACGTCATGCAGAGCGCAGCGAAGCATCTTTACCGCAGCAGTAATCAGATTTACTATTGCGGTAAAGATGCTTCGCTGCGCTCTGCATGACGTTCTTTCAGCATGACGTTCTATACAGAATCCCACCTCCTTTATCTTCCCTCCTACGCTACCGCACGCCCAATTCCAGCAGCTTCTCCCCTTCCAGGTAGCCGGCGAGCTGGTCGCCGACCTGCACCGGGCCCACGCCGGCCGGGGTGCCGGTGAATATCAGGTCGCCCATTTTGAGAGAAATGTATTTGGAAACAAAGCTGATGATTTTGGCAAACGGGTGCAGCATCAGGCCCGAATTGCCGGTTTGGCGGGTTTCGCCGTTCACGTCGAGGTGGAAGCTGATGTTGGCCAAATCGGCGATTTCCGCCACCGGCTTGAACACCGGCGAAATCGGGGCCGAGCCGTCGAAGGCTTTGGCCAGCTCCCAGGGCAGGCCCTTCTTTTTCAGCTCGCTTTGCAGGTCGCGGGCCGTGAAATCGATGCCCAGGCCGATGGCGTCGAAGTAGGTGTGGGCAAAGGGCTCGTCGATGTGCCGGCCGTTTTTGCTCACGCGCAGCACCAGTTCGAGCTCGTGGTGAATGTCTTGCGAAAATTCGGGGATGAAAAACGGCTGGCCGCGTTGCAGCAGCGCCGTTTCGGGCTTCAGAAAAATGACGGGCGCGCTGGGCACTTCGTTGTGCAGTTCGGCGATGTGGTCGGCGTAGTTGCGGCCGATGCAGATGATTTTCATGGTGGAAAGTGGGGCGGATAAGGAGGCCGAAATTACGCCCCGGCCCCGGCTTGCGGCCGGCCGGCCGCCGATTTTTTTGGCCCCGCAGCCGCTCGGCGCTAAACTTTTACCCGGCCTGCCGCCGTATAGGCGGCACAAACGGTTGCCCAATCTTACCTTCCCTCCTTTTCGTGCCATGTTAAAAAAACTCACCCTCGTCGCCGGCCTGGCCCTGATGGCGGCCTGCGCCACGGTGCCCATCACGGGCCGCCGCCAGCTTAGCCTGGTGAGCGACACCGAAATCAACACCCTGGCGGCCACGCAGTACCGCCAGGTCATCGCCAAAGGCCCGTTGTCGAGCAACGCGGAATACAACGCGCAGGTGCGGCGCGTGGGCCAGCGCATTCAGGCGGCCGTCGAAAGCTATTTCCGGCAGCAAAACGCCTCCGACCAGCTGGCCGGCTACCAGTGGGAGTTCAACGTTATTCAGGACGATAAGCAGCAAAATGCCTGGTGCATGCCCGGCGGCAAGGTGGCCGTGTACACCGGCATTCTGCCCATCACGCAGGACGATAACGGCCTGGCCGTGGTGCTGGGGCACGAAATTGCCCACGCCGTGGCCAAGCACGGCTCGGAGCGCATGAGCCAGAGCCTGCTGCAACAGGCCGGCGGCCAGGCCCTTTCGGCGGCCCTCTCGACGAACAGCGCGGCTACCCAGGAGCTGGCCTTGCAGGCGTTTGGGGCGGGCTCGCAGGTGGGCCTGCTGAGGTACGGGCGCAACCAGGAGTCGGAAGCCGACCACCTGGGCCTGATATTTATGGCCCTGGCCGGCTACAACCCCGACGGGGCCATTACGTTCTGGCAGCGCATGGACGCCCGCGAAGGCTCGGCGTCGCCCCCCGAATTCCTTTCGACTCACCCCTCCAACGGGACGCGCATCGCCGACATTCAACGCGAGCTGCCGGAAGCGCGTAAGTATTACAAGCCGCGCTAGAACGCTACGCTTAATTATCAATGAAGAATGAGGAATGAAGAATTGCCCACACGACAATTCCTCATTCCTGATTCTTCATTCTTCATTGTAACTATGAAATACCTTCCCCGTTTCCTCGGACTCGGCTTGTTGGGCCTGCTGACGGCCTTGCTGGTGATGTCGTGCGAAACCACCAAGCCGGCCACCAGCGAGTTTGGTAGCCCCAACCGGATAAAAGGCGAGGTGATTGCCGCCCCCGAAAGGCGGCAAATTGTGCATTTCACCGACAGCACCACCGCGTACGTAACGCCGCGCAGCGAGCTGGCGCGGGCTTTCATCCGGCAGTTTGGCGACGGCACGGTGGTCGACAAAATCCAGGTGCGCAAGGCGCCGGTGGGGCCGAACGACCCGGTGCACTACTACCTCATTGGCCTGGGCCTGCGCAACGGCATGTTCCGGGCCATGGCCCTGCCCCTCACCGGCGGCGGCGACAACACGTTTTACCTCCGCCCCACGGCCGAGCGCTACACGCTCACCAGCGTGGGCTGCACGGCGTGTTATTTCAATTTCCAGGGTGGCCGCATCGTGGGCACTTCCTGCGATGAGAACTCGGCCGGCAGCCACTGCGACCTGAAAGTTGACGTCAACAACTCGCTTTTTGCCGCCGCCCGATGAACACGCGCAACAAGTGGCTGCTGCGGCTTGGCCTTACCGCCCTGGCCCTGCTCATCACCACCGACCGCAAGCGGCCGCCGGTGCCCAATAACCCGGACCCAAAAAAGCCCGCTGCGTAGCGGGCTTTTTCGTTTTACGGGCCTGCCGCAAATGGGCCGATTTCGGGCCTAGCAGGGCGGCCCGTTGGTAGCAAGAATCAGTGAAGGAGTATGTAAACTCCAACGGGGTCAGATTTACGCTTTAAAAAATTGGTTGGCATTTGCCCGGCGCTTAAGCGCCGGGAACCTAAAATTTCGGCTTGGGTTGAGGCTTTAGCCGTGGCCGTTGCCTGGCGGGTTCAGGGCTAAAGCCCCAATATTATAACTCCTGCCCGGTCCCGGCGCTGAAGCGCCGGGCAAACCAACATTTTGAGGTAAAAACGCGGTTAACAGGGCGGCCCTAAATCGGCTCCATCCGTGGGGCCGCTCCTACGGAGCTTTGTTGTTCATTTACTGATTCTTGCTACCGATGGGCCGCCCCGCTGGGGCTCTAAACCGGCAGCGCCAACTACGACGGGCGCGCGGGCGGCGCCACAATTTCGGCGGCCAGCGCGGCCAGGTCGAGCCCGTCGAACGTGCCGGAGGACATGAGCAGCAGGTTGGCGTCGGGCCAGGGCTGCGCGCGCAGGAAGGCGGCCAGCTCGGCGCTGTCGGTAATCACCTTGATGTCGGGGCGCTGAAATGCCTCGGCGACCGTGGCGGCGGCCAGCGGCGGCAGGCGCTTGTGGGCCAGCACGTGGGGGTTGAAGTACACCACGGCCACGTCGGGCGCGTCGAAACAGTGCGCGTACTGCGGCAAAAACGCCGGGTTGAGGCTGCTGAAGGTATGCAGCTCCAGACAAGCCACCAGGCGGCGCTTGGGAAACTGCTTTTTCAGGGCGGTGGCGGTGGCTTTCAGCTTGCTGGGCGCGTGGGCGAAGTCTTTGTACACCACCGAGGTGGCGCCTTCGCGCACGAGTTCGAGCCGCCGCGCCGCGCCGGGGAACGAGGCGACGGCCTTGAAAAAGTCTTTGCCTTTGATGCCGAGCTGCTTGCAGACTTCTTTGGCCGCCGAAATGTTGCGCAGGTTGTGCTCGCCGAACACCTGAATGGGCACTTCCTCGTCCTTTTTATTCAGCAAAAACGTGCGGCCGGCGCGGATGACGTTTTCGTGCGGGCCGTAGCCGATGTAGGTGACGTCGGGGTTGGTGGGCACGGCGATGAGCTGGGTTTGCTCGTCGTCGCGGTCGTA
>CAXTCS010000215.1:0-7690 GCA_964242365.1 uncultured Hymenobacter sp. | reverse complement strand
GGGGCCGACTGCGTGAAGGTGGGCGTGGGGCCGGGCTCCATCTGCACCACGCGCATCATTGCCGGCATTGGCGTGCCGCAGCTCTCGGCCGTGCTCGAAGCCGCGCGCGGGCTCGCCGGCACCGGCGTGACGCTGGTGGCCGACGGCGGCATCAAGTTCTCGGGCGACATCGTGAAAGCCCTGGCCGGCGGGGCCGCCGCCGTGATGGTGGGCTCGCTGCTCGCCGGCACCGAAGAAGCCCCCGGCGAGTTGATTATTTACGAAGGCCGCAAGTACAAGTCGTACCGCGGCATGGGCTCGGTGGAGGCGATGGAAGACGGCAGCAAAGACCGGTACTTCCAGGACGCTGAGGACGACGTGAAGAAGCTCGTGCCCGAAGGCATCGTGGGCCGGGTGCCCTTCAAAGGCAACGTTTCGGAAGTGATTTACCAGCTGGCGGGCGGCTTGCGCGCCGGCATGGGCTACGTGGGCGCCGCCAACATCGACGCTTTGCAGGCCGCGCAGTTTGTGCGCATCACCGGGGCCGGGCTGCGCGAGTCGCATCCGCACGATGTGCAAATCACCCGCGAAGCGCCCAACTACTCCAGCCGGTAGGTTAAGGGCCTATTTGGGGTCCTGTCCAAAAATCCAGGCGCCAACGCTGGCTCACGCCGGGGTTGGCGCTTGTGCGTGGCCCAAAATCAGGCGCCGGGATTGGGCAGCCGATTGTATCTTGCGCCCCGGTTGAGCGTCGGCAAAGGCGCAGCGGGCGGGTGTGCTTGCGTTATTCCTAGTTTCTGTCTGTGCCTCAACGTTTACGCTCATTCCTGCTGCCGCTTAGCCTGCTTAGCTGGACGCTGCTGCTGCTCAGTGCCCTCAGCCACTCCGGCGCCGGCCCGTGGCTGGGCAGCTGGCCCGAGTGGCCGACGCAACTCGCCCAGGGCGCGTTCGTGTTCAGCCTCTTTCTGTATTACCACGGCCAGCCGTCGCCGCTGAAAGGCCAAGCGTTTGTGAAGCTGTTGCGGGGCCTGCTCATGGGGCCCGGCTTGCTGGCGCTGGCGTGCGTGGGCCTGCACCTGCTGGAGCGACTGGCCAAAGACCAGTCCTTGTCAAACAATAACAGCCTGTTTTTCAGTAGCGTCTACACCCTCAACCAAGGATTGTTCGTCCTTTTTCTGGCCCGCACCAACTACGCATGGCGGGCGCTGGTGCTGTTCCGCTCCTCGCCCCGGCTCCAGCGCGAATGGACGCTGTTTGAGGTGCTGCTGGGCACCACCGTGTTGCTCCGCCTGGCCGGCGTCAACCCACCCTATTTTATTGGCGTTGCGGTGGTGGCGGTCCTGGGCCTCTACGGCACCTACCTCAGCGGCCACCAGAAATGGGTCGCCTACCTCAGCCAGCGCGACAAGTGGCGCGCCGTGCTGCTCCAGGCGGGCTTGCTGCTGGGCGTGTTGGTATTTGTGCAGTATTTCCGGGTCACGCAGGCCGACCCGCAGCTTGTCGCGCCGCCGTCGCAGCAGGCGTTTTTGCTGCTTACGGCCCTTTTCTCCGCCTTTTATGCCTTGATGGGGCTGCTGGTCACCTTTTTCAACTTGCCCATTGCCGACGTCGTCGAGCAGCGGCGCAACGAAATTCTGCGCTTGCAGCGCCTCACCCAAATCATTCAGCGCGGCCAGACCACGGCCGAGGTGTACCACATTTTGCTCGAATCGGCGGTGCAAACCGTGCAGGCCGACGCCGCCTGGCTCGACCTCGACGCCAGTCATGCGGGAATAAACACGGCCGGGGCCACCCACTACCACAACCTGTCGCCGGCCCAGGCCGATGCCCTGCGGACCCGCCTGCTGGGCCACGACCTGCCCGAAGGCGACTACATCACCAACGACCTGAACCTGCGCCCTGGTTTTGAAGGCTCGGCGCAGCACTATTGCTCCCTGTTGCAGCTGCCGCTGCGCGGCCTGCATTTCAATTACGGCATTCTCTACCTGCTCAAGCTAGAGCCCCACACCTTCGACCGCGAAGACCTCAGCATTCTCCAAACCTTTACCAGCCAGGCGGTTCTCAGCATCGAAAACCTGGAGCTGGTGCGCACTTCCCTCGCCAACCAACGCACCCAGGAGGAGCTGAAAATCGCTTCCCAGGTCCAGGACAGCCTCATTCCAAAAAACCTGCCGACCGATAACTGGTTCGACATCAGCTCGCACTCGCTGGCGGCGAAGGAAGTGGGCGGCGACTTCTACGACTTTCTGCACCTGCCGGGCCGGCGCCTGGCCGTCATCATCGGCGACGTGAGCGGCAAGGGCGTGACCGCCGCCTTCCACATGGCCCAGATGAAAGGGATTTTCCACTCGCTGATGCAGGAAAACCCGCTGGCGAAAAACGAGCGCGACAAATTTCCGGTGCCCAGCCGGTTCATGGCCCAGGCCAACACGGCCCTCACCCACTGCCTGGAGAAATCGTCGTTCATCACCTCCTCGCTCTACATCATTGATTACGAGCAGGGCGGCTTTGTGTTTGCCCGCGCCGGGCACTGCCACACACTCTATTACCACGCCCTGCGCGAGGAGGTTTTTTACTTCGAATCGAAGGGCTTGGGGCTCGGCATCATCCGCAACGAGAGCTACGAGAAGCACATCAAAAACCAGTTTTACGACTACAGCCCCGGCGACGTGATGGTGATTTACACCGACGGCATCGTGGAGGCGCGCGGGGGCGACGGCACCGACGAGTACGGCGAAGACCGCCTCAAGCTGCGCCTCGAAGAAAGTTATTTTCAGGAGGCCGAAGACATCAAAACCTTCATCCTCGACGACCTCAACGGCTTTACCCACGGGTATCCCATCCACGACGACCAAACCTTGCTCGTCATTAAATTCAAGTCGGCCCAACCCCTACCGTTGGCCTGACGTATCGCCCTCATTATGAAAGTTACCGCGCAACCCTCCACTGACACCCTCACCCTAATGCTCGATGGCGAGCTCGACGCCAGTTCCGCCATCGTGCTCGATACCGAACTGGCCAAACCCGATATCCTGAGCCACCGCAAAGTGTTGATTGACTGCGCCAAGCTCAGCTACATTTCTTCGGCCGGCCTGGGCGTGTTCATTTCGCACCTCCAGCGTTTCCAGGACGCCAACGTGAAGCTGATATTTTTTAATATGCAGGAAAAGGTATTTAACGTGTTTGAAATCCTGGGGCTCGATGCCCTCATGACGATTGTGCCCAGCCTCGCCGAGGCCGAAGCCGCCTAAGCATTATTGAAGGCTGAATGTTGAGCCGTTTGAATCCAGCTGCTCAGTATTTGACGTTTAACATTCACCCTTCGCTTTTTAATATGAAATCGGTTCTTCGCATTGCCTGCTCGCGCAGCCACCTCCAGCAGGTGCGCGACTTCGTGCGGAGTTACCTCAGCAGCCGGCACTTGTCTGAGGTGACGGTGAACCAAGTGGTGCTGGCCGTGGACGAGGTGGTCGCCAATTTCATTATTCACGCCAACGGCGAGGACGAAAACCAGTTCCTGGACCTGGAGCTGGCCTTTGATGAGCACGATTTGAGGGTGGAAATTGCCGACCATGGCGATACCATCTTCCTGCCCGGCCCCCACCAAAGCCCCGACCTGCGCGATTACATCCGCCAGGGCCGAAAAGGCGGCATGGGCATGGCCCTGGTCAACCGGCTGATGGACCGGGTCGAGTTTTTCACCCGTGGCAACCACACCGTTTGCCACCTGAGCAAGCACCTGACGTAGGGCAACGCGCACAGTCGAACGGGCATTCTGGAAGGGAGCGGTCACGCAGAGCTGCGCTTGGCATGACCGCTCCCTTCCAGAATGCCCCTCTTTTTCCGGTCCGACGGCCCAATCGCGCGGCTTGCACCATTCCCCCCGGAAATTAGTTAATTTCGCACTGGTAATTTCATGCCCGCGCCGCTGGCTTCTTCCTCCACGGCGCTACCGTCTCCTACGATTTCATATGCACAAACGCATTCTGTACGCCGGCGCCGCCGTCGTCACCCTACTGGCTGGCTGCCAGACGGCTAAACCAGCCGCTTCGGCTTCTTCGGCCGCTACCACAACCGGGCCCGCCGTCGAAACACTGGGCACTTTTCCGGTCCCAGCCACGGAGTTTGCCTACGTGTACCGCAAGAACAACAGCACCGCGGCCGACTACGGCACCCGCCAAAGCGTGACCGATTACCTCGACCTTTACACCAACTTCCGCCTCAAGGTGCTGGAAGCGAAGCAAAAAGGGCTCGACACCACGCAGGCCTTCAAGCGCGAGCTCGACGGCTACCGCCAGCAGCTCTCGCAGCCCTACCTGACGGAGAAAAGCGTGACCGACCAGCTGGTGCGCGAAGCCTACGACCGCATGAGCCAGGAGGTGAATGCCTCGCACATCCTCATCCGGGTGGCGCCCGACGCCACGCCGCAGGATACGCTGGCCGCGTACCAGAAGATTGAGAAAATCCGCCAGCAAGCGCTGGCCGGCACTGATTTTGGCCAGCTGGCCCGCGCCCAGAGCGAAGACCCGTCGGCCAAGGAAAACGCCGGCAAGCTGGGGTATTTCACCGCCATGCAAATGGTGTATCCGTTCGAAACGGCGGCTTACAAAACGCCCGTCGGCCAGGTTTCGGCGCCGATTCGCACGCGCTTCGGCTACCATATTATTAAGGTGAACGACAAGCGGGCCGCGCAGGGCGAAATCAAGGTGGCCCACCTCATGATTCGGATGACCGCCAGCGCCGCCAGGGCCGACTCGCTCACCGCCAAGAAAAAGATTGACGAACTGTACAGCCGCCTCAAGAAAGGCGAAAATTGGGACAAGCTCGTGGCCCAGTTCTCGGAAGATGCCGGCTCGGCGGCCAACGGCGGCGAGCTGCCGCCCTTCGGCACGGGCCGGATGCTGCCTTCGTTCGAAGAAGTGGCTTTCCGGCTGCAAAAGCCCGGCGACATCGCTGCCCCGGTGCAAACGCCCTACGGCTGGCACATCATCAAGCTGATTGAGCGGCAGCCGCTGGCCAAGTTCGCCGACGTGGAATCGTCGCTGAAAAGCAAAGTGGCCAAGGACTCGCGCTCGGAGCTGAACAAGGCCGCGTTCCTGAAGCGCGTGCGGCAGGAAGACCAGTTCGTGGAGAACGCGGCGGCCAAAACCTACGCCTTCGGCCGGGTTGATACGGCTTTGGTGGCCGGCCGCTACAAATATTCAGCCCCGACGGTGGTAGTGAAAGCCCGCCAGGCGCCGAGCGACAACTCGGCGCTTTTCACCATTAAGGGCAAGCCTTATACGGTGAAGGACTTTCTGACCTACGCCCAGCAGAACCAGCGGCCGCGCGCGGGCGCGCAGCCCGCTTTCGCCCTGCAACAGCTCTACGACCAATACGTGGAGCAGTCGCTGACTGACTTCGAGAAAAACAGCCTCGAAACCAAGTACGAAGACTACCGCATGCTGGTGAAAGAGTACCGCGACGGCATTCTGCTCTTCCAGCTGATGGACGAGAAAGTGTGGAGCAAGGCCATCGAGGACACCGTGGGGCTGAAAAAGTACTTCGCCGACAACCAGGCCAAGTACCAGTGGGACCAGCGCGTGCAGGGCACTCTGGTAAGCGCCGCCTCGCCGGCGCTGCTGGCACGGGTGCAGCAGGAGCTGAAAACCGGCCGGTTTCCGGTGACCAAAAATGTGCCCAAAGCCGCAACGTTTCGCCCTGGCTCGGCGGCCCTCTCTAAAGCCGGGGTTTTGGCTTTGGGCGAAATAACCAAGCGCCTGTTGCAGGACACGCTAACCCGCGTGACCTTCACCGGGCGGGTGAAAAAAGGCGAACGCGCCAGCCTGGCCGCCGCCCGCGCCGACTCGGCCGCCCGCTACCTGCGGGCGCGCGGCGTGCCGGCCCGTCGCATCAGCAAAACGGCGCAGCAGGCCCCCACGGCCGAAGGCAGCGCGCAGATTGCGCTGACCAGCAGCAATCCGGCCGCCATCGAAGCCGAGCTGAACGAGCAAAACCCGCTGTCGGTGCAAATCAGCCAGCGCGTGTTTCAGAAAGGCGACAACAAAGTGGTGGACGAGCTGATGAGCAAAGGACCAGGCACCTATAACGTACAGAAAGACAGCCGCTACTACGCCGTAACCATCGACAAAACCTTGCCCGCCGGCCCCAAAACCCTGGCCGATGCCCGGGGCCAGGCCACGTCCGACTACCAGACGTACCTGGAAAAAGAATGGATTGCCCAATTACGCGCCGCGCGCCCAGTCAAGGTGAACGACGCCGAGGTGAGCAAGCTCGTCACGAAATAAGTTATCAATGAGCAGTGAGCAGTGAACAATACACAGGTACAGCGAACCAGCGCATTGCTCACTGTTCATTGCCCTAGCTCTGCAACCTTCTGAGCCGGGTGGCGCTCCTTGTTTTTGTCTGCCAACGGATTTATCGCGAAATTTGTGGGCCCGTTTGCGCGTTAGCCAATCATGGCCCAGGCCCTGGCACTTGCTGTTGGGCTTTATACTACTCTTCTATGCTTGTTAAAGTGAATCGCGCCGCGGCGTCGGCCCTGCTTACGTTGCTGTTGCTCTTGGGCTTTGCGCCCGCTTCCCAGGCCCAGTTGGGCATCACCCGGCCCAAAGGCCAGCAGCTGCTCGACGGCATCGTGGTGAAAGTGGACAACCAGATTGTGCTCCGCTCCGACGTGGAGAACATCTACGTCCAGGAAGTGGCCCGCGCCGAAGGCAAGCCCGTAGCTCCGGACCTGAAATGCAAAATCCTGCAAAGCCTCGTGCTGAACAAGCTGATGCTGGCCCGCGCCGAAGTCGACTCCGTGACCGTGACCGACCAGCAGGTGAACAGCGAAGTCGACCGCCGCATGGCCTATTTTGTGCAGCAGATTGGCTCGGAAAAGCGGCTCGAAGAGCAGTACAACAAATCCATCAAAGCCCTGAAAGACGACCTGCGGCCGCAAATCAAGGAGCAGCTCACGCAGCAGGAAATGCAGAAAACCATCACCGGCAAGGTGGCCGTGACGCCCCGCGAAGTGGCCCAGTATTTCAGCCGGGTGCCCAAAGACAGCCTGCCTTACTTCAGCACCGAAGTCGAAGTGGGCCAGATTGTGATTCCGGCCCAGGTGAACGACAAGGCCAAGCAGGCGGCCATCGCCAAGCTGAACGACCTGCGGGCGCAGGTGCTGGCCGGGGCCGATTTTGCTACCCTGGCCAAGCAGTATTCCGAAGACCCCGGCTCGGCCAAAGAAGGCGGCTACCTCGGGTTTTTCAAGCGCGGCGAGCTGGTGCCGGAGTACGAAGCGGCTTCGATGAAGCTGGAGCCCGGCCAGATGTCGCCGGTGGTGCAGTCGCAGTTTGGCTTCCACCTCATCCAGTTCATTGAGCGCAAGGGCAATACGTATTCCACACGCCACATTCTGCTGAAGCCCGAAACCGGCTCGGCCGACGCCAGCGCGTCGGCCAAGACCCTGGCTAAGCTGCGGCGCCAGATTTTGTCCGACACCATCAGCTTCGCGAAGGCGGCAAAGGACAACTCTTCGGATAAAAACAGCAGCGGCAACGGCGGCCTCCTCCAGAATAATCAGGACGGCGGTTCGCGCCTTCCCCTCGATAAGCTCGACCCGGCTATCTTCTTCACCATCGACACCATGAAGGTGGGCCACATCACCCAGCCCCTGCCCTACCGCACCGACGATGGCAAGGACGCCATGCGCATCCTGTGGCTG
>CAXTCS010000214.1:0-7706 GCA_964242365.1 uncultured Hymenobacter sp. | reverse complement strand
ACCACGCCATGTTTTCGACCACGCCCAGCACGGGCACGTTGATTTGGGGCTGGCGAAACATCTGCAAGCCTTTTTGGGCATCGGCCAGGGCCACCTTTTGGGGCGTGGTCACGATGACGGCGCCGGTCACGGGCACGGTTTGCACCAGGGTCAGGTGAATGTCGGACGTGCCGGGCGGCAGGTCGAGCAGCAGGTAGTCGAGCTCGCCCCAGTCCACTTCGGTAATAAACTGCTTGAGCGCCGACGAGGCCATCGGCCCGCGCCACACGATGGCGCTTTCGGCCGGCGCCAGGAAGCCGATGCTCATCAGCTTCACGCCGTACTTTTCGATGGGCTGAATCAGGTTTTTGCCGTTCGGGCCTTGAAACACGTGCGGGGCTTCGTTTTCCACGCCAAACATGGTGGGCATGCTCGGGCCCGAAATATCGGCATCGACCAGGCCCACTTTGGCGCCGGTGGCGGCCAGGGCCACCGCCAGGTTGGCCGTGACGGTGCTTTTGCCCACCCCGCCCTTGCCCGAGGCAATGGCGATGATGTTTTTTACGCCGGGCAGCAGGTCGCCGCGGTTGTTGCGCAGGGTCGTCACGCGCGAGGTCATGGTAATCACCACGTTGGCGTCTTTGTCGACCATCGTGTGGATGGCGCGCTCGCAAGCATCGTGGATGAGCTGCTTGAGCGGGCAGGCGGGCGTGGTGAGCACCACGGTAAAGGCGACGGTCAGGCCGTCAATCTCGATGTTCTCAATCATGTTGAGCGTGACGAGGTCCTGGCCCAGGTCGGGCTCTTCCACGTAGCTCAGGGCTTTGAGAACGGCTTCTTCGGTTATCATCATGTAGCGGGCGATGCGCCGGAAAACGGCGGGCTGCAAAGATAACCCCGGAAGGCGCGGTCGGGTTCGGAGCACGCAAGCGGCCGTTTTGTAAGCGCAGCGATTTTCTTCGCGAATCAAGCACTTTTCTGGTAATAATTCGAAAAATACAAGCCATATTTACATAGCTTTGGTGTACTACGCTTCCTACACGCTACTTCCTATGCAAAACCCCAACAAAACCCGTGACCCCGGCAACGTTGAAATGTGCAGTTTCGCCGATTGCGAAGAAGAAATTGAGCAGCTGGTTGTCTTTGAACTGGTGGTGCCGGTAGCGGCCAAAGTGCCCGCCCTGCGCCAGCACCTGGAGGTGGCCAAGCTGGTGCTGCGGCAAACCTCCGTGACCAGCACCGTGCCCGCGAAAATCGTGACGCAGCTGCGGGCCAACAACACCGCGCTGGGCGCCGAATGGTGCATCACGGCCACGCTGGCCGCGCCGGGGCCGGCCCAGCCGTTGGCAATGGCGATGTTCTGACGCGGGGCGGCGGCCGGGCGGCGCTAGCGCAGGTATTCGAGCTGGCGCGAGGCCAGCAGGCCGGCGGGCACGCTCAGGGCGCCGGTGTGCGGGTCGAGCAGGCCGTTGCGCTCGTCTTCGATGTTGGTGGCCTGGGTGTAGACGTCGCCGGCGATGGGCCGGCTGCGCAGCTCCTGTTTGAAGGCCCGGATGCTGTTGGTGCGGGCCTCGGCGTCCTGCGGGCCGCCGTAGCCGGAGAAGCCAAAACCACCCCATTCGCTCACGATGAGCGGCACCTGGTGCCGGTAGAAAAACGGGTCGCCCACCACCAGCGGGAAGGCGGCGGTGCCCTCCAGCTCGCCGCCCACGAGGCGGTCGAGCAGCTCGCGCCAGCGGCCCAGGTCGGGGGTGTAGAGGTGGGCCGTGAGCAGGTCCGATTTCAGGCGGCCGGTGTAGGAAATGTGGTGCCAGCCGTCGTTGTCCACCACCAAAAATTGCGGGTAGGCAAGTTGCATGAAGTGGTAGGTTTCGACGATGTACTCGCGGGTTTTGGCGTTGGTGGCGATGTCCTGCGCGCCCCAGTCTTCGTTGTACAGGCTCCAGATGACGATGCTGGGGTGCGTTTCGCTGAGCGTGACCATGCGCAGCAGCTCGGCGCGGTGGTTTTCGCGGCTGCGCGGCGTTGAGCTGTGCGGGCTCGGCACTTCCACCCACAGCAGCAGGCCCAGCTCGTCGGCCAGGTTGTAGATGCGCGGGTCGATGCCGGCGATGTGAACCCGCACCAGGTTGCAGCCCAGGGCCTTCATGGCGTGCATGTGGCGCTGCATTTCGCCGAGCGTGGCCTGGCCGGGCTGGTACAGAATGCCGTCGAGGTAAGTCGCCTGGTTGTTGAGGTAAACTTTGCGCCCGCGGGCCTCGATTTTGCGCAGCCCGAAAAGGGTTTCTATTTGGGCAGCGTAGCCCGTGGCATCCGTGAGCTGGGCCACCAGCCGGTAGCGGTTGGGGGCTTCCGGCGACCACAATTCGGCGCCCGGCACTTCGAGCACCACGCGCTGCTGCCACTGGCCGGCGTCGAGGTGCAGCGGAAAGTCGGAGGTGGCCAACGGCTCCGAACGGTCGGGCGTGAGCGGGTCAAATACCTGAAGGCGAATGACGTAATCGCCGGCGTCGTGAATGCGCAGGGTCAGGTTGAAGCGCACGAGCTGGTCTTCCACCACGCTCACCACGCCCACGCGCGAGCGCAGCCGGTTGCGCTCCACCACTTCCAGCCACACGCTGCGCACGGCCCCGGTGTAGGTCTGGTACCAGATGCCGCCGCGTTTATAGACGTGCGATTCCTGCTTGCCGCGCGGCGTTTCGGCGTCCATCGTGTCGGCAATGCGCACGGTGAGGCGGTTCACGAGGTGCAGGTTTTCCTCGTCCAGCTCGTAGGTAAACGACGTGTATTCGCCGTAGTGCACCTCTTCGCCCTCGATGGTTTTGAGCGCCACGCCGTTGAGCCACACCCGCGTTTCGTAGCCGCAGGCCCCAAACGTGAGCTGAAGCATGGAGCACGTTTCCGGCTCGGCCACTTCGGGCAAGTTGAATTCCCGCTCGTACCAGACCACCACCTTGTCTTGCCAGGTAGCGCCTTCTTGCTCGCCGCGGGCCTGCGCCAGGTGCTCCTCCACCGAGCCGGGCCACTGGGCCCGGTGCTCGTAGGGGTGGCCCAGGTTCCAGCCGTCGCGCAGGCCGGTGTCGTCGGCGTCGTGGGCGAAGCGCCACTGGCCGTCGAGCAGCACGTGGCTGTTGAGGCGGAGCACGGCGCGGGGCAGCGGATTGACGGCCTCTTCGACCGGGTATTCTTCCGGGCGGCTGGCCGAAAGCGAGTAGTTGGCTTGATTCAGTTCGTCCATGCGGGGCGCGTAAGCGGGAAGGGTGCGGGCGGTGCGGCGATGCGGGGCCGGGGCTCGTCAATGATTCAGAATTTCAGAATTGATGCAAACGACTCCGAAATCAATAAAAATGCGGCAAACAAGGGAATTGGGTCAAAAGCTTGTTCCCAGATTAACTTTATTGAGAAAGAACGTCATGCAGAGCGCAGCGAAGCATCTTGCTCGGGAAAGTAACTCAATCGCAAGAAAAGAATTACTACCACAAGCGAGATGCTTCGCTACGCTCTGCATGACGACCTATTTTTTATTCAGAAACCAGTCCAAAATATAACTGCTTTTTCCGGGCGAGTTGTCAGGGCCGCTCAGGTTTTCTGTTTCTTCTTTTTGGCGGCCGGAAATAGGATGTTGTTCAGTATCAGCCGGTAGCCGGGCGAGTTTGGGTGCAGGGACAAATCGGTGGGCTCTTCGCCCACCAGGTGCTGGTAGTCTTCGGGGTCGTGGCCGCCGTAAAACGTCCAGGTGCCTTTGCCGAGGGTGCCGTGAAGGTAGCGGGCCTCGCCGGTTTGCTTGGTGTCGCCCATGATGACCACATCGGGCTTGATGAGGCTTTTGCGGAAGGCCGTGGTTTGGCCCATGAAGCCGTGGATGGTTTTTTCGTGGTTCTGGCAGAGCATGGTGGGCACCGGGTCGTATTTGGCCGAGAAGGTGAAGAGCGAGAAGTAGTCGTTTTGCTCGCCCAGGCCGCGCTCGCCGGGCTGCATGTCGATGTTGGAATACTCGTACTCGTAGGGGTTGCGCACCAGCTGGAAGTTCTGGAACGCCAGGCAGCGGTTGAAATTGAGCTTGGCCTGGGCGTTGGGGTCGGCCGGGTCGCCGTCGTACATGCTTTCCACCAGGTCGACGCCCAGGCCGGCCAGGGCAATGTCGTAGCTGTCGGTGGCCGAGCACATGGCGAACAAAAAGCCGCCGCCGGCGATGAATTCCTGCATTTTGGTGGCCACGGTGGCCTTCATCTGGCTCACCTTGGCGAAGCCGTTGCGCTTGGCGGCGGCTTCGGCGTCGCGCACCTGCTGCTGGTACCAGGGGTAGTTGCGGTAGGTGGCGTAGAACTTGCCGTACTCGCCGGTGAAATCTTCGTGGTGCAGGTGCAGCCAGTCGTACTTGGGCAGGTCGCCGCGCAGCACCTCGTCGTCGTAAATCTGGGTGTAGGGAATTTCGGCGTAGGTAAGCACCATCGTCACGGCGTCGTCCCAGGGCTGCTTGCCTTTGGGCGTGTAGACCGCGATTTTGGGCACTTTTTCCAGCTTCATCACGTCCATGTTGGCGTTGGGGTCGGCGATTTCCTGGAGGATGCCGGTGTACTGCGCCTCGCTGATGACCTGGAACGTGACGCCGCGCACGGCCAGCTCGTTTTCGGCCCCCGGCGTGGTTTCGAAGGCGAAGGAGCCGCCCCGGTAGTTCAGCAGCCAATCGACGGGCACCTCGCGCTGGAGCAGCCAAAACGCCACTCCGTAGGCCTTGAGGCACTCTTTTTGGGTGTTGTCCATCGGGATGAACACGTGGTTGGCGCGGGCGGCCAGGGGCGCGGCCAGGCCGGCCACGGCCAGCAGCAGGAAAAGCAGAAGGCGCTTGAAGAGCATAGGATTTTGGGGAAAGAACCGCACCGAACCAACGAGGTTGCGGCGGCGGTGGTTCAAGTTAGGCGCCGGCCGCCGAACTTTGGGCGGTAGCTTTCGGCCAAAACCCGGCGCCGCCTTTTTGGGGGCGCGTTATCTGGGCCGGGCCACGAGTTTCCGTTCAACGATTCTCCAACTGAACGTTGGAATTACCGCCATGAGCCCTTTCGAAAACGTTCGCGAAGCCTTCCGTTCCATCCGCGCCAATTTGCTGCGGACCATTCTGACGGCGCTGATTCTGAGCATCGGCCTGTTTGCGCTGGTGGGCATTCTCACCGGCATCGACGCGATGAAGAATTCGCTGGCCGAAACCTTTGCCAGCCTCGGGGCCAATTCCTTTGAGCTGCACGCCAAGGGCTACAGCAACCGCGGCCGGCGCGGCGGGGTGCAGGACAAGCAGTACCCGCCCATGAGCTTCCTGCAAGCCAAGCTGTACAAAAAAGCCATGGGCGACGAGGCTCAGGTGGGGCTTTCGGCCTTCGTGGCCGGGGCCGTCGAGATGAAGGCCAACGGCGTGAAGACCAACCCCAACATGCAGGTAGTCGCGGGCGACGAAAACTACCTGAAAATTCAGGGCTACAACCTGGCGGCGGGGCGCACGTTTTCGCAGGCCGAGCTGAACAGCGGCGCCAACGTGCTGATTGTGGGCGATGAAATCCGCCTCAAACTGTTTCCGAAGCAAAGCCCGGTGGGCCAGTACGTGGCCGCCCTGGGCCGGCGCTTTCTCATCGTGGGCCTGCTCGAAAAAAGCGGCACCGGCGGGGGCGGCTCGGGCGGCGCCGACCGCATGGCCCTGGCGCCGCTCGAAACCGGCAACCAGCTGCCCCGGAAAGGGGCCCTGACGTACGACATCAAAACGGCTACCGACCAGCAGGGCACCATGGCCTTTATAATGGGCCAGGCCACCGGCGTAATGCGCGCCGTGCGCCACGACAAGCTGGGCCAGGAAGACAGCTTCGTGGTGGAAAGCAGCGAGTCGTTGGCGGCTGATTTGGATTCTATTTCGGGCAAAGTGCGGGCCGGGGGCAGCGTGATGGCCTTTATTACGCTGCTCGGGGCCAGCATCGCGCTCATGAACATCATGCTCGTGTCGGTGACGGAGCGGACGCGCGAAATCGGCATTCGGAAGGCGCTCGGGGCGACGGCGCTGCAAATCCGCCAGCAGTTTCTGATTGAGGCCGTGGTTATCTGCCTGCTGGGCGGCACGCTGGGCATTGTTTTGGGCGTGCTGGGCGGCAACGGCGTGGCCAAATTCGTGGGCTCGGGCTCGTTTCTGGTGCCGTGGGTGTGGATGATTGTCGGGCTGGTTATCTGCGTGGGGGTGGGACTGGCTTCGGGCTACTATCCGGCCAGCAAGGCAGCGGCCCTTGACCCGATTGAATCGCTGCGCTACGAATAAGAACCGCAGATTTAACGGATTTTAACGGATTGAAACGGATTATTTGTGGTTCCGTGTGGGGCGTGGGGTTTGTGGGGGGGTGCCGGGGCTGCTGAAATGGGTGCGGAGAAAGCGCCCGGGAAGGCGCTGGTTGGATTCTTGCTTTATACATTTGCGCAACTACTCATTTGTGCAAATGGCCGCCAACGTTACTTCTTTCGTTCCCATCGACCAGCGCTTTGCGCAGCTTATCCAGCAGTTTGGGCTGACTAAAAATAGCTTTGCCATCTCGCTGGGGAAGACGGCCAGCGTGGTGCAGCACCTCATTGATGGGCGTAATAAGCCTGGATATGACCTGCTGTGCAAGGTGTTTGAGATATACCCAAATGTTTCAAGAGACTGGTTGTTGCTTGGTCGCGGGCCCATGCTCGTGAGCGGTGAGCACGCGCCGAAGGCAGCTGCTCCGGCTGTTTCGGCGGCGCCCGAGCTGCCGCTGGAGCCCATCGATTTGACGGACGTGCAGGTGCCGGTTCCGCGCCGGGCGGGTCCCGGCGTGGCCGGCACCCGGCTCCAGCCCGCCGAAATTGCGGCTACGCTGGCGCTGGCTTCGGCCGCGAATCAGCCCGTGCGGGCCACGGCGGCTTTGCCGGGTGTGGCAGCCGAAATCCTGGCTTCGCCCGAGGCCGTGGCTCCTCCCGAAACGCCGGTTACTTTCGAAGCACCGGTTGCTGAAGCTCCGGCCCCGCTGGCTGCGGTGCCTGCTTCTGTTGCGCCGCCGGTGGCGGCTGTGGCGCCCGCGCTGCCCGTTGGCCCGACGGCCGAAACGTATGTGGCGGCGGCTCTGCACGCCCAGCACTTGCAGCACCAGCTGGCCGTGGCCGAGCTGCGCAACCAGCACTTGCAGGAGCAGCAGCAAATGCTGCGCGAAATGCTGGCGATGGCGCGGCAGGCGATGGTCTGAAGTTAATAAGAACAGGGTAGAGACGCAATATTTTGCGGCTTGTCGTTGCACGACTGGAACCGCGCCAAATCGCGCAGTCATAACAACATCAGCAACCGCAGGTCAGCGGCGCTAACGACGAGACGCAAAATGTTGCGTCTCTACCCGTTCTGACTACTTCAAACGGCTTTTATGCCAGCACGCCCAGTTCTTCGGCTTCCATCAGGCCGAAGGCGTTTACGGCGGTCAGGCGCAGGGTTTTCGTCTCGCCGACCAGCAGCGGGTCGTACTTGGCGGCCACGCGGATGTAGTTGGGTGTGAAGCCTTCCATGCGGCCATCGGTTACGTCGTCCTCAAATAGTACGTCGGTTTCCAGGCCCAGGTGCTGTTCGTAGAAGTGGCGCTTTTTCTTTTCGGAGAGGCTGCGGAGCTGGGTGGTGCGCTCGTGGCGCACGCGGTCGTGCACGCGGCCGGGCAGGGTGGGGGCCAGCGTGTCGGGCCGCTCCGAATAGGGGA
>CAXTCS010000213.1:0-7721 GCA_964242365.1 uncultured Hymenobacter sp. | reverse complement strand
GTTAACGGCCTCGGCCATGCAGTTTTTTGAGGGCGAATTGCAGAAAGCCATCGTGCTGGTGCAGTTCATTCCGCTCATCATCAGCTCGGGCGGCAATTCGGGCTCGCAGGCCACCTCGCTCATCATCCGGGCCATGGCGCTGGGCGAGTTCACCATCGGCGAATGGTGGCGGGTGCTGCGGCGCGAAATCCTCTCGGGCCTGGCCCTGGGCGTGATTCTGGGCATCGTGGGCTTTGCCCGCATCGCTGTCTGGCAAAGCATTACGCCTATTTATGGTCCGCATTGGCTCATGGTCGCCTTCACGGTGGCGCTGGCGCTGGTGGGCATCGTGCTGTGGGGCTCGCTGGCCGGCTCCATGCTGCCGCTCATTCTCAAGCGGCTCGGGCTGGACCCGGCCACGTCGTCGGCGCCTTTCGTCGCCACGCTGGTCGACGTAACGGGGCTGATTATTTACTTCACCGTGGCGCTGGTCGTGCTGCACGGCACCCTGCTGTAAGCCAGCCAAAGCTACGCCGGGCGCCGGGCAGCGCCACGGTCCTTTACTCCGGCCGCCGGCGGCTGGCCTTCTTCTCGCCCTGAATCTTTTTGCCCTCCAGGCGCTTGCGCACGGCGCTTTTGTTGGGCTTGGTGGCCTTGCGGGGCTTGGGGCGGCGCAGGCTCTTCAGCAGCAGCTCGTGGAAGCGGGCCAGCGCGATTTCCTTGTTGCGAAACTGGCTGCGGTCGTCCTGAGCGGTGACGAGCAGCAAGCCTTCGGCCGTGAGCTGATTGGCAACCCTCTCCAGAATGAGGCCTTTTTGGGCCTCGGTCAGCACCTGCGAATCCAGCAAATGGAAGCGCAGCTCCACCCGCGACTCTACTTTGTTCACGTTCTGCCCACCGGGGCCGCTCGAACGGCTGGTTTGAAAAGTTATTTCGGGCAAAAAAGCGTCGGCGGGCGGAAGCATGGGGAAGGGTTGAGTTATGCGCGCGAAAAAGAACGTCATGCCGAGCGCAGCCGAGGCATCTCGCGTGGGGTGGTAATTCTTTTCTTGCGATTGAATTTACTATTGCCCGCGAGATGCCTCGGCTGCGCTCGGCATGACGGTCTATTTAATCCTTACTTTTCCAGCAGCATGGCGCCGTAGGAATAGCCGCCGCCGAAGACGGTGATAATCACCTTGTCGCCGCTTTTTATGGTGTCCCAGACTTCGGCCAGGCCGATGGCGGCACCGGCGCAGCCGGTGTTGCCGAGGCGCTCGATGTTGCTCACGGCGCGGGCCGGGTCGAGGCCGAGCTGCTTCACCACGTTTTTCGAGATGCGCAGGTTGGCCTGGTGCGGAATGAGGTAGGTGAGGTCGGCCGTGGCGATGCGGTGCTTGTCGAGCAGCGTTTGGGTCACGCGGGCCATGTAAATGCAGGCCTGCTGAAACACGTCGCGGCCGAAAGGCATCACAATGCCTTTGTCTACGGGCTTGAGCGTCACGGCTTCGTCGGCCTTGCCCACGGGCCCCGCGCCGCCGGTAATGACTTCGGCAATGTGCAGGTCGTCGGGGCCGATGCGTTCCTTGCTCAGGAGCAGGGCCGCGGCGCCGTCGCCCCACAAGTGGCCGGCCATCGTGTCTTCCTCGTTGTTGTAGGCGGTGTTGTGCTCGCTCACCACCACCACGGCGCGGGTGGCCTTGCCCATGGCAAAGTAGCCTTCCACGATTTCCACCGCGTTCAGCAGCGAGGCGCAGGCCGAGGAAATGCTGACGGTCGGAATTTCGTTCACGCCCAGGTCGCGCTGCACGGCGTGGGCGAGCGTGAAAATGGTGTCGTGCGGCGTGTAGGTACCGGCCACGATGAGGTCGACCGAATCGGGGGCAAAGGCGGGAGCGGCGGCCAGCACGGCGCGGGTCGCGGCAATGGCCATGGTGTTGGCATTTTCGCCGGGGGCCGCTTTGCGGCGCTCCTGAATACCGGTTCGCTCAATTATCCACTCACTGGCCAGGCCGTTGAGGCGCGTGAAATGAGCATTGGTGACAACTGCCTCCGGCAGGTAGGCAGCCACATGGTGAAGGTACACAGGGTGGTGTTGGGTGGGAAATTCTATCGCGCCTTGCGGCCAGGCAAAGGTACGGCGCCGAGCCGGCGACGGTCGGGTTCGGCCGGCGATATGCCCGAATTTTACACCCTCAGGCAACCATTGGCAGTGGCAATCATTAGCCCAGCCTTATACAACGCAACTTATTAACGCCCAATGCCGCAGGAGCGCGAAGCCGTACTTCACATTCCTGCGGCCAGCCCGATGAAAACGCGCCGGAATTACTCTTTGGTGATGCGGCCGCTGCCGTGCACCGAGCTGCTCAGCTGGCCGCCACCGGCCACAAACACGCTGCCCGAACCCGAGATGGCTGCCTCCGCGCCCTGGCTGGCATACACGTGCGCATCGCCCGAGCCGCTGATGCGCACCTTGCAGGTTTCGCTTTTCAGGTCGTGGGCTTTCACGTTGCCCGAGCCGCTGATGCGAATTTCGTGACGCGGGCAGCTGCCGCCCACCACCACATCGCCCGAGCCGGCCAGCGCCGTTTCGAGGCTCGAAGCCGTGAGCGCGGGCACTTGCAGGTTGCCCGAGCCGGCCATCGCCAGCGTCATGTTTTCGGCCTTCAACGGGCCATCTACTTCGAGCTTGCCCGAGCCGCCCACGCGCAGGGCCGTGAGGTCGGGGGCCGTCACGTACACCGTCACGGGGCCGCGGTCCTTGTAGTGGCCCATGTTGTTTTTATCGTTGCGGTAGCCCAGGCGCAGCTTTCTATCTTTTACTACGGTTTCAAACTCAGCCAGCGCCTCGGGGCTGGCTTCGACCACCACGCTCTGCGGGCTGCCCTGCTTCACCACCACATGGGCCGACCCGCCAAGGTTGATTTCGGTGAACGCATCCACCGGCCGGGTTTCGCGCGGGCCCTCGGCCCGCCCGCCGCCGAACGACGACAACGCCCCCGCGGCCAGCACCAGCAGGCCAGCCCACATCGATTTACTACGTAGCTTGTTCATCAGAAAAGAAGGAAAAAGTGAATGATTAGCACTTGTTATTCCAATGATGCACCTACGGCCGCTTAGGTTGCCCGGTAGCTGCGGCCAGTCGCTTTTCTGCCAAGCTCGCCACAACCTAGCGCGGTTTTAGAATCCGTGAACGGGGGTAGAGACGCAACATTTTGCGTCTCGTCGTTGAACGACTGGCGTTGAACGACCGGAAATAGGCCCCTACCGCACAGGCTAAACAACATCCGCAACCGCAGGTCAGCGGCGCTAACGACGAGACGCAAAATGTTGCGTCTCTACACTTCGAGAACGGCGCTAGAACTCGATGTGCAGGCGCACGGCCACCACGTGCACCGGCCCTTTCCGGTCGCGGTTGTAAGCCGGGTTGACGACGAACTGGTAATCGGGGCTGATGGCGGCGTGGTACTGGGGCAGGCTGATGCTGTAGTATACTTCGCCGATTTTTTCCAGGCCGTAGTTGAGGGCGCCGTCGCCCACGATGAAGCCGTAGCCGCCGGCCGCCAAGTAGGCGCGGTGCTCGGGGCTGATGCCGTTGACGACCACCGCGGCGCCGAGGCGGTCGTCGGGCCGCTGCCAGCGGGCGCCGGTGCTCACCACGCCGAGGCTGGCGCTCCGGTCGATTTCGGTGAAGGCCCAGGTTTCGTTTTTGCCGTCGTTGTAGCTCACGCGGGCAAACAGGCCCACGTTTTTGGTCAATTCCTGCTCAGCGTTCAGGCCAAAGCCGACTTTGGTGTGGCCGTTGCGGCGCACGCTCACCACGTCGGGCTGCTCGCCGGTGGCCAGGGCCAGGGCCACGGCGCTGCGGTAGGTGGCCATCGCCGCCACGTTGCGGAAGCCCAGCACCCGCAGCGTGCCCTGGCGCCCGCCGGCTTTGTAGCTTTTGGTCAGCTCCAGGGTTTCGGCGTGGGCGGTGCCGTAGTGGAAATCCAGGATTGGGCCGTTGGCCAGGGAGGGCATCAGGGTCGAGGCGAAGCGCAGGGCGATTTCGGGCGTCACGTACTCAAGCACGCCGCCCACGGTGTAGCCGCGGGTGTTGGCGGCGTAGTCCCAGGCCCCGGCGCTCATCAGGCTCCAGTTCAGGAATTGGGTGCGCGGGTCGTGCGAGTAGCTGTTCTGGTCGAAAAAATCGGCCGTGCTGAACTTGCCCAGGTTCACGGCGAAATAGCGCTGGGGGCGCGGGCCGGCCAGCTGGTTCAGGTCGTCCTCGTCGGCGTCGGTGCCGGTGCCCAGGGCAAACACCTGCCGCAGGTACAGGCGGGCCAGGTACAGGTTGGGGGCCGGGTCGCCGATGCGAAAGGTTTCGCCGTTGGTGAAGCCGGCGATGCCGCGCGCGCCGCTCAGGCCGCTGCCGCCGGCTACTTCGGGGTTGAAATAAAGGGCCGCGCCCTTCCAGAGCCGCCGCCCGATGAACAAGGTGGACGTGAACGAGAGCTTGGCCGACTCGCGGTCGGCCAGGCTGTATTCGCCCGAATACGGCGTGTGCAGGTTGTTGTGCCACTGGTCGATGAGCGTCTGCTGAAAGTGCAGGCTCCAGTCGCGGGGCTTTTGGGGGGTGGGGTTGGGCTGGTGCGCGGGCTCCTGAGCGGGCGCGGCGTTGGGCGGGGTGGCGGGCGTGGCGGTGCCGGGCGGCGTGACTTGGGCCAGCGCAGCCATTGGCAGCACGGCTAAGAGTAGCGGTAAGGTTAAGCGCAAAATGAGGATTATTAGAAAATGAAGGGACGGCAACACGACACAAAAACGCCGCGTTTTGGGCCGGGTATCACAACCAAACCACGAAACAAGGGCTTTGATTGTGACAAATGTATGAATTTTTAGATGAGCCTAAAAATAAATTTAGCTTGTGCTAAAATATCGACTTGGCTTCTTGCTGCTGGTTTGCTGGCTTTTGGAAAAGTTTCTTCCGGGGAATGACGTGCTTTTTGGTTCCGTTCCGAAGGTCGCGGGCATTGTTCGGCCGGGCTGGGGTGGCTTGCGCTATTTTTGCACCATGCCTTTGCTTCATCACCTCGACCAAGGCCAGGGCCGGCCCTTGGTTATCCTCCACGGCTTGTTTGGCACGCTCGACAACTGGCAGACGCTGGCCCGGCGCTGGGCCACCGAGGCCGCCCTGCGCGTGATTAGCGTCGATTTGCGCAACCACGGCCGCTCCTTTCACAGCGCCGAGCACACGTATGCGCTCATGGCGCAGGACGTGCTCGACCTGTTCGACCACTTGCAATTGGGGCCCAAAACCACGCTTATGGGGCATAGCATGGGCGGCAAGGTGGCCATGCGCCTGGCCCTCGACCACGCCGAGCGGCTGGCCCGGCTCATCGTGGTCGACATTGCCCCGCGCTTTTCCAACATGGAGCACCAGGACGACATTCTGGCCGGCCTGCAAGCCGTTGATTTGGCCGCCATCGCCAGCCGGCAGGCGGCCGACGCGGCGCTGGCGCGGTACGTGAGAAACGTGGGCACCCGCCAGTTTTTGCTGAAAAACCTGTACCGGCAGGAAGACAATTCCTTTGCCTGGCGCATCAACCTGCCCGTGCTGGCCAACGAGCTGGCGGCCGTGGGCGAGGCGACCACCGGCCTCGCGCCGTTTTTGAAGCCGGCTTTGTTTATTCGCGGCGGGCTGTCGGACTACATCACGGCCGACGACAAGCTGCACGGCATCCCGGCGCTGTTTCCCAACTCGGAGGTGGCCACCGTGCCGGACGCCGGCCACTGGGTGCACGCGGAGAAGCCCGACGAAGTTTTTGGGCTGGTGCGGGACTTTATTTCAACGGGAGGATGACGCCTGCGGCTTAATGAAGAATGAGGAATGAAGAATTACCTCGACTTGGTTTTTCAATGATGTGGCAGCTTGAGAAACTGCGGTAGGGAGCGGAGCTAGCCCTAATATCGCCCTCATTCTTCATTGCTCATTCCTCATTGCTCATTCCTCATTCCCCATTCTTCATTAAGCCGCAGGCGTCATTCTTCATTAACCAAAGCGTCCCTTGACTTTATACCTCCTCCCCACGCCGCTTGCTGAGGGAACGGCCGCGCAGGTGCTGCCGCCGCAGGTGGTGGTGGCCGTGGCCACCCTTCCCTATTTTCTGGTGGAGAACGCGCGCACGGCCCGGCGCTTTGTGAAGAGCGTGGCGCCGGGCCGCGTGATTGAGGACATTCGCTTCACCGTTATCGACAAAGACAGCACCGACGCGGAGGTGCGCGCGGCGTTGGTGCCGTTGGTGAAAGAGGGGCTGGACGCCGGCATTCTCAGCGAGGCCGGCTGCCCTGGCATTGCCGACCCCGGCGCGGCGCTGGTGCGCGAGGCCCACCGGCTGGGCCTGCGCGTGGTGCCGCTGGTGGGGCCGTCGTCGCTGCTGCTGGCGCTGATGGCCTCGGGGCTGAACGGGCAGCAATTCGCGTTTCACGGGTACTTGCCCATTGAAAAAGCGCCGCGGGTGGCGGCCATCAAGCAGCTGGAAAAAGAGGCGCAGCAGCGGCAGCAGTCGCAGCTGTTTATTGAGACGCCCTACCGCAATGGGGCGCTTTTTGCCGACCTGGTGGCGCACTTGCAGCCCGGCACCCGCCTCTGCGTGGCGGCCGACGTGACGGGCGCCGGAGAATTTATCAAGACATTGACCGTGGCCGATTGGCGGCGGCTGCCGGCCCCGGAGCTGCACAAGATTCCGACGGTATTTGTGCTGGGAGGGTGACGTTTGCGCTGCGCTTAATGGGGAATGAGGCATGAGCCAACAAAACGTCATGCTGAGCGCAGTCGAAGCATCTCGCGTGCAGCAGTAATCCTTTTGCTTCAACGATTGAATTACTGTTCCCACGCGAGATGCTTCGGCTGCGCTCAGCATGACGTTCTGTTGGCTCATGCCTCATTCCTCATTCCTCATTCTTCATTAAGCCGCAGGCGTTACGCGGCTACTAGGACGGTTTCGCCGTGTTGGCTCATGTCGAGGCCGGCGGCTTCGTGCACGGCGTTTACCCGGATGGGGATGAGCAGGTTGGTGAGCTTGTAGAGCAGGAAAGAGCCGCCGAAGGTGAAGACGGAGATGAACACCAGCGCCCCGATGTGGTGCCAGAGCAGGGTGGCCGAGCCGGTGGTGGCCAGGCCGCCGTCTTTGGCGAAAATGGCGGTGAGCACCATGCCCACGATGCCGCCCACGCCGTGGCAGGGGAAAACGTCGAGGGTGTCGTCGAGGGTGGTGCGGTTTTTCAAGTCGACCGCGCCGGCGCTGACGGCCGCCGCGACCACGCCGATGAACAGCGCCGGGCCGTAGCTGACGTAGCCCGCCGCCGGGGTGATGGCCACCAGCCCCACCACCGCGCCGATGGCCGCGCCGGCCGCCGAGGGCCGCTGCCCGCGCACGGCTTCAATGAGCATCCAGGTGAGCATGGCGGCGGCGGAGGCCAGGTGGGTGGTCATGAAGGCTTGCACGGCTACCGCGTTGGCCGCCAGCGCCGAGCCGGCGTTGAAGCCGAACCAGCCGAACCACAGCAGCCCGGTGCCGATGAGGATGAACGGCACGTTGGGCGGCACGTGGGTGTGGCCTTCGCGGTGCACGTTGCGGCGGCCGAGGGCCAGCGCGCCGGCCAGCGCCGCGAAGCCGGCCGAGATGTGCACCACCGTGCCGCCCGCGAAATCGAGCACGCCCCACTTCAGCAGGAAGCCGTCGGGGTGCCAGGTCCAGTGGGCCAAGGGGCAATAGATGAGCAGG
>CAXTCS010000212.1:0-7787 GCA_964242365.1 uncultured Hymenobacter sp. | reverse complement strand
CCTCGTGCGCGCCGCCATCAAGTACGCCCTGGAGCACAAGCTGCCGTCGGTGACGATTGTCCACAAGGGCAATATCATGAAGTTCACCGAAGGCGCGTTCAAAACCTGGGGCTACGAGCTGGCCGAGAAGGAGTTTGGCAGCAAGGTGTTTACCTGGGCGCAGTACGATAAAATCGTGGCCAAGCAAGGCGTGGCCGTGGCCGACGCCCTGCAAAAGCAGGCCCAGGACCAGGGCAAGCTCATCGTGAAGGACAGCATCGCCGATGCCTTTTTGCAGCAGATTCTGCTGCGCCCCGCCGAGTACTCGGTGGTGGCCACGCTGAACCTGAACGGCGACTACATCTCTGACGCGCTGGCGGCCATCGTGGGCGGCATCGGCATCGCGCCGGGCGCCAACATCAACTACGTGACTGGCCACGCCATTTTCGAAGCCACCCACGGCACGGCCCCCAAATACGCCAACCTCGACAAGGTAAACCCCGGCTCGGTTATCCTCTCCGGCGTGATGATGCTCGAGTACATGGGCTGGAAAGAAGCCGCCGCCCTCATCAACAAAGGCCTCGAAGCCGCCATCGCCAGCAAGCGCGTCACCTACGACTTCGAACGTCAGATGGAAGGCGCCACCCTGCTGAAAACGAGCGAATTCGGGCAGGAGATTGTGAAGAATATGTAGTAGCTTGGCCGCAGCCTAAGCAACAAGAGAAACCCCCGCGTCGGCTTTGGCTGGCGCGGGGGTTTTGGTTTTCATTATTCTACATGAGAATTTTTCGCTACACACTGATACTTTGCGGGAATAAACTAAATTCTTCTGTATTGGCAGATAAACTAAGAGGTGAGTATGTTATTTACGATAGAGAAACTATCGGTAGTATCGCCGATGACTGGGGAGCAATGAGTATTTCCCCATTAATGGAAGCAGTTGTTGATGATAATTATGACCAAGTGAATGTATACCACGCTTGGTTCGCCTCGTTTCTTGAAGCCAATCAAAGCGTATTTACGGAATGCGGTGCTGATGATATCAGAGTTTTTATGGAGGTTTTTTACGCGGAGGGGCAGCAATGCAATTTAGAAATTTTTGATAGAGAAGTTATTTCTAGAATTGGCAAATTCAATGTTGCATTACCCATTAGTGTTTATGCATTGAGTGAAAATGCAATAACTAAATGGGCTGAGGAAATTGAACAGAACTGGCGCGGGGTTACCACAGCGTGACTCGTGCCAAGTAGTCAGTAAAAATCTCCCTAATAACCGAGTGGTATTCAATAGTAGCGGCAACAAATACCGCTTGGTGGTTCTGATAATTTACCGGGTTCGCACGGTATTTATTCGTTTTATTGTTCCACACAGCGCCTACGACCAACTTGATGTCGCCGCTGTTTAAGTATCTTCCGTTATGCTGGCCCTCCAAACGATTACCACTGTTTCGCCCATCCGCTCCGATGCGGAGCTGGCGCAGGCCCACCTCCGGCTTGATGAGCTGATTGCGGCGAATGCCTATAATTCGCCTATTCAGGATGTGCGGGACGAGTTTGAGGTATTAACGGCGTTGATTTATTACTATGAGCAGCGGACGATGAAGCCCGGCGAGTTTAATACCCGAGAATAGCCATTGCTATTTCGGAGTTGCACTCCGAATACCTATCTGAGCAGAGGAGCAAGGGTTGGGCTCCAAAAACCGCCTTTTCTAGACAGGTAACTCCTGCTGGTTTACGAACCCGCCGGCTTGCTCATGGCGGCCCGGAGCTGGCTTTGCAGGTCGCGGGCCACGCGGTAGACTTCGGCTTTGTATTTCAGGATGAGGGCGCGCTGCTGGCCGTTGGCCTTGGTTTGAAACACAAACAGCTCGGCCGGAATTCCGGTGCCGTTGCCGATGGGCATGAGGTACGTGCCGAAGGCGAAATTGGTGATGCTGTAGTGGTAGTGGCCGTCGCGGCAGGTAACTTGAATCGTGTAATCGACCCGGTGGTTGACCGGCTCGGGGGCGTGGATGAATATTTCTGAAAAAGCCTTGCCCACGAGGGTGCCGGTGGCGGCGTCCTGCACCTGAAGCACGTCTTTGGAGCGGAAAAAGGTGGCAAACCACACCTGGGCCCGGCCTACGAGCTCGGCCTGGGTGCCGGGTGGGTCGGCGTCGCCCAGGTAGCGAATGAGGCCGGAGGCCGCGTCGCGCGGCACGGCCACCGAATCGGGGATTGTCGCCGTGGCTCCCGGCAGGTTCAGGTAGCGCTTGCGCACGTAGTAGCTTTTGCCGCCTTTGCGCACCTTCGCCCAGTTGTTGCCGATGGCCCAGACCGGGAGCTTTTCGCCCAGGGAAGCGTGCTGGGCCACGGCGGTGGTATCGGCCGTAAGGTAAAGGGGTACGTACTGGCCCGTAATGGCGTAGCGGCCGCTTTGGTACACCATAAGCTCCGGGTCCTTCGGGTTGGTGGTTTGGGCGGCGGCCTTGCCGCTGCCCGCGAAGGCCAGGACAAGGAGCAATAACCAGGAGGTTTTCATGGGTATCGGGGAGGGGAACTGGGTGAGGCGCTTGCGGCCCGCGAGCACAAGCCCTAACTTAGGCCGCCGCTTATGTAGGCGGGGTGAAGCCGGGCCCGCTGCACTTTCGGAGTGGTACGCCGAATGCCCATCTGTCGGGGATTTGCAGTTCACAATCACTGCACGATGATTGCCAGATGGGCAAGGTATTACGTCCGCCCGCGGTAGCCAACCACGGCGGGACGATGGCGACGCAGCTGCGCTGTCCTTTTTCGACGGTTCCGGTGCCGGCGCCAAAACGGGTCAGAAATGGGGGGGGGGTAATCTTGGGGCGACAGGTTTTTGAAACCGGCCTGGCCGCGCACGCGGCTAGCGTGCGTCACATTATGCCCAGGCTATCTTTTAATGCTTATTTACCAAATAATACGTCGATTGCTGTACTTTTAGGCGTCACGTACCATTTTGCTTTTCCTGTGAATAAACATCTTCTGCTCTTGGCCAGCGCGGCGTTGCTGCTGGCGGGCTGCGAACAAGCCCAAAAAACGAAGGAAGCCTACAGCAACCTCTCCAAAATCAGCGAAGCCGGCGAGAAAATGACCGCCAAGCTCGACCAGGCCAAGGAACAGCGGGCCGAGCGCGAAAAGCGGGGCGATACCCTGGCCCTGCCCTACAAGGAGTTGGAAGGGTACCTGCCCACGGCCGTGAGCGGCTACACGGCCGGCGAGCTCAGCGGCCAGTCGCAGAAAATCAGCGGCATGTCCTTCTCATCGGCCGAGCGCGATTTTACCCAGGGCGAAGACAAACTGGAGGTGAAGCTGATGGATTATAACGGCGCCCACGACCTGTACCAAGGGGCCGCCGCCATGTACAGCCTGGGCCTGGAGAGCGAAAACGACGAGCAGATTGTCGGCCCGTCGTCGCTCAAAATCGACGGGGTGACGGGCATGGAAACCTTCTACAAAAAAGACGGCCGCGCCGAGATGTCGTTGGCCGTGGGCAGCCGCTTTCTGCTCACCATATCGGCCACCAAGCAGAAAGACATGAGCCTGTTGCAGGCCGTAGCCCGCGACATGGATTTGGAAAAGCTGACCAAACTGTAGGCCGCCGGCTAGTGGCCGGGCGGCTCCAGCGCAACCCTCTGCCGCAACCGCTGCTTCCTAGTGGGCACCCGGCCGCCGCAAGTCTCGAAACACGTTGTTTAGCCCCTCGGCCCAGGTGGGGTGGGCAAAAATCATGTCTTGCAGCTGCTGGTATTTCAGCCGTCCGGCCATGGCTACTTCGATAATGGCCATGATTTCGCCGGCTTCGGGGCCGAGCAGGGTGGCGCCCAGCAGCCGGTCGTCGTTGCCGACCAGCACCTTCCAGAAGCCCTGGGTTTGGCCGGTGTGCTGGGCCCGGCCGATGGCTTGCACGGGCATGGTGGCCACGCGGTAGGGCAATTTCTGCTCCTGGGCCTGGCCTTCGCTGAGGCCGATGCGGGCCAGGGGCGGGTCGGTGAACACGCAGTAGGGCAGGGGCCGCTGGCGGGCCGAGCGCTTGCGGCCGTGCAGCAGGGCGTCGCGCACCACGCGGTAGTCGTCGTAAGCAATGTGCGTGAACTGCGGGCCGGGGTGAATGTCGCCCAGCGCGTACACGCCGCGCACGTTGGTTTGCAGGTTGTCGTTGACCAGGATGTAGCCCTTGTCGTTGGTTTTGATGCCGGCAAAGCCCAGGCCCAGCTTGTCGGAATTGGGCGTGCGGCCGGTGGCCACCAGCAGGTGCGTGCCGCGCAGCCGGCGCTCGCCCTGCTGCGTGTGCACGGCCACCGTGACGTTGCCGCTGGGGCTGCGGCTCACGTGGTGCGCCCGCGCGCCGAGCACGAATTCGATGCCTTCCTGGCCGAGCACGTCTTGCAGGCCCTGGCACACGTCGTCGTCCTCGCGCTCCAGCAGCTGCCGGCCGGTTTCCACCACGGTGACGCGGCTGCCAAACCGCCGGAACATCTGGCCGAATTCCAACCCGATGTAGCCGCCGCCGAGGATGATGAGGTGCTCGGGCAGCTCCTTGAGGTCGAGCAGCTGGGTGGTGCTGAGGTAGCCGGCATCGGCCAGCCCGGCCACGTCGGGGATGGCGGCGCGGGTGCCGGTGTTGATGAAAACAAGCGGCGCGGTGATGTCCTGGTCGCGGCCCGTGGCCAGCGCAACGCGCAGCGAATGCGGCGCCGTGAAGGCCGCGTGGCCCTCCAACAGCGTGAGGCGGTCGGGCTGCTGGGCAATGCCGGCCCGGATGCCATGGCGCGCCCTCCCAATAATGGCGTCTTTTCGGGCCACGGCGGCGGCCAGGTCTATGCGCAGGTGGGCGGCGTCGGGCGTTTCGGGGGCCGCCACGGCGGGGGCGGTGCGCAGCTGGTGCAGGCGTTCGGCGGTGGCCAGCAGCGTTTTGGTGGGCGTGCAGCCGTAGTTGACGCACGAGCCGCCCAACCGGTTTTCTTCGATGAGTGCCACGCGGCGGCCGGCTTCGGCCAGGGCCCTGGCCAGGGGCGTGCCGGCCTGGCCGGAACCGATGATAATGGCGTCGAAAGCAGTAGCAGGCATGGGCGGGCGCAATGGGGTGAAAGCTGCCCTCTCATACGGCCCGGCTTGCCCGCGCGGCCGGGCCAGGCCCGAAATGAGCGGCAAGTCCGCCAGAAAGACGAAATTGCCGGGCCAGGCGTTCACCTGGCCTCCCTTCTCCTTGCTCCGCTCTCTATGAAGCACCTGCTGCGCCTTGCCCTCTTCCCTGTGCTAACCGGCCTCACGGGCTGCGCCTCGCTGTATTTTCCGCCGCCGCCGCACGCGCCGCTGCTCACGCACCAGGGCGAGTTTTACGGCACGGTGAGCACCAACCAGCACAACAATTACGCCCTGCAAGGGGCCTACGCCCTCACCAACCACCTGGGCGCGGCCGGCACGTTCTCCTCGCTGCACAACAAAAAATCCGACCGCACCGAAAACATTGATTTTGCCGAAGCCAGCCTCGGCTACTTCACCCGCCTGCCCGACAAGCGCGTGCTCGAAGTGTACGTGGGCGGCGGCGGCGGCTCCACCGAGCGCATCGAGCGCAACAACGAGCAATTCACCTCCCGCACCCTCAACGGCAGCCTCTCCAAGGTATTCGGCCAGGTGAACTACGCCCGCAAAAAGCGCGAAAACATTCACCTCTTCAACCACGACTTCCCCCTGACCTACGGCGCCGCCCTGCGCCTGAGCTACATGCAGCTCAACAACTTCCGCATCGACGGCCTGGCCGCACCCGGCGAAAAGAACGTGTTTTTCGAGCCCATCACCTTCACCCGCACCCAGATTGCCGGCCCCGTACAATTGCAGTTAATCAGCGGCCAGATTTTCGGCTTTCGAAACAATAAATACTTGAAAGCCGCGAATTCGGTATTTCAACTGGGGATAGTTATTAACCTGGATAAGAACACGACGCTGGACGAGTAGCTTGGGTGTTAGGTCGTAGACTATCTGTCATGCTCATCTGGCGTCCGCGCAGCGAAGCATCCTCTCGCCGCTGAACGACTCGTTACGGCGTGAGAGGATGCTTCACAGGCTCAGCATGGCAGACATCAGCAGCACAGCCAAACGGAACCGAAATTGAATTGCCCGAAAAAGCCCCAGTCGAAACTGAGGCTTTTTCGGGTCCAAGACTCACGGCGGCGCCCACAAAAGCGCCCGGAAAATTACTTCCCGCTCAGCACGCGCAGCATGGTGTCGCCAATCTCGGCGGGCGAATCCACGACGTGGATGCCGCACTCGCGCATGATGGCCATTTTGGCGGCCGCCGTGTCGTCGGCGCCGCCCACGATGGCGCCGGCGTGGCCCATGCGGCGGCCGGGAGGGGCCGTCTGGCCGGCGATAAAGCCCACGACGGGCTTCTTATTGCCGGTTTCTTTAATCCAACGGGCGGCTTCGGCTTCCATGCCGCCGCCGATTTCGCCAATCATCACGATGCCTTCGGTTTCGGGGTCGTTCATCAGCAATTCCACGGCCTGCTTGGTGGTGGTGCCGATGATGGGGTCGCCGCCAATGCCGATGGCCGTGGTCTGGCCCAGGCCGGCTTTGGTGAGCTGGTCAACGGCTTCGTACGTCAGCGTGCCCGACTTGCTGACGATGCCGATTTTGCCTTTCGTGAAGATGAAACCGGGCATGATGCCCACCTTGCACTCGCCGGCGGTCATCACGCCGGGGCAGTTCGGCCCAATCATCGTCACGCCGGGGCGCTCCGAGAGGTACTGCTTCACGGCAATCATGTCCTTGGTCGGAATGCCTTCGGTGATGGTGATAATCACCTTGATGCCCGCGTCGGCGGCTTCCATGATGGCGTCGGCGGCGAAGGCCGGCGGCACGAAAATGATGCTGGTGTCGGCGCCGGCTTTTTCCACGGCTTCGGCCACGGTGTTGAACACGGGCCGGCCCAAGTGCTCGGTGCCGCCCTTGCCGGGCGTCACGCCGCCCACCACCTGGGTGCCGTAGTCCATCATCTGCTGGGCGTGAAACGAGCCTTCGGAGCCGGTGAAGCCCTGCACGATAACCTTGGAATCTTTATTGACCAGAACGCTCATTCGGAGGTGTTTTTGGAGAGTTGGAGTGGGGATGGCCGCCCGGACGGGCAACGGTGGTGCAAAAGTAGGGCATTTTGGGGCGAGGGCAAGGATGACGTCGGGCAATCGGTTGGACGTCATGCCGCCGGTCATGCAGAGCGCAGCGAAGCATCTTGCCCGCTTTGTTGAACAGCGTAATTAATTACTTCCCCGAGCAAGATGCTTCGCTGCGCTCTGCATGACGTTCTTTTTCGGCAATAGTCTGGCCAGCTAGCCCCGCCCCGCCGCCGAAATTCCTACCTTTGCAGCTCAATTCAACAATCCCCCACCCATTATTTTTCGATGTATTTTAACCACGTTATCGAAACCGTTGGCCATACTCCGCTGGTCCGGCTCAACAAAGTCACCGACGGCATAAAAGGCACGGTGCTGGCCAAGGTCGAGTATTTCAACCCCGGCAACTCGGTGAAAGACCGCATGGCCATTCGCATGGTGGAGGACGCCGAAAAGGCCGGCCTCCTCACGCCCGGTGGCACCATCATCGAAGGCACCAGCGGCAACACCGGCATGGGCCTGGCCCTGGCCGCCATCGCCAAAGGCTACAAAACGATATTCGTGATGAGCGACAAGCAGAGCAAGGAAAAGCAGGACATTCTGCGGGCCGTGGGCGCCCAGGTGGTGGTGTGCCCCGTCGACGTGGCCCCCGACGACCCGCGCTCCTACTACTCGGTGGCCCGCCGCCTCAACG
>CAXTCS010000211.1:0-7820 GCA_964242365.1 uncultured Hymenobacter sp. | reverse complement strand
CCACCATCATTGCCCTGATTCTGCTGGGCAAGGTGCTGGAGCTGCGCGCCAAAACGCAAACCTCGGCCGCCATTCGCACCCTGATGGGCTTGCAGGCCAAAACGGCCCGCGTGGCGCGGGCCGGCGGGCCGGAAGTGGACGTGCCGATTGGGCAGGTGCAGCTCGGCGACATCGTGGTGGTGCGGCCCGGCGAAAAGGTGGCCACCGATGGCGTGCTCACCGAGGGCCAGTCGGCCGTGGACGAGGCCATGCTCACGGGCGAAAGCCTGCCCGTGGAAAAGAAAACCGGGGACCCCGTGTTTGGCGCCACGCTCAATAAAACCGGCTCCTTCCGCTTTCGCGTGACCAAAGTAGGGGCCGATACCATGCTGGCGCAGATTGTGAAGCTGGTGGAAGACGCGCAGGGCAGCCGGGCGCCCATTCAGCGCCTGGCCGATAAGGTCAGCGCCATTTTCGTGCCCACGGTGGTCGTTATTGCGATTCTGACGTTTGTGTTGTGGTTTGATTTGGCCCCCATGGAAAGCCGGGTGCCGCTGGCGCTTGTCAACTTTGTGGCGGTGCTCATCATTGCCTGCCCTTGCGCGCTGGGGCTGGCCACGCCCACGGCCATCATGGTGAGCACGGGCAAAGGCGCCGAGTACGGGGTGCTGATTCGCAACGCGGAGGCCCTGGAAAAAGCCTATCAGGTGAACACCGTGCTGCTTGACAAGACCGGTACCATTACCCGCGGCGAGCCGGCCGTGACCGACTTTGTGGCCGCTGCCGGGCAAGAGGCCGCCCAGCTGCTGCCGCTGGTGGCGGCCGTCGAGCGGCTGAGCGAGCACCCCTTGGCCGAAGCCGTGGTGCGCTACGCCGATGGCCAAAAGCCGGTTTTTGGTGCCGGGGTACTGGCCGCTACTAGCTTTCGGGCGGTGGAAGGCAAAGGGGCCGGGGCCGTGGTAAACGGCCAGGCCGTACTCATTGGCAACCGCCGGCTGCTGGCCGATGAAAACGTGGCCCTGCCGCCGGACCTGGCCAGCCGCGCCGAACGGCTGCTGAGCCAGGCCAAAACGGTGCTGTACGTGGCCGTGGCGGGCCAGGCGGTGGCGCTGCTGGGCGTGGCCGACACGGTGCGCGAGACGTCAAAAGCCGCTATTCAGCGGCTGCAAAAGCTCGGCATCGAGGTGGTGATGATGACGGGCGACAACCCGCAAACGGCCGCGCAGGTCGCCGCGCAGGTGGGCATCACGCGCTACTTCGCCGAGGTACTGCCGCAGGACAAGGCCGGCAAGGTGAAGGAGTTGCAGGCCGAAGGCCGCACCGTGGCCATGGTCGGCGACGGCATCAACGACGCGCCGGCCCTGGCGCAGGCCGATATTGGCCTGGCAATGGGCGGCGGCACCGACGTGGCGATGGAAGCCGCCGGCATCACGCTCATGCGCTCCGACTTGCAGGGCGTGGTGACGGCCATCGCCTTGTCCCGGCAAACCATCCGCACGATTAAGCAGAACCTGTTTTTCGCCTTTATCTACAACACGCTGGGCATTCCGGTGGCGGCCGGGCTGCTCTACCCCTTCACAGGCTGGCTACTCTCGCCCATGCTGGCCGCTGGCGCAATGGCGCTCAGCTCGGTGTCGGTGCTCACAAATTCGCTGCGCCTAAGGAGCTTCGCTCCAATGAGGAATGAAGAATGAGGAATGAGGAATTATCAGAACATCCTCATTCCCCATTCCTCATTCCCCATTCCTCATTCCTCATTCCTCATTCTTCATTCTTCATTCCTCATTCTTCATTCTTCATTCCTCATTCCTCATTCACCCCCATGGATACCACCGCAATTATCGTGACCGTAGCGGGGCTGGCGTTGGCCGGCTTCGTCATCTGGTATTTCTTCTTTGCCTCGCGGGAAACAGCAGCGGCGGTTTCAACTTCCGGCGGCATTCAGCAGGTGGACATTCACGTGAAGGGCGGCTACTCGCCCGACGTAATTGAGGTGGAGCGCGGCAAGCCCGTGCAGCTCAACTTCTACCGCGACGAGGAAAACACGTGCTCGGAGGAGCTGCTGATGCCGGATTTCAACATCCGGCGCGACCTGCCGGCGTTTCAAACCACGCTGGTGGAGCTGCTGCCCGAGCAGGCCGGGCGCTTCGAGTTTACCTGCGGGATGCACATGCTGCGCGGCAACCTGGTGGTGAAATAACTGAGCAATAAGGCAATAAACCCGGCTTCGCGCCCTAAAGCGGCCCGCTCGTTGGGGCCTATTTGTGGCCGGCGCACGGGGCCGGCCGCTACTTCACCAGCAGCTCGGCCGGGGGGCTTTTTCGGCCGTTGGGGGCCACGGTGACGGCCCGCACGGTGAGGCCGTTGTTGAGCGGCACGGCCAGCGGCTTGGTGTACAGCTCGGCGGTTTCGTCGGGCAGGTGGCCGTCCAGGGTGTAGTGGATTTGGGCCCCCGGCACCAGCGAGCGGAGCGTGAACACCGCGTTATTGCCCTGCTTCACCAGGCCGAGGCTGTCGAGGCCCAGCGGCTCGGGCACGCGGTAGTTGATGCGGTGCGCGTCGAGCCGGGCAAACTGCTGGCCCATGCGCGGCACGAAATCGGCGTATTTTTTACGGGCAGCGGGCGTCCAGGCCACTTCCGAGACAGCCAGCAGCCGCGGAAACAGCATGTACTCGGCCGCCGCGGGCGTGGTGATGTACTCCGTCCATAAGTTGGCCTGGGGCCCCAGCACGTGCCTTTGCTGCGCCGGCGTTAGCTCCTGGGGCAGCGGGTTGTAGTTGTAGATTTTATCGAGTGCGATGTAGCCGCCAATCATCAGCGGCTCGTAGGGGCTGTGCGGCTGCGGGTTCTGCCCGTAGTTCACGTACAGGTAGGTGGTCGGCGACATCACCACGTCGTGGCCCAGCTTGGCGGCCTCAATGCCGCCTTGCTCGCCGCGCCAGCTCATCACGGTGGCGCCCGGCGAGATGCCGCCTTCCAGAATCTCGTCCCAGCCGATGAGCTTTTTGCCCTTGCTTTGCAGGAATTTCTCGATGCGGCGGTTGAACCAGCCCTGCACTTTCTCCACGTCGGCGAAGCCTTCTCGTTGCATGATTTCCTGCACGGCGGGGCTTTCCTTCCAGCGCGTTTTGGGCGCCTCGTCGCCGCCAATGTGCACGTAAGGCCCCGGAAACAAGGCGCACACCTCGGCCAGCACCCCTTCGAAAAAGCGAAACGTGGCCTCGGTCGGGCACACGATGTCCTCGTTCACGCCCCACTTCGTCCAGGTTTCGTAGGGGCCGGGCCGGCAGGCCAGCTCGGGGTAGGCGGCCAGCACGGCCACCGAGTGGCCCGGCATCTCGATTTCGGGCACGACGGTGACGTAGCGCTTTTGGGCGTAGGCCACCACGTCGCGGATTTCGGCCTGGGTGTAGAAGCCGCCGTAGGGCGTGCCGTCGTACTTGAAGTCGGCCGGCGTTTTCAGCAGCTGCTGGGCCCCAATCAGGGTTTCTTTGCGAAAGGCGCTGACCTGCGTCAGCCGGGGGTATTGCTTGATTTCGATGCGCCAGCCCTGGTCGTCGGTCAGGTGCCAATGAAAAGTGTTGAGCTTATAAGCGGCGATAAAATCGATGTACTTCTTCACAAACGCCACCGAAAAAAAGTGGCGGCTCACGTCGAGCATCCCGCCCCGCCACCGAAACGCCGGCGCGTCGGCAATGCGCACGCAGGGCACGCGCGCCGTGGCCGCCGGCCGCGCCGGCAGCAGCTGCAAAAACGTCTGGCTGCCGTAGAACAGCCCCGCGCCGCCCGCCGCCGTAACCTGCACGCCGGCCTGGTCGACCACCAGCCGGTAGCCCTCGGGGCTGGGCGTGGCCGCCGTTATCAACCTGATTTGCGCCGCCTGGCGGTTGGTCGTTAGGGTGGCAGTTTTGCCCAGCGGGGCCAGCAGTTCTTGCAGCAGGCCGGCCACGTCGCGCGCGTCTTTGCCCACGGCGTAAATGCTTATTTTCTGGGGCAGGGCGTAGGTCGCGGCGTAGGCTTTCACTTCGCGGGGCAGCGGCACCAGCCCCAGCCGCTGGGCCGGTATTTCCGGTCCTTGCGCCAGCGCCGGCGGGGCAGCCAGCAGGCAGGCAAGTGACACCATTACTGCGCTTCTAGTTTTGCTCGGGCACTTGGCAGCGAAGTTGAGGCGCATAAGCGGCTGGTCTTGAATGTGTAAAGCAAAGCTAGAGCAGTTCTCAGGATGGTGTACGGGTCGTCAGGCTCCCCTCTCCTGGGGCTTCGCGCTTCGAGCGAACCGGGGCCCGCCCCGCAGGGGTCTCGTGAGGTTCGCCGGTCGCGCCGTGTACACGAACCTGAAAACCGCTCTAAGTTTCACACCGGTTAGCTTGATGCGAAAACCCCTGCCGCCCCAAAAAGGGCCGGTTATTTGTCCCACCACACGCGGCCGGTGAGGTTGTCGCCGCCCGGCACGGCCGAGCTGGCGGCTTTGTAGTTGTCGGGGTTGCTCGTAATTTCCGAGGTCGGGTACGGGAAGCGGCGCGGAATCTGGCCCTTGGTGGCGTTGTTGGGGTACGCCACGGGCGTGAGCACCGGGAAGCCGCTACGCCGCCAGTTGGCCCACGACTCGTAGAAGTCCAGCATGGTGTTGGCCAGCGCCCAGTACTGCGTGTTTATCATTTCCAGGCCCGTGCCGGCGTCGTACGGGTGGGCCCCGAGGTAGGCGCTGACGTCGGCCGCCGGCACGGCGAGCGCGGGGTCGTACTGGCTGAGGTAGGTGCTGGCCGCCGCGACGCCGGCGGCGTAGTGCTGCGACGCGCTCCCCAGCCCCCAGCGCTGGGCGGCCTCGGCCAGCAGCAGCTCCGACTCGGCGTAGGTGAGCACAAACGTGGGCCCGTTGCGCTTAATCATGCCGGGGCTGGGCGACGAATAGTCGGGGAACGACGTAAAATTCGGGGCGCCCGACACGTCGTAGCCGGCCCGGCCGCTCAGGTCGCGGCCGTTGGGCAGGCCTTTTTGGGCCGCCGGGGTCGCCACGGCCGCCGGGTTTTGGACCTTGCTCACGTCGGTGAGGTAGAGCTGGGTAACGGCAATTTTCGACAGGCGCGGGTCGTTCGAGGCCTTGAGGTAGTCGATGAAGGTCTGCGACCACTTCACGTAGTAGTTTTCCTGGCCGCCGTCGCCGAGCAGCACCTGGCTGTTGCGGTTCTGGGTCACGCGGGCGCCGGTCACGTCGTGCAGCACGTAGGCGTTGTCGCCGTTGTCCTGCATCGTTTTGCCCTGCACCTTGGTGGCGTAGGCCTGCGCCTTGGCCGGGTCCACCTTGGTCAGGCGCATGGCCAGGCGCAGCAGCAGGCTGTTGCCGAAGCGCTGCCACTGCGCGATGTTGCCCTTGTAAAACACGTCGCCCGTCGGGATGTCGGCGGCCGGGTCGAGGGCGGCGGTGGCTTCCTCCACCTCCTTCAGCAAGTCGTTGTAAATGTCCTGCTGCTTGTCGTACTTGGGCGTGATGACGCCCGTGTAGTAGCCCAGGCCGGCCTGGCTGTACGGCACGTCGCCGTAGAGGTCCGTAATCCGCTCCATTATCAGGGCGCGCATGAGGCGGCCCACCTGGTGCAGGTTCTTGTACTTGTCTTTGCCGGCCGTAAACTGCACCATGTCGGTGATGGGCTTCACCTGCTCGACGTAGGCGCCCACGGTGCTGCCGCCCCAGTAAGCGGCCGTGTAGGCTTCGTTGAGCAGGTACTTGTCGCCGGCCCAGTAGCTGACCACCGTCGAAAGCCCCTGAATGAGCGTCGAGCTATAAATCAGGTTGGCCCGCCAGGTGTCGTAGGCAAAATCGGTGCTGCCCGCGTAGCCCAGCTGCGCGGTGGTCAGCAGGTAGTTGGCATCAAACGAGCCCTGGCTGTAGGTCGACGGGTTGGTGTTGATGTCGTCGAAATCCTTGGTGCAGCCGCCGGCCAAAACCAGCGCGGCAACGGCCAGCGCGGTGTATTTAGTGAAGACGCTTTTCATGGTCATGGTCAGGAGAATCGGGGTGAAAAGAACCGGGGCCGGCCCTAGAATTTGGCGTTCAGGTTCAGCCCCACCGTGCGCGAGGGCGGCACCCCGCCCAGCTCCAGGCCCTGGGCAAACGCGTTGTAGCTGCCCTCGGGGTCGGCGTTGTCGGTCAGGCGCCGGATGAACAGCAGGTTCCGGGCCACCACGCTCAGCGTCAGCCGCTCAAGGTGGTGGTTGAACAGGGCGCTGCCGAAGGAATAGCCCAGCGTGAGCTGCCGCAGCTTGATGAAGCTGGCGTCCTGCACGAAGTCTTTCGACACGTTGTTGGCCAGCGTGCCGTAGTAGGTGGCCGCGTCGAGCTTGTCGGGCCCAAACGTGCCCTCGCGGTTGGCCAGGGTTTCTTTGCGCAGCCCGAACAGGGTGCCGTAGTAGTCGGTGGCCGAAAAAATCTTGCCCCCGAACTTGCCGTCAATCAGCACCCCCAGGCTCAGGCGCTTGTAAACAAAGTCGTTGCTCCAGCCGGTGGTCCACGGGTGGAAGGCCGTGCCAAACGCCGTCAGGTCGCCGCGCATCGGCACGCCGTTGGGGGTCGTGGCAATGCTGCCGTCGGCGTTGTACTTGTAGTCGTAGGCCAGCACCTGCCCAAACGGCTTGCCCACGATTTGGCCCACAAAGCCCACGGCCGAGCGCGAAGTGGCGTACACCGACTGCTGCTGGCCGGCGGCCAGCGAGCGCACGGTGTTCTTGTTGTAGGCCGCGTTGAAGGCCGACGTCCAGCTGAAATCGGCGGTTTTGATGGGCAGCACGGTCAGCAGCAGCTCCACGCCCTTGTTTTCCAGCTCGCCCGCGTTCAGCACCGCCCCCTGGTAGCCCGAGCTGATGGAAGCCGGCGCGTACACGATTTCATTGGTCGACTTCTTTTTATAAAAAGTCAAATCAAGCCGCACCCGGTTCTGCACGAAGGCCAGCTCCGTCCCGACCTCCACCTCCGTGGCCTTCGAAGCCCGCAGGTTGCGGTTGGGAATGTTGACGTTGTCGGGGCTGATGGTGCCCAGCGGCAGGCCGTTGAGCGTGGGGGCCAAAAAGGCGTAGCTCAGCTGGGTCTGGTAAGGGTTGGTGGCCTGCCCCACTTTCGAGTAGCCCGCCCTGATTTTGCCGAAGGACAGGAAATCGGGCCGCCACAGCTCCGAGAACACAAACGAGCCGCTCACCGCCGGGTAGGTCACGCTCAGCTTGTTGTCGGCGCCGGGCGTGGCCAGCGTCGAAAACCAGTCGCGGCGCGTGGTGGCCGTCAAAAACAGGTATTCGCGGTACGACAAGTCCAGCGAGCCGTACAGCGACTGAATTTCCTGGTCGCTGAAAAGGTACAGGGCCGCCTTGTTTTTGGCGTTGCCCAGCGTGTTCACGCCAAACACGGCCAGGTCCGACCCCACGTTCTGGAACCCCTCCGACTTGGTGCGGCGGTAGCTGGCGCCCAGGTTGGGCGCGAAGGTGAAATTGTCGCCCACCTTAAAGACCTTGCCCACCAGCCCGTCGGTGTTCAGGTCGGTAAACGTCGTGTTCACCTCTATCACCCGGCCCGTGGGCAGGTAGGCCGTGCCCGAAGGCGTGACGCTGGTAAACCGGTCGGTGTAGCCGTCGCGCCCCACGCGGCCCTGCAAAAACAGGCCGTTGTCGAAGGTGTAGCGCGCGCTCACCGACGAAAGCAGGCGCTCGCGCCGGGTGTTGTTCACGAAGTTGTAGGCGGCAAAATAAGGGTTGGTGTTGTACGGGTTGCCCGTGTTGTACCCCAGCTCGGTGCCGTCGGCGTTCACGCGCGGCTTCAGGGTGCGCACGTCGAGGCTGGTGGGCAAAAAGGCCA
>CAXTCS010000210.1:0-7882 GCA_964242365.1 uncultured Hymenobacter sp. | reverse complement strand
CCTGCACCCACTCGTTCACGTTGCCGGCCATGTTGTAGAGGCCGTAGTCGTTGGGCGGGTACGAGTAGATGTTGTCGGTAATCATGGCGCCGTCGTTCAGGCTGCCGGCGATGCCGGCGTAGTCGCCCCGGCCCCGCTTGAAGTTAGCCAGGAACTGGCCCATTTTGCGGCCGTTGGAGTTGCGGGTCGATTTGCCATCCCAAGGGTAGATGCGCTTCTCTTCCTGGTTTTCGTTGCCCACTTCCTGGGTGCCAACAAGGGCTTGCGCGGCGTACTCCCACTCGGCCTCGGTGGGCAGGCGGTAGTTGGGCAGGGTGGTGCCTTTTTCGATGGAAGCGCCGCCTTTGCCGTCGGCCAAGGCGCCGGCTGGCGCCGTGCCTTCGGCGCCGGCAGCCGGCGCCTTGGATTTCTTCTTGAACAAGCCGCCCTTGCCGCCCGAGTTGCTGCCGCCCGAGGCCAGGCCTTCGTTTACTTTGGCCGTGCGCCAAGTGCAGTAGTCGTCGGCCTGGAGCCAGCTCACGCCCACCACGGGGAAGTAGCGGAAGCCGGGGTAGCGCAGGTAATACGTGACGTACGGGTCGTTGAACGAGAGGTCGCGGGCCCACACGGTGGTGTCGGGCAGGGCCGACTTATAAAAGTCTTCCGCCGAATCGGTGCGGACGAAGTGCAGGTATTCGAGCCAGTGAATGTTGGCCACCTCGGCTTCGTCCATGTAGAAGGAGGCGATGGTGACCGTGCGCTCGATGTTGTCGTGCGTCATGGTTACGTCCTCTTCCTGCGAGCCCAGCACCGTGCGGCCGCCTTCGATAAACCTGAGGCCGGGGCCTTCGGGAATTTTCTTGAAGTTGGCCACCGCCATGCCTTTCTCGGTGTTGTACTCAATACCCGTCGTAGACGAATACTTGCCCGGATTGGTGGCCGTGGGCTTCCCCTTATTGCAGCTGGCAAGGCCCAAAAGGCCCACCGCGGCCAAGGACAAATAATTAGTAAATTTCATAACAAAGTTAAAATGAGTATGAGGAGGCAGGGGTTGGAGAGGGCAATCAGGACGCAATAATACAAAAAATTAAAATGCCGGGCAAGGCGCCAGCGGGTAAACGCGCCTTTTTAGGCGGCGATGGGCGTTTTCTAGTCGGTCAAACGCGCGCAGGGCCAGCGTTACCTCGTGGGCGCCGCCCAGGTCGGCGCTCAAGCGGCTCAGGCCCACGTCGTAGCTGTAGCCCACGCGCAGGGCGCCCGCCTGCACGCCGGCCACCAGGGCGATGACTTGCTGAGCCTCAACGCCGCCGGGCAAATAAATATTGCGATACACTGCTCCCAAGGTAACGGGCGAAGCTGCAAAATACAGGCCGGTTTCGACGCGCTGCGAGCCGCCCTGCCGCGAGTAGGCCGCCACGGGCGTAAAACTCACCTCGCGGGCGGCTAGTTCCGATGAAGGCTTGATTACAAAGAACTTATAGCCGCCCGACAAGCTCAGCAGGATGGGGAGCTGGCTTTGCTTCTGAAAGCCGAGGTTGGGCTGGTTGACGTGCTGGCCGGCCAGGCTCAGCCAGCCTTGCTCGGAATACAGCACCGCGCCGGTGCCCAGGCTGAGGTAGTTGATGGGCTGGAAAGCGAGGGCTTCGGCCGAGGGGCCGGCCACGCTGCCGTCTTCCAGTATCTGGTCGCCGAAAAGGAAATTGTTATATCCGACCCGTTGGCGGCCGTAGCTGGCGCGCAGGCCGCCGCTGAGGGCCAGCCGCGGGGTGAGGCGCGTGTGGTAGGCGTAGAGCGCGCCGATTTCGAGGCGGGTGTAGCCCACGGCCCCGCTCCGGTCCTGGTTCAGGAGCAGGCCCAGGGCGTGGTGCTGGCCGGGCGTGTTCAGGCGCACATCGGCGGCGGCCTGGGTGCTCACGAAGCTGCCCGCCAAGGTGGGCAACTGGTTGCGGAAGCTCAGCGCGACGCTGTAATCGTCGACCAGGCCCGTGAAAGCGGGGTTGGTGTGCAGGCGCGTGGCAAAGGGCTGGGAGAAAAAAACGTCCTGCGCCCGCGCCCCGAAAACCGTGCCCAGCAGCAGGCCAAGCGCCAGGCCCAGCCGGATTTGGGAAATGAACGGGGAGCAAAATATTGGCATAAGAATCGGCATAACGCCGCCAAAACGCGGCTTAGTGCCGCCGCCTGTGCGAAGGTACCGCCCGCTGCCGCCAAGCACCGGTATTATCATTCGGCTCGCAAACGCGTTAACCGTTAAAAAAAAGCGGCAGTTCGTCCGTTTTACCTTTGTTTGCAATAAAAGGCGTTTAGGAATTCTTGAAATCAGATTGAACGTCATGCTGAGCTTGCCGAAGCATCTCGCCCGCTTTGTTGAACGATTGGGTTACTGCTGCACGCGAGATGCTTCGGCTGCGCTCAGAATGACGTTCCTGTTGCTCATTGCTGATTAATAATTGCTCATTACTATGCGAAAAATTCTGTTGGGTGTTGTCGTGTTTTTCCTCGTGCTGGTGGCGGCGCTGGCCCTGGTGCCGGTGCTGTTCAAGGACAAGCTGCGGGCGTTGGCCGACAAGCAGATTGCCCAGCGCGTGCGGGCCAAGGTGCAGTACGACCCCGCCAATATCGACGTGAGCCTGATGCGCTCGTTCCCGGACATGACGCTGAACATCCGCGACTTGCGCGTGATTGGCCTCGACTCGTTCAGCCGCGACACGCTGGCGTATCTGCCCAATCTGCGCGTGGGGCTCGACGTGATGAGCGTGGTGCGGGGCGGGGAAATCGACATCAAATCGATTGAGCTGGAGCAGCCCAACCTGAGCCTGCGCCGCCTGAAAAGCGGCCGGGCCAACTGGGACGTGGTGATTTCGGACTCGGCCGCCGCGGCCAAGGGCCAGGACGCCAACCAGGTGAAGCTGGCCATCAAAGGCTGGAAGATGGCCGATGGCCGCCTGCGCTACGAAGACCTGACGCTGCCCTTTACGATGGAGGCGCGCGGCGTGAACCACAGCGGCAGCGGCGACTTCGCCAGCAACGTGTTCGACATGACCTCGCAAACGACGGCCGCCGGCCTGGACATGACCTACAACGGCGTGGCCTACGTGACCGATAAGCACCTCGACGCCGACGTGACGATGAACATGGATTTGAACAAAAACCTGTACACGTTCAAAGACAACAAGATTAAGCTCAACGACTTCCCGTTCAGCTTTGCCGGCGCCATCGGGCTGCCCAGCGCCACGGACATTACCTACGACCTCACCTTCAAGGCGCTGGAAACCGATTTCAAAACCCTGCTGAGCCTGGTGCCGGGCGCCTACACCGAGAAGTTTAAGAACATCGAAACCAGCGGCAAGGTGGCGTTCGACGGCTACTACAAGGGCACCCAAAACGCCCTGCACATGCCCGGCTACGGCGTGAACCTGACGGTGACCAACGGGCAATTCAAGTACCCGGATTTGCCGCAGGCCGCCAAAAACATCAACCTGCAAATGCAGGTCGACAACCCGTCGGGCTTCACCAACAACGTGAAGGTCAACATCCCCCGGTTTCACCTCGACCTGGGGCCGGACCCCGTGGACGGCAACATCGCCATCGACGGGCTGGCGCCGATGAAGGTGGACGGCCGCGTGAAAGCCAACGTGAACCTGGCCGAAGCCCTGAAAGTGTACCCGGTGAAGGACCTGGCCATGCGCGGGCAGCTGTTTGTGGACGGCACGGCCAAGGGCATCTATTCTAAAACCCAGATGCCGGTCGTGAACGCCGCCATTCGCCTCACCAACGGCTTCGTGAAATCGGCCCGATTTCCGGCCCCGATTGAAAACATCAACCTCAGCGGCACGGTGGTGAACACCACGGGCCAGGTAAACGACACGCAGATTGACCTGCCCCAGTTTCGGATGGTGCTCGAAGGCGAGCCGCTCGAAGGCCGCCTGGCGGCGCACAACATTGCCAAGCCGGTGTTCGACGCCAACGTGCGCGGCACGGTGGATTTGACCAAAATCACCAAGATTTTCCCGCTTCAGGGCATGACCGTGACCGGCCGCGTGGCCGGCGACATCGCCGCCAAAGGCAACATGGCCGACGTGGAAGCCGGCCGCTACCAAAACGTGGTGGCCAGCGGCACGGTGCGCGCCAACAACGTGACCTACAAGAGCAAAGACCTGCCGCAGGGCGTGAAAATCAGCAGCGGCACGGCCACGTTCAACAACAACCAGATTGCGCTGCAAAGCCTGAGCGGCACGGCCGGCAGCTCCGACTTTGCGGCCTCGGGCACGGTGAGCAACTACCTGGGCTACCTGTTCACGCCGGGGCAGGCGCTGAAGGGCAACATGACCGTTAACTCGCGCAATTTCAACGTGAACGAGTGGATGGTGGACGAGGTGTCGGCCCGGCCCACGGCCACCGGTGGCAAGGCCCCGGCCCAGGCCAACGGCGTGCTGCAAATCCCCAAATTCTTCGATTTGGTGCTCAACAGCCACGTCGACAACGTGGCCTACGACAACCTGACGCTGACCGATGCGAAAGGCACCGTGACGGTGCGCGACCAAACGGCCACGCTCAAGAATATGACGTTCAACACGTTGGGCGGCAGCTTTGGCACCACGGGCAGCTACAGCAGCAAGAACCTGGCGCATCCCAGGTTCAATTTCGGGCTGAATATCAACAACCTCAGCTTTCAGAAGGCTTTTGCGGCCTTCAATTCCATCAAGACGCTGGTGCCGCTGGCCAGCCAGGTCGAAGGGGTTTTCGGGACGAACTTCAGCGTGAGCGGCGAAATGGGGCCCGACATGCTGCCCAACCTGGCCACGCTCAGCGGCAAGGGCGTGTTCGACATCGTGCGGGCCGCCCTCAACCAATCGGAGGTGATGACCAAAATTGCCAGCCTGACCACGCTGCCCGAGCTGAAAACCATCCTCGTGGTCGATAAGAAAATCAACGCCAACCTCGTGAACGGCAACCTCGTGGTGCAGCCGTTCGACCTGGCCGTGGGCGACGTGAAGATGACCATCGGCGGCTCAAACAGCATTGCCGGCGCCCTGGCCTACGTCACGGCCCTGAACGTGCCCACCGGCAAGCTCGGCAACGCCTTCAGCAGCAAGCTCACGCAGCTCACCGGCGTGAAGGACATTCAGGGCGCCGACCGCGTGACGCTGGGCCTCAACATCGGCGGCACCGTGAAGGCGCCCAGCGTGAAGCTGACCAGCGGCAGCGTGAAAGACCAGGGCAAAGCCATTGTGACCAACGTGGTGAAAACCAAGCTCACCGACGCCCTTTTCAGCCTCACCCAAAAGAAAAAAGCGGCGCAGGACAGCACCCAGACCACCGCCAACGCGGCCAACCAAACCGCCGAAGAAAAAGACCGCCTCGCCAAAGAAAAAGCCAAGCTCGAAGCCCAGGCCCGCCTGAAAAACCAGATTGGCCAGGGCCTGAACAGCCTCTTTGGCAAGCCCAAACCCAAGCCCAAGGCAGTAGAACCGGCCGATTCTGCGAAGAAGTAGGGCAGCGGTACCCGCCACGCGGTAGAGACGCATACTTGCGTCTCTACCGCGTGGCGGGCCATACTCCTGGCGGCAACAATGCCGGCGGCCCGCGCAAAAACCGGCCCGCGGCACCTGGAAATTAAAACGGCGTTAAAGCATGATTAAAAGGGGATTAAATGCGTCGTGAACGTGTAACAAACGCGCAAAATGGCCATTTAAGAGACTAGTTTTGCCGTCCGGTACCGGGCGGGCGACTGGTTTTTCTCCACTTTTTTACTTTTGCAATGGCTTCATACGCCGCTGCTTTGCCACCGCCCACGCCGTGGCAACGCCTCACGCGGATGCTCGATACCGAGCGCAAAACCATTCGGCACATCATCTGGTACGCCGTGGTGGCGGGCGTGGTCAGCCTGTCGCTGCCGCTGGGCACGCAGGCCGTGTTCAACCTGGTTTCGACGGGGGCGGTGTTCGGCTCCACTTACCTGCTGATTGGCGTGGTGGTGGGCGGCGTGCTGCTGGCCGGCATCCTGCTCATCGGGCAACTCACGCTGGTGGAGGCCATCGAGCAGCGCATCTTCGCCAAGGCCGCCATCGAATTTGCCTACCGCCTGCCGCGCATCAAGCCCGAAGCGCTGGCCGGCCAGAACCCGCAGGAGCTGGTGAACCGCTTCTTCGACGTGCTCACGGTGCAGAAAGGCCTCACCAAGCTGCTGATTGACTTGATGTTCGCGGGCATGCAAATCCTGTTCGGCGTGCTGGTGCTGGCGTTTTACCACCCTATTTTTATTGCGTTGGGGCTGTTCACCATCATCGCGCTGGTGCTCATCTACGCGCTGAACTACCAGCGGGCGCTGCGCACGAGCATTGCCGAATCGGCCTACAAGTACGAGCTGGTGGACTGGCTGGAGCAAGTGGCCGGCCGCCTGCCCGCGCTGCGTGCCAACCCCGCCGAGGAAACCCACGCCCTGACCCGCACCGACGAGCTGGCCGCCGCCTACCTGCACGCCCGTAACGCCCATTTCGGGGTGCTGAAAACCTACTACGGCTACGCCACGGCCCTGCGCACCCTGCTCACCGGCGGGCTGCTGGTGGCGGGCACGCTCTTCGTGGTGTCGCGCCAGATGACGCTGGGCCAGTTCGTGGCCGCCGAGGTGCTCATCGTGCAAATCAGCGGCTCGATTGAGAAGCTGATGACCGGCGTGGGCACCATTTTCGACATTCTGACCGGGGTAGAAAAGCTGGCCGCCGTCACCGACCTGCCCCTCGACCCCCACCACGCCGCCTTCAGCCATGCTTAACCTCTCGAACCAACACGTGGCCGAGGGCGTGTGGGAGAAAGTGCCCCGGCAGTCGCGCCCCGAGTTGCTGCGCATCAACGGCAGCCAGCGGCTGAGCCGCATCCTGCTGCTGGTGGCCGGGGTGTTCGTCGGGGTCCTGTTTCTGCCCTGGCGGCAAACGATTTCCGGCACCGGCACGCTCACGGCCCTCACCCCGCAGGACCGCCCCCAAACCGTGCAGAACCAGATTGCGGGCCGCATCGAGCGCTGGCACGTGCGCGAAGGCCAGCGCGTGCGCCGGGGCGATGCGCTGCTCACCATCTCCGAAATCAAGGACGAATACTTCGACCCCAACCTGCCCGAGCGCCTGGGCGAGCAGCTGGCCGCCAAGCGCGGCAGCGTGGCCGCCAACGCCGCCAAAATCGTGGCCACCGACCAGCAAATGACCGCCCTGCGCACCACCCTGGACGTGCAGCTCGCCGCCGCCCGCAACCGCGTGGAGCAGGCCGAAAACACCGTGGCCAGCGACCGCGCCGACTTGGTGGCGGTCCAAAACTTTTACCAAACCAGCCAGGCCCGCCTCGCCCGCTACGAAGAAGGCTACAAAAATGGCCTGTTCTCGCTCACCGACATCGAAACCCGCCGCCTCAAGCTCCAGGAGGATTTGGCGAAGGTGACGGCTCAGCGCAACAAGCTGGCCAGCAGTCAACAAGGGCTGGCCAACGCGGGCATCGAGCTGGCCAATCTGCGCGCCAAGTACGGCCAAGACCTGGCCAAAACCTTGTCGGACCGCAGCTCGGCCGTGTCGAGCCAGGCCAGCTCGGAGGGCGAAGTGGCGGTGCTGCGCAACAAAATCAGCAACGTGGCGGTGCGGCGCGGCCTCTACGTGGTGCGCGCGCCCCAAACGGGCTACGTGGTGCGGGCCCTCAAGGCGGGCCTTGGCGAAACCATCAAGGAGGGCGAATCCGTGGCCACGCTTCAGCCCGAAGCCCCGCTGCTGGCGGCCGAAATCTACGTGCGGGCCATGGACGTGCCGCTCATTCAGCGCGGGCGGCAGGTGCGGCTGCAATTCGACGGCTGGCCGGCCATCCAGTTTTCGGGCTGGCCCTCGGCGGCCGTGGGCACGTTCGGCGGCTTCGTGTCGGTGATTGA
>CAXTCS010000209.1:0-7956 GCA_964242365.1 uncultured Hymenobacter sp. | reverse complement strand
GGACTGGCGATGTCATGCCAGGGCTCGACGCACACGAAGCCCGCGCCGGGGCCTTTGGTCCAGAGGCCGAGGTAGGGAAAACCGTCGAACTGGAAGCGCACGAAATGAGCCGATTTTTGCGAGCGCAGCGTGAGGCTCGTAAAATCGTAGTGCTTGAACACCAGCGCGTCGTCGGCAAATAGCGCGTAGCTGAGCGGCAGCCGCCGCGCTTCGGTGATGACCGGGGCCGTTTGGCCCGTGAGCAGGCCGCCCCGCAGCAGGTGCCGCTCCAGGGTAACGGGGTGGTCAAACTCAAAGAAATAATCGTCGAATGCCTCGCCGGGCAGCAGCGGGCAGCGCATGGCCGGGTGCGCCCCGATGCTGAACAGCAAGGGCTGGTCGGGGGCGGGGTTGCGCACGTCCCAGCGCACGGTGAGCCGCGTTTCGCGCAGGGTGTAGGTGATGGTCAGCTCGAAAGCGAAGGGGAACACCGTGCGGGTGGTTTCGTCGTGGCGCAGCCGGAAAACCAGCTCGGTGGGGTCGTGGCGCACCACGGCAAATTTCTGGTCGCGGGCGAAGCCGTGCTGGGGCAGCTTGTAGTCGCGGCCCTCGTATTGGTAGGCGTCGTCGGGCAGGCGGCCCACCAGCGGGAAAAGCACGGGCGCGTGGCGGGCCCACACGGCGGGGTCGCCGGCCCACACGTATTCGAGGCCGTTGGCGGGCGTGACCAGGCTGGTGAGCTCGGCGCCGTGGGCGGCAAAAGTGGCGCGGCACTGCGGCGTGCTCAGCACCAAATCGGGGCGGTGGTAGGGCATCATTTTTTCTGCTACAACGGATGGCTGCGCGACGCCGCGCAGCAGCTCATCCACCAAAAAACAGGCTTGCGCAAAGCGCCGGTCGCCGTCGCCGGAAATTTCGGCAAAGTTGGCCATCTGCTCGCGCAATTCGCGCTGGTAGAGGTCGTAGAACTGCTGGCGCAGGTGCGGATGCTCGCGGAGCGGGTCGGGCTGCCAGGGCAGGTCGACGCCCATGAGCAGCACCAGGTCGTAGTGCTGCTGGTCGATGCGCTTCTCAATCCATTCGGGACAGGTGCCGAAGGAATGCTCGGCCCAGATTTTTATCACCAGCAAGTCGCTGTCGCAGAACACCAACCGGTGGGCCCGGGTTTCAGCCTCGGCCTCGGCGGCCAGCTGGCCACGGGCTATTTTTTCGAGGTCTTCGGCGGTGTAGTGCGGGCCGGAAAGGGCCAAATACTCGCGGGCAAACTCGGGGGCAAACGAGGTGCCGTAGTGCGCCGCCAGCCGCGTGGCCAGCGTCGTTTTGCCCGTCGATTCGGGGCCGGTGAGGGAAACGCGCAGCAACTTCAGAAGATGAGAAGAAGGAGTGAAAGACGGGTGTACGGCCAAAAATGCCAAAGGCTCATTATCGGGTAGAATTACGAGGGCATTCTTTGGCAGTATTCATTAGGCAAAAAGGCGCGGGGCCGCTTTTTTGCCGGGGCTTTACACCGCTTCACCTAAACTTAATAGGGCATCAGGCCGTGGCCGGCGCGGGCGCAAGCAGCCGGGCCGCCAGCTCGCGGCGCCACTGCCAGTAGCCATACGCGGCCAGCACCAAAAACACGGCGTAGAGGGCGCTGGTGAGGTAGAGGTGGCGGTGCCAGTACATGCCCACATACGCCACGTCGACGCCCATCCAGAGCAGCCAGTTCTCGATGTTGCGGCGCGAAAGCAGCACTTGGGCCACCAGGCTAACGGCCGTGGTGGTGCTGTCCCAATACGGCAGCGCGGCGTCGGTGTGGGTGAACAAAAACCCGGCCCCCAGCGCATAGAGCAGGCCCGCGCCGGCCAGCCAGAGGGCCACGCGCCGGGGCGTGTGGGCAATGGGCAGCTCGGCCGCGGCCGGCGCTTCGGAAGCCGCCGCGCCGCGCAGCCACGCTACCCAGCCATACACCGACAACGCAATGAAAGCCAGCTGCAAACCGGCATCGGAGTACAGCCGCACGCGCCCAAAAACGACCAGGTAAAGGCCGCAGCTGACGATGGCGAACGGGAAGTTCCAAACCGAGTTGCGGGCGGCCAGCCACACGCAGGCGATGCCCGTAACCACGCCGGCCACTTCGAGCGGGTCGGCCGCCCGGGTGGCGGCCCAGGCCGCTGTCAAAAAATCGAAAAGCAAAAGCGCAGCCAACACAAGCAAGACAGGAGAAGCCGCAAGGTAGGCCGCCCCGGCCCTATTTTTGCCTTTTTACTGCCCCGCAATGGAAAGCGTCCCCCTGGAAATCAGCCCCGAAGAGCTGCACCGCCGCCAGCAAGCCGGCGAAGACCTGCAACTGATAGACGTGCGCGAGCCCGAAGAATACGCCTACTGCCACCTGCCCGGCAGCCTGCTGCTGCCCCTCGACGAGCTGCCGCGCCGCGCCGCCGAAATCCGCGCCGACGGCGCGGTGGTGCTCATCTGCCACCACGGCGTGCGCTCGGCCCACGCCCTGGCCTACCTGCGCCAGCGCCTGGGCCGCACCAACGCGCTGAACCTGCGCGGTGGCGTGGCCGCCTGGGCCGCCCGGGTCGACCCGGATTTTCCGCGTTATTAGGCTATTAGGGTCGGCGCGGGGGGCCTATTTCGGCCCGGCCGCAATCGTTTGGTTCCGGGCTTTGTTGAAGAAAAACCAACTATCCGCCGCCCATGCCCGACTTTCCACTTGCCGCCGCGCTCCTCGCCGACCCCACTGCCCCGACGCTGGCCAACCGGCTGGCCCTGCGCGAGCGGCCCATCGGGGCGCCACTGCTCCGCCAGGAATGGGGCGATTTGCTGTTCCTGCACTGGCCGGTGCCGGTCGAAATGTTGCAGCCCCACCTGCCGCCGCGGCTCAAAATCGACACCTACGACGGCATGGCGTGGCTGGCCGTGGTGCCGTTCCGGATGTCGAAGGTGCGCACCCGCATCAGCCCGCCGGTGCCGGGAGCCAACGAATTTCTGGAGCTGAACGTGCGCACCTACGTGCACCTCGACGGCGTGCCGGGCGTGTGGTTTTTCTCGCTCGATGCCACCAACGCGCTGGCCGTGTGGGCGGCCCGCACGTTTTTCAACCTGCCCTACCTGCGCGCCACCATGCGCCTCGACAGCCCCGGCCCCGAGCTGCGGCAGTTCACGGCCGAGCGCACGCACGCGGGCGCACCGGCCGCCCATTTCCGCGCCACCTGGAAAATCGGCCCGCCCCTGCCGCCCGCCGAGCCCGGCTCGCTGGCGTTTTTTCTCACCGAGCGCTACTGCCTCTACGCCGGCAACACGGCCCAAACCAAGCTCTACCAGGGCCGGGTGGCCCACGCGCCCTGGCCCTTGCGCACGGCCCAGGTGCTGCACTTCGAGTCGTCATTGGTTGAAAGCCACGGCCTGCCCACGCCCGCCGGCAAGCCCGTGGTGCACGCCGGCGGCCCCGTGAGCGTGGAGCTGTGGCCGATGCGGCGGGTGTAATTTTGGCCGGTGAACCCCGTTTTCGTCCTGCCGCCGCTGCCCGATTTGCCCATTCTCGCGGCGCTGCCCGCCCTGCGGGCGGCCCTGGCCGCGCACAGCCGCGTGGTGCTGGAGGCGCCGCCCGGCGCGGGCAAAACCACCGTGGTGCCGCTGGCGCTGCTGGCCGCCGACTGGCGCCACCCCGCCGATAAAATTCTGGTGCTGGAGCCGCGCCAGCTGGCCGTGCGCGGGGCCGCCGCCCGCCTGGCCCAGCTGCTGGGCGAGCCCGTGGGCCGCACCATCGGCTACCGCGTGCGGCTCGATAGTAAAGTGAGCCCGGACACCCGCGTGGAGGTCATCACCGAAGGCATTCTGACGCGGATGCTGCAAGACGACCCGGCCCTGGAAGGCGTGGCCTGCGTGGTGTTCGACGAGTTCCACGAGCGCAGCCTGAACGCCGACCTCGGCCTGGCCCTGGCCCTGGACGCGCAAGCCGTGCTGCGGCCCGAGCTGCGGATTCTCATCATGAGCGCCACGCTGGAGGCGCAGCGGCTGGGGCAATGGCTGCCCGCGCCGGTGGTGTCGTCGGCGGGCTTTTTGTTTCCGATTGACACGCACTACCTCGACCCGCGCCGGGCCGCGGCCCTGCCCAACCGGCCCGGCGAGCGGCTGGCCGCCCTGGTGCCGGCCCAGGTGCGGGCCGCGCTGGGGGCCCACCCCGAGGGCGACGTGCTGGTGTTCCTGCCCGGCGTGGCCGACTTGCAGCGCAGCGCCCGGGCCCTCAACGACTTGCCCGACCACATCGACCTGCACCTGCTGCACGGCGAGCTGCCGCTGGAAGTGCAGGACGCGGCCCTGCGCCCAGCGCGGGCCGGCCGGCGCAAGGTCATCCTGGCCACCAGCATTGCCGAAACCAGCCTCACCATCGAAGGCGTGCGGGTGGTGATTGACGGCGGCTTTGCGCGGGTGCCGCGCTTCGTGCCGCGCACCGGCTTCACCACCCTCGAAACCGTGCCCGTGGCCCGCGCCGCCGCCGACCAGCGCCGGGGCCGCGCCGGCCGCCTGGCCCCCGGCACCTGCTACCGCCTCTGGACCGAAGCCGAGCACCACCACCTGCCCGCCCACCGCCCGCCCGAAATCCACACCGCCGACCTCAGCAGCCTGGTGCTGGAGCTGGCCCTCTGGGGCGCGTCCGAGCCCACCAGCCTCCGCTGGCTCGACGCGCCCCCGGCGGCTGCCTTCGCCCAAGCCCGCGATTTGCTGCTGCGCCTCGGCGCGGTGGACGCTGGGCTTAATGACGCTGCGCTTAATGAAGAATTAAGAATGAAGAATGAAGAATTGGCAGATGATAATTCTTCATTCCTCATTCCTCATTCTTCATTCAAGGCAAAGCCGACTACCCACGGCCGGAAATTGGCTGCTTTGGGCTTGCCTCCCCGGCTGGGCCACCTCGTGGTGCGCGGCCAGGAGCTGGGCCACGGGGCGGCCGCTGCGGCCCTGGCGGCTTTGCTGGCCGAGCGCGACCTGCTGCGCTGGGCCTCCCCTACCGATACCCGCCCGGCTCCGCCCGACCTGCGCCTGCGCCTCGAAGCCCTGGCCAGCGGCCGGCCGCCGCTGCCCGGCCTGGCGGTGCACCACGCCACTTTGCAGCGCGTGCGCGACGTGGCCCGCAACCTGGCCGGTCGGTTGGGCTTGAAAGAACATTCGCTCAGCTACTCGGCCGCGCAGGCGCCGGTGGGCCTGCTCACCGCGCTGGCCTACCCCGACCGCCTGGCCCAGCGCGAAACCCCCGACCGGCTGCGCCTCGTCACCGGCCAACGGGTAAGCCTGAATACCAGCGAGGTAGACCCGCAGGCCCGGTTTTTCGCGGTGGCGCACCTGGCGGGCACGGTTTCGGCGCCGCGCGCTACACTGGCCGCGCCGCTGGAGCAAGAGGAGCTGGAGCAGGCCTTCGCCGACCAGATTACCACCACCGACGAGGTGCGCTACGACCCCGCCGCCCAGCGCGTAACCGGCCGCCGCGTGCGCCGGCTCGGGGCCCTGCTGCTGGCCGAAACCGTCATCGGCCAGCCCAACCCGGCCCTGGTGGCGCAGGCCTTACTGGCTTATTTGCAGGAAGCGGGGCTGAATAAGCTGAACTGGACGGCCGGTGCCCGCCAGCTCCAGCAGCGGCTGGAGTTTCTGCGGCAGCAGCTGCCGCTTGCCGAAACGGCCGACGCGCCCGCCGAATCCTGGCCGGCTTTCGACGACGAAACCCTGACGCGGGAGCTGGCCGGGTGGCTCGGCCCGCACCTGGCGGGCCTCAAAACCCTGGCCGACGTGCAGCGCCTCGACCTCGCCGAGCCGCTGCTGGCGCGCCTGCCCGGCGGCTGGGCCCAGCGCCAAACCCTCGACCGCCTCGCGCCCGCTGCGCTCGAAGTGCCCAGCGGCTCACTCGTTGCCCTCGATTACAGCGACCCCGCCGCCCCCGTGCTGGCCGTGAAGCTTCAGGAGCTGTTTGGCCTCACCGAAACGCCGGCCGTGGCCGGCGGGCGCGTGCCGCTGCTGCTGCATTTGCTGTCGCCGGGCGGCCGGCCGGCGCAGGTCACCCGCGATTTGCGCAGCTTTTGGGAGAAAGGCTACTTCGAAGTGCGCAAAGATTTGAAGGGCCGCTACCCCAAACACCCCTGGCCCGACAAGCCCATGGAGCACGTCCCAACCAAGCTTACCAAGAAACGACTGGGGCCGCAATGAATCCACTTTTCAAATAGCGAATCAGCTTATTGACAGCACGTCATAATTGTTTTTGCAATGGGAAACAATTTGATAATACAAGGTAACATTCCCGTAACTTGGTAGGAGGAAACCGCTTTTACCAGGAAGTGGCGGTGGCCGACGTGGCCGGCGCCGTGCGCGCCAACCACCGCCTGCGCGCCGAAGAACGCTGGCTCCGCCCCGCCCCGGAGGCGGCTTTTCGGTTTGCTCCGCGCCTGCGCTACCAACTGCGGCTGGTGATGCCGCTGCGGGCCAGCGGGCAGCTGCCGGTGGGCAGTTTTTTCCTGATGGCGGCCGATGAAGTATTTGCGGGTCTGGGCTCCCACGAAGGCCGCAGCTTTCTGGAGGAAAACCGCGCCGGTGCGGGCCTCGGCTACCGGGCCAGCCGCCGCATCGCCCTCGAAATGGCCTACCTGCACCAAACCCAGGCCACGGAAGCCGCCGGGCTGGCGCTGGCCCGCAACGCGGTGCAGCTAAGCGTGGCGGTGGCCATGCCCAGCCACTTAGCACTGGTGCGCCGGTGAGTTGCCAGCTGCAGCAATGGGCTGGGAGCCACGCATGTTTCCTACCTCGACCCAAAATAGGCCCTGATTTTATAGGCAAGCAACTTTTTACTACGTTGCTGTATTAGTGGTTCCTCCCTCTTTGCCACTTGCGGCTAGCGCAAGGCCAGCCCTTACCTACCGCATCTCGTTCTCGTCCAGAAAGCTCCGGTTTTCACTTCTGGGCGAATAGTGGCGGTGCAGCCAGCGGCTGAGGCCGCCAAGGCCCGGCAGCAGCACCCGCTCGGTGATGTTGGCCTGGTCGAGCTTGTCGCGCACTTCCCACTTGAGGCGGGCGGGCAGAATGATGCGGAAATACAGGTCGGGCCGGTCGGCCAGCCAGTCGTGCAGCACGCTTTGGGCCGTGCTCATCAACGAAAACAGTGCGTACTGGTGCACGATGCGGGCATCGAGACTGGGCGGCTCCAAAAACAGGACGTACGGCTCGGCTTGCAGCTCTTCGAGCTCGCGCAAGCTGCTGCTTACCGGCTGCAACAGCTCGGAGGTGAAGACGTTGGAGCCTTCTTGCCGCAAGGTTTGGCGCAGGCGTTGGGGCAGGTGCTCGGCGGCCTTCACGTAGTTCAGCGCCCAAATAATGCCGTCTTCGTGGTAAGCGTCGAGGTCGTCGGTGGCAAAATGCAGGGCCACGTAGGGCGAATACGTCCAGTCGAGCAGGCGCGTGGGCAGGCCGTGGTGCTGGGCCAGCGCCAGCCAGTCCCAGTTGCTAGCCGTCTGACTGGGCACCGTGGTATCGCGGGCATACTTGCGAAAATTGCGCAGCAGATGGTGCTCCAGCTGGTGGTATTCGCCGCCGAGGCGCTGCAAGCTGGTTTCGAGCTGAAAATGGCGCGAACGGCCGCCCCGGTACACAAACGGCGAGCGGAACCGCCCAATGCGCGCATCCCAGGTGTCCTGAAACAGCAGCCGCTGCAAGTCTTCCCAGGAAGTGGCTTCGTAATCGTTGGCGGATAGCGGCATGGGGCGAGGTGCGGAAATGAAGACGCAAGAACGACAACTCCCCTCCTTGGCAAGGAGGGGACGTGGCCGCGAAGCGGCCACTGGGGTGGTCGGCCCGTCGAACGAGCGCCGCGCCGCCCCAATTTCCGCCGCGCAAAAACACCCTCCTCAAAATAAGGGGATTTCCGGTCCAACGCTTACAACCCACTTATAACCTTAGGAGTTACGCAGTTGGTAGGTCAAGGTAAATTTGAGGTATGCACAAGCCGAA
>CAXTCS010000208.1:0-7961 GCA_964242365.1 uncultured Hymenobacter sp. | reverse complement strand
GCCGACTGGGTTCGAGTCTGAGACTCGCTCGTTGAACAAAGCCCGCACCAGTCGTTCGGACAACGAGTCACAGACTCGAACCCCGGCGGCAGCGCGTCGCAGACGCGCGCCAGCAATCAGTTGCGCCAGCAAACTAATTTTCTCACCGCCTCTCTTTTTTTCCCTAATGCTCTCCTCACGTTATTTCCGCACTGTCGCCACCCTGCTGGCATTTTCTTCTCTGGTCGCCTGCTCGAACAAGAAGGACCCCGACCCGACCCCTACCCCCACCCACGCTCCCACCCAGGGCCTGACCTGGAGCGCCGACGGCAGCAACCTCACGGCGGCGTCCAACCAGACCAGTGCGAAGGGACCCGTGCTTGAGATTTCCGGCACGGCCGGCACCACCAGCAACCTCACGTACCTGTCCCTGTCGATGCCCAAAAGCGTGGGCACCTACACCATCACCCCGACCAGCGACGCTAACGCCATCTACACCACCGGTATTAGCTCTGCTGCCAGCCAGCTGTATTTGTCCACCACGGGCAGCATCACGCTCACCAGCCTCACGGCCACCAGCGCCAGCGGCACGTTCACGTTCACGGCCACGACCATAGTGGCGCCCATTACTACCAAAACCATCACCAACGGCAAGTTCAACGTCACGCTGTAAACCACGGCGGGGCTTGTTTCGAAAGCCGCCGCTGCCCGCCGGGCCAGCGGCGGCTTTTTTGCGGGCGGCATTGCCTGTTAACTGCTGTTACGCAGTGGCCGCGGCGACTCCCGTCTGGTTTCTCGTTGCTGGCTTCTCGTTGCTGGTTGCTGGTTTCTCGTTGCTAGTTCCTGGTTTCTCGTTGCTCGTTGCTCGTTGCTCGTTGATGTCTAACTAGCAACCAGGAACCAGCAACCAGCAACTAGAAACCAGCAACCACTTGGTACAGCGGATGCAGGAGCACCACTGCGTAACATCAGCTGTTAATTTTACCGCATCACCTGCTTCCCCGCCCACGTGCCCCAGCTCCTTCACGACGTCGTTGTTCACCCCGATTGCCGCCATTTTCGCGGCGACCTGCCCTGCCGCCCCAACAAAACCGACGGCTACGTGTGCGCCGGCTGCCCGGCCTACGCGCCCGTGACGCAGCGCATCCTCATCATCAAGCTCGGGGCCATCGGCGACGTCATCCGGACCACGCCCTTGCTGCGGCGGCTGCGCCACGAGCGGCCCGGCTGCGCCATTACCTGGCTCACGCTCACGCCCGCTATCCTGCCCCAGGGCGAGATTGAGGAGATTCTCAAGTTTGATTTTGCCAGCGCCTTGCAGCTGCAAGCCCGGCAGTTCGACGTGGTCATCAACCTCGACAAAGAAAAGGAAGCCTGCGCCCTGCTGAACACCATTGCCGCCACCGAGAAATTTGGTTACGCCCTGCGCCCGCACGACGGCGTGGCCTGGCCCGCCAACGCGCTGGCCGAGCACAAGTTCCTCACCGGCATCTTCGACCAAACCAGCCAGGCCAACACCAAGCCCTACGTGCAGGAAATCTTCGAGCTCTGCGGCTTCGATTTCCGGGGCGAAGAATACGTCTTCGACACCCACGCCGACAAAGGCTACGACTGGAGCCACCTGCCCGCCGCCCCTGGCCCCCGCATCGGCCTCAACACCGGCTGCGGCGACCGCTGGACCACCCGCCTCTGGAGCGACGCCCGTTGGATTGCCCTCATCGGCGGGCTCCAGCGGGCCGGCTACACGCCCATCCTGCTCGGCGGCGAGGCCGAAGACGCCCGCAACCGCCTGCTGCACGCCGCCACCGGCGCCGCCTACCCCGGCACCTTCCCCCTCCCCCAGTTCATCAACCTGCTGCACCAGCTCGACGGCATCGTGACCCAGGTCACGATGGCCATGCACATCAGCATCGCCCTGCGCAAGCCCACCATCCTGATGAACAACATCTTCAACCCCCACGAATTTGACCTCTACGGCCGCGGCCAAATCGTGGGGCCCGACAAGTCGTGCGTCTGCTTCTACCGGGGCACCTGCCAGCTGGGCACCAGCTGCATGGAAGACCTGCCGGCCGAGAAAGTGTTGCGCGCCGTGCGGGAAAGCGTGCCGCTGTAACCTCACCCCCTGACCCCCTCTCCAAAAAAGAGGGGGCACCGGACATGCACTAATCGTATTTTTCCCACCGTAACAAGCCAAAATAGCCTGCTAAATAGCAGGCTATTTTGGCTCTAAATGAATCGCTGAAGCAAGACCGGTGCCCCCTCTTTTTTGGAGAGGGGGTCAGGGGGTGAGGTTCCGGCACCCCACTTCCTTCAGCGCCGTCACCATCACCTCCCACGAAAACTGCTTTTTCTCCTCCTGCACCCCCGCCACAAAAGCCGCCTCCCGCTTATTGCCATAAAAATCGACCACCGCATCGGCAATAGCCGCGGGCGTGGGCGGCACCACGTAGCCCACCACCCCGGCCGGAATCAGTTCGGCCAGCCCGCCCACGTCGGTCACCAGCATGGGCCGCTCAAAATGGTAGGCGATTTGCGACACCCCGCTTTGCGTCGCGTTCTTGTAAGGCTGCACAATTAAATCGGCCGCGCAGAAATAATTCACCACCGAGTCATTCGGAATAAAATCGGTGGCCCGAATTATTCTGTCTTCTAATTTATGGCGCTTAATTAATTCCTCGTACGGCGCCGCATCTTCATAAAATTCCCCCGCGATAATTAATTTAATGGGCAGCGCAGCAATTCGATTATCCGCGAAAGCTTCCAGCAATACATCCAACCCCTTATAAGCCCGGATAAACCCAAAAAACAACAAATAGCCCGCGGCATCCGGCAACCCGAGCGCCCCCAGCGCCGCCGCCTTCGGCTTTAGCGGCCCGAAATTATCGTACAGCGGATGCGGCCGGTACAGCGCCGGCTTCTGCCCAAACCCCAGCCGCCGCAAATCCTGCAACACGCTGCGGCTCATGGTCACAAACCCGTCGCAGGCCCGCAGGAAATAGCGCGTCAGCGGCCCATCGCCCGGCCGCTTCTCGTGCGGAATCACGTTGTCGGTGATTGCCACCACGCGCGTGTGGCCGTTGCCGCGCACCAGCCGCGCCACCGTGCCCAGCGCCGGCCCCATAAACGGCAGCCAGAACCGAAACACCACCAAATCGGGCCGCTCGGCCCGCAATTTGCGCCCCACCGCCAGCCACGACAGCGGATTCACCGAGTTCAAGCTCACCTCAATGGCCAAATCGACCGGCCCCGGCTCGGTACTAAACTGCGTCTGGCCCGGAAATAAAAAGTCCGGGTATTGCAGCGAAAACGTCACGATACGCACCGCGTCGCCCGCCGCCTGAAAAGCCCGCGCCAGCCGCTCGTCGTACGTCGCCAACCCACCCCGCAACGGATACGCCGGCCCAATTATTACAACTTTCATTTCATTTAACAATTGACATTTAACACGCTGAAGGCCTCCTAATCGCGCCATAAAGTGACTGTGGAACGACTGTTAAATGTTAATTGCTAACTGTTAAATGGATTTAGTTAAGCGTTTCGCGCACCAGGTAATCGTTGCGCTTGGGTCCGTTCAACTGCACCATTTCGGCCAGAAAACCCGCCAAAAACAACTGGACTCCCACAATCACCGCCACCAGCGCCAGGAAGAACAGCGGCTGGTCCGTCACGTTTCGCGCTTTCAGATTATGGAACGCCAGCCATACTTTTTCGCCCGTCAGCCACAGCGTCAGCAGCATCCCCAGCAAGAACGACAGGCTGCCCAGGGTGCCAAAAAAGTGCATCGGCCGGCGCCGAAACCGGCTCACAAACGTGATGCTGGCCAAATCCAGAAAGCCGTACACGAACCGCTCCAGCCCAAATTTCGTCACGCCGTACTTGCGTTCCTGGTGCTGCACCACCTTCTCGCCAATCTTCCGAAACCCGTTCCATTTCGCAATCACCGGAATGTAGCGGTGCATCTCGCCGTACACCTCAATGCTTTTCACCACGCGCTGGTCGTAAGATTTCAGGCCGCAGTTAAAATCGTGCAGCTGAATGCCCGAAAGCCACCGCGTCGCGCCGTTGAATAATTTGGTGGGAATGGTTTTCGACAGCGGGTCAAACCGCTTCTGCTTCCAGCCGCTCACCAGGTCGAATTTGTCCTCCACAATCATGCGGTACAGCTCGGGCAGCTCTTCGGGCGAGTCCTGCAAGTCGGCATCCATGGTGCACACCACCCGGCCGCGCGCCGCCTCAAAGCCCACGTTCAGGGCCGCCGACTTGCCATAGTTCCGGTTGAAACGAATGCCGCGCAACGTGCCGTCTTCCGCCGCCAAGGCCTCAATCACGCCCCAGGAATCATCCGTCGAGCCGTCGTCAATCAGAATCACTTCGTAAGAAAGCCCGCGCGCCTCCAGCACCCGCGCAATCCAGCGCGTGAGCTCGGGCAACGATTCTGCTTCGTTGAGCAGCGGAATAACGATGGAAATTTCCACCGGAAAATTAGCAATGGGCTTATTCAAATTCAGGCCGATTACGCTTTGTAAATGCTGAGACTACCAGCGCAATTAAAAAACCAAATAGTAACGACCCAACTATTCCAAATAATACCATCCAGCCCCCTGAACTAAATTTCTGTATCATGGCGACGGTCTGGTCAATTTGTTCGTCAGTCATGCCGCCTTTTTCTTCCATTTTGGCGCGAGTAGTTTCCATTACGCGCGCCATATACTCTGGGTCAACAAATTTTATGTACACGTAGCTGAACGCGGTAGACAGCACACCGGAAACCAGGCTCATTATCGCGCCAATTCCCAGGCCCTCAGCATAATTCATAAAGCCGCCTTGTGCTTGCTTATAGGCATTGTGGGCCAGCACCATCCCTGCTATCAGAATACCCAGTCCCAACCAGCGCACCGGCGATTGGTCAGCATGCGTCACAAATAGGATGAACGAAAAGATGATGTTGACTAGGCCCGTGAGTAGGCCGTAGCGCAGGCCCACCGAGGCGGGCGTTACCGAAGTAGCATTCGTTTCCATGGCTGTTGGGATGAAGTGAACCGAAAGGTAAACCGAATTATTCTCGCAGGAATATTCCGGCGGGCACCGCCAGCACCAGGCCCAACACCAGCACTTGCAGAAAATTGCTCGTGGCCATGTCGCCCACCGTCATGTTCTCCACGCGCTGAATCTGTTGCTGCCGCTGCTGCGCCGGCACCACCACCTTGGCGTTTTCGCGCTGTTGCGCCCGCACGATTTCCACTACCTCGGCGCGGTGCCGGGCCAGGGCCGGCTCGCCGGCGGCATGCGCCAGCCCCACCAGGCTGCTGGCCGAAACCAATGCTGCCAACAGGGCCGTCAAAGTGCCCACGCCCAACGAGCGCCCCAGCCCCGACTTCTCGGGTTGCAATCGCCGCCGCAAAAACCATTCGCTCGCCACCGCCGCCAGCGGCACCAACAGCTGGGCCAGAATCTGTTTGGGACCGAAGCCATTGCTGCCGGTGAGTTGCAGTGCCACCATCCACAACCCGCACACCAACCCCGCACCTACCCCAAAATACAACGCCAGCCGCCTCACCTGCTGATAAGATGACGTCGCTGCTGGCGTATTCGGTTCAAGGGGGAATTCAACCATAAACAATGCGTCGATTAAAGCGGCAAGTTACGTCTCACAAGCCCATCAAATCAGCGAAATGCTCCTTCAACCCTGCATTAGCCGGCGACTTTAACCCTGTTGGCCGGCGCTTGCTGTCCGCCGAAACGCAGCAGCATCGCCTCCACTAACAGACACGCCAACGCCACCGCCAGGAAATACCGCCACAACGGCTGCCCCTTTTGCTCCGCCCGAAATTTGGCTAAACCGGACCCATCGGCCCCGCCTTCCAGCACCCGGATATTGGGCCGCTTCGGCCCAATCAGCTGGCGCAACTCATCGGCCGAGTACGCGGCCAGCTCCGATTCGCGCTTGTTCTGGTTGAAGGCCAAGGTAGTCAGCACCTTCCCGCGCCGCTGTACCTGGTAAAAGCCTGGCGCGTCCATGCCCGCGGGCAGGGTCAGTTGCACTTCTTGCCCCAACACCCGCTGCGCCGGAATTAACCTTAGGCTGTCTTTTACCAATTGAAATCCCGCTTCATCGGCGCGGCCTGGTGCTTCGTTTGCTCCCGCCAATCCGGCCGGTATCTGTAGGCCCACCGTTCCCTGCGTCAGGCGGTAGGCGGGCAGCTGCTCATTGCGATAACTCAACATTGCCATCCGATACATGACCGGCACAAACAGGGCGTGCGTCACAAAATCGGAGTACTCCTTCGCAAAAGGCGCTGCAAACACATATACGCGGCCCGCACCGCTAGCAAATTCTGCCAAATAGCTTTCTCCGTCGCGCAGACGCAGAATATCCGTTCCCGTCCGCGCCCAGCGCAGTACGGGTGCCGCGCGCGGCATCGTCACCGCCCGCTGTTGGGCCCCAAATACGTCCCGAAAAAATGGCTCGTGCGCATTTGGCATCGCTACTTCCCGTGGTTCGGGCGCGGCCGTGGCCGTCTCCCACTGCACCGCTCCCAGTCCCAAATCCTTAAAAAGCAATTGGTACGAAGCGCGTCCTGTCGCCACCGACGAAGGCACTATTACCACGCTGCCCCCGCGTTTCAGCACCGCGCGCAAGCCATCGCGCAGGCTTGCATCCACGTTCCCGACTTCGCGCACCAGCACCAGATTCGCTCCCCGCAGGGCACTATAATTCACGTGGTCAGGCTTTGCAAACGAGTAAGTAAAGAGCGGCTCATTGCCATAGAGTTGTTGCGCTACCGGTTCTGCCCCAATCTCCAGCACCTGGATGGCCGCCGCTGGCTGCAAGGTAAAATAGTATGTGTTGTCAAAAGTAACCGGCGTGTCTTCCGTCACCACTCGCCCCATGGCCACCGCCCCATCACTTACCTGCACCTGCACCACCGAAGTCATCGCTTGCCCAGCCCCCACCGTCACGCGGAAAGCCGCCACCTGCCTCGCCCCCAAAAACACCTTCACTGGGCATTCATCAGCTGAAAGACTGCCTCCGTTCCGTAATCGAACATGCAACCCCAAATTGGTACCCACCCGCACGAATGCATCCTCCAACCAAACACTATCGGCATACACATTGCCGACCTTTTGCCCCACAACTGGCAACAAAACCACTTCACGATTTAGGCCTAATTTATCCAGAGCTCTCGCATCAAACTTATTTTTCTGAAAATCTGAGAACAAGTAAAAAGGGTTTCTATCATCATGCTGCCCACCATTTTCAGCACCAATCTTATAAAAGGAACCGCGCGCGGTTAGCTTCAACTCATCCAGTTTTGCCGAGTAATCAGCCCGATTGATTAACGCATTGCTGCTGTTAATAAGCTTAAACCTAGCGTCTGCCATTGCCGACGAGCCCAAATTCCGAGCTTCAGCAATAGCCTCCCCAAGCAATAAGTTTGTAGCAACACCCCTCTGTTGCATGCTATAAGAATTATCTATTAATACATCAAGGCCAGCGGCCATACCTGCGCTTTTATTCTGTGCAGTTGGAATAAAAGGTTGGCAAAAAACGAAGACCAAAGCCGCTACAGCAAGTATCCTCGTCAACAGCACCAATAAACACCGCATTTTTCTGTGGCGCATTGTAACCAATTCCACCTCTTTAATGAAGGCAGTATTAGTAAATAGCAACCGTTGCGGACGGCGTAATTGCAGTAAGTGAATAATAATTGGAATGGCAAGTGCCATTAGCCCCACTAGAAACCACGGATAGGTTAGCTGCATCTCTGACGTCACTGTGTTATTGACTGATAATATAATTTTAACACATTGCAATCACTCAATCATTCAAAGGCGTATTTAATCGATGGTTCTAAAATTCGAAAGCTAAAAAATTCGAAAGCTAATATCAATTATTTACTCGGTTCCCGAACGCAAAACGCCTGCCGCTGTGGAAGCGGCAGGCGTTGGGGCAAATAAGGTTGGCGGCGACCGACTCTCCC
>CAXTCS010000207.1:0-8027 GCA_964242365.1 uncultured Hymenobacter sp. | reverse complement strand
CCGGGGCTTCGGCGGTGGGCGCGTCGTGTTCGGCCGTGGGGGCGTGCTGGGCGGCTTCGGCCCCGATGCCGGCTTCCGCTTCTTCGCCCATAAACTTGCCGTAGCGCAGGCGCAGCGTTTGCTGGTCGAAGCCGAGGGCATTGGCCCGGCTGGCCACGGTGGCGGCGTCGAGGCGGTGTTTTTCGGCCAGCAGCTTTTCGGTGTCGATGATAATCTGGCGTTCGCTGCGGAAGTAGGCGGGGGCCACTTTCACGCCCATGCCCAGGGCGGTGGGGCTGTCGGCCACGGCCGTGTCCTGCCACTGCACGAGGTAGGCATCGGTGCGGGCGGTGTGGCCGTGGTTGTCGCGGGCCGTGAGGTAGAAGTACAGCTCATCGCCATAAGTCAGGCCCAGCCGGGGCAGGTTGAGCTGGCTGGCGAGGGCAGCCTGCGCCGGATTGTCGCCCAGGCCCGCGCTCAAATCGCGCCGCACTTCCCGAAACTTCACCGCTTCGCCCTGGCCCTGCGCCACGGTGATGACCAGCTCGGCCCGGCTCAGGCCGTAGTCGTCGCGCACGGCGGCGCGGATTGCCACCTCGGGCCGCTGGCCGACGGCGGCCACCAACGTATAGGCTTTGGGCGTCAGGATGCGCAACACCGGCGCCTGGTCGGGCCGCACGTCGATGGCGTAATCGTCGGAAACCGTGCCCGCGTACCGCAGCCGGTAGAGGGTCGAAGCGGTCAGGATTTCCTCCGTAAAAAACACGCTTGCCTGCCCGGCCACCGGCCGCAGGCGCCGCCGCCGCTGGCCCAATTCCAGCTCCGGCGCCGGCCGGCCGGCCCGGCCGGCGCCACTCACGCGCACCAGCCAGCGCACCCGCGCGCCCTGCGGGCACTGAAACGACGCCTGCGCCGGCGCAAACGCCGCTTGCCGGGTGTAGGCCGGGGGCACCACCCGCACCCGCGTTTCGACGATGCGGCCCGGCGCCGGGCCGGGCGCGGCGGGGCGGCCGCTGCTCAGAAAATGAACCGCTACCCCCGTCAATTTGGGTAGTTTTTGGGTCGGGGGCCGCCACCACAGCGCCGCGCTGGCCGCCAGCAGCAGGCCCGTGAGCCACCCCGCCCGCCGAAAATCGACGGGCAGCGCCAGCAACAGCAACCCGGCCGCGCGCAGCTCGCCCAGCCGCCGCGCCACCCGCTGCTGCTGCAACTGCTCCAATAAATTCAACTCTTCGGGCGGGCGCAACAGCAGGCCGGTGCTGTCTTCCAGCGCCGCAAACTGCCGGTCGAGCCGGGGCGCGACGGTGGCGGGCCGCACTTGCCGCAGCGGCGCCAGCACCCACAGCAGCCACAGCAGCGCCAGCACGCCCAACCCCGCCACGGCTGCCACTGCCGGCTGGGCACCCGGCCAGTGCCGGCCCAGCAGCCCGGCGCCGGCCGCCGTGGGCAGCAGCCTGGCCGCCGCCCGCTGCCGGGCGTAGCGCCGCCCCACGGCCCGCACCAGCCGGCGGGCCGCCCCCAAATCCGGGGTTACAGAAGAGGAAATTACCTGGCTCATCATACCGTTGAAGTTGTCGCCCGCGCTTCCCGCCGAAAGGCCAGCAGGCGCTCTATTATAAACAGCAAGCCGGCCGCCAGCACCAGCCACGGCCGCAAATCGGCAGCAGTAGAAGGGGCCGAAATACCGGCATTTCCGGAAGGCAACGGTTTATGGGCCGCATGCTGGCGGTTTGAGAAAAGCTGAGCGGGGTCGAGGGCGCGCTGGTCGTGCGCGGCCCCGGCGTCGGCAAGGGCCGGTTCGTTCGGGGCAATGTCATCGGTTGGCTCGGGTTGCAGCAGGGCCAGCAGGCGGGCGGGCAGCGCGGGGTCGTCGGCCAGCTCGCTCCAGGCCGGGTTCAGGCGGGTGTGCAGGTTATAGAATGCGCCCCGGCCCGCTGCCTGCCGCGCCAGCACCGGCCGGCCCTGCCCATCGGCCCACAGCGGCAGGCCGGCGCCTGCCGCCCCAGCCGGTGCGCCCCGCCGAAATATCGCGGTGCCCGCGCCGGCCGGCGCGACCGTGGCCAGGTGCGCGGTATCCGCGATGCCCGGCCCGGCGGCCTCCTGCCAGACGCCCGCCCCGGTGCGCGCCGCCTCGCGCCCGGCCGCCGGCAGCGGCGCGTCGCTCAGCCAAAACAGCCAGTCCGGCGCGGCGCCAAGGGCGGAAGATGCCGTTGCCACGCGCAATTCGAGCGGCGCGAGCAGCCCGGCCGCAGCAGCCCGCAGCCCCGCTCGCAGGTAGCGCGCCTCCGGGGCATAAGCGGCGGTTGCGTAGATAACCGCGCGCACCGGCCGGGTACGCACCGGCACCGGCGGCGTCGGGTTTGTTACGGAATCAATCGCCAAGCCAGCGCCGGTGTTCAGGAGCCTGATTTGACTTCCTTCGGGGCTGGTTTCAAACCGCAGCGGGGCCAGGCCGGCCACCCGCAGCACGGCGCCCGGCCGGGGCCGCGCCACCGACACCAGCCGGAAATTAGTCTGCGCCTCCGTGCTGCGGCCCAGCAGCAGGCGCAGGCTATCGCCCCGCACGGCCGCGCCTTGCAGCCAGGTTTCGGCCGTGGCGACCGGCAGCGTTTGCCAGCTAACGGCAGCGGGCAACGGGGCGTGAATTCCTTGAAAATTCCTTATTGATGAAGTGGTTACCACAAAAAGCGGTTGGCCAGGAAACGCACCAACGGCCTGCTGCACCCGCGCCCAGTCGAAACCTGCCGTGCTGCCCGCGCCGCGCAAACCAGCGCGCCGGCCCGCCAGACTGGCCCGCCACGCGCCGCCCGGCACGCGCGGGAAACCCGCCGCCAGCCAGCGCAGCGCGTAGCCCCGCCGCCGGAGCGAGTCGATGGCGGGCCGCAGGACCGCGACGGCCGGGTTGCCCCGTAGCGCCGGGCTAATCAGCACCTGGCCCCGGCTGCTTGGCCGGGTTTGCCGCCACACCGGCCCCGCCACCGCCACGGCCAGCACCGCCAGCAGGGCGGTCCGGAGCAGCAGCAGCGCAAGCTGCTCGGGCTTCAGGTGGCGCAGGCGGCGGTTGGCCCCGGCCGCCAGCCAGCGCAGGCTGCCCACCGCCACCTCCCGGCCCGGCCGGCGGTTCCAGAGGTGAATGGCCACCGGCACCACAAGGCCCGACAGGGCCAGCAAAGCAAATGGGTTGAGGAGCGTGAACAAAGGCGCGGGAAGAGCTTATGTAAAAATGCTGGTTATCAGGCCTAGATAGGCGGAACAATGGTCGGAATACGTGGCAAAGCCAAAATCTTCAGCGGAGCGGCCTCCGACTGTGGGGCCGATTTTGGGTCGCCCCGCCGGGGCTTTCATGCTTACTCATCGGTTGTTTCTACCGACGGGCCGCCCCGCTGGGGCTCCGAATCGGCTCATTTGCAGAAGCACAATTAAAATGAAAGTCAGATAAAATGAAACTCAGAATTATAGCCTCTTAACTAAGGCTTCGGGTGGCTCAGCTCATGGCATTTCGGCGCCGCAAAAACTCCCGAATGGCCTGGTCGAGCGGCGCGGCGGTGCTGAGCTGGTGGTAGTCGAAACCCTGGCGGCGGGCGGTTTGGGCGGTGGCGCGCAGCCATTGGTGCAGCTGCTGCTGGTAGGCGGGGCGCTGCTGGTCGGCATCGAGCTGCAAGGTTTGGCCGGTTTCTAAATCCCTGAAAGTAACGGCACCTTGGTAGCTGAATGTCAACTCGTTATGCGCCATCAGATGCAGGAGCAACACCTCGCCGCTCGTGGCCCGCAGGCGGGTGAGCAGGGTGCCTATTTCGGCTCCTTCTTCGTATAAGTCGCTCACGCACACGGTGAGGGCGCGCTGCCGCCGGGCGGTGAGCGGCGCCAGCGTGGCCGCGCTGGGGAAGCGGCCGGCGGCCTCGGCGGTTTCGAGGGCGTGGTAGAGGCGGGGCAGCTGGCGGGCATCGGCGCGGGGCGGCAGGTGGGCCAGGCCGGCCGGGCCGAGGATGGTGAGGCCCACGGCATCGCCCTGCTGGGTGGCGAGGTAGGCCAGGGCGGCCAGCAGCAGCCGGGCGTAGTCGAGCTTGGTCAGGCCGTTGTCGTCGCGGTGGTTCATGCTGGCGCTGGCGTCGAGCAGCAGGTGCACGCGCAGGCTGGTGTCCACCTCCGATTCGCGCAGGTAGTAGCGGTCCGAGCGGGCGGCCAGGCGCCAGTCGAGGCGGCGCAGGTCGTCGCCCGGCTGGTAGGGCCGGTACTGGCTGAACTCCATGCCCGCGCCGTGCCGCCGGCTGGCGTGCGCGCCGTTCAGGAAGCCCTCGGCGGCTTGCCGGGCGGCCAGCGACAAGTTGCGCAGGCCGTGGAGGAGTTCGGGGGAAAGCAATTTCGGGGAGCAGTTAGCAGTGAGCAGTTAGCAATGAACAGTTAGCAATGAACAGTGAGCAAAAGAAACGTCATGCCGAGCGCAGCCGAGGCATCTCGCGTGCCGCCACTAACTCAATCGATTGGCTTACTGCTGCACGCGAGATGCCTCGGCTGCGCTCGGCATGACGTTCTTTTAGCATGACGTTCTTTTACATGACGTTCGCTCAATGACGTTCTTCCAGCACCACGTTTAGCAGCACGTTTTTCAAACCTGAACGGCTTTCAGCAGCTCGGCCACGGCGTCGTCGGCCGTCAGGTTTTCTGCTTCGGCGTTGAAATTCAGCAGCACCCGGTGGCGCAGCACCGGCGGCGCCAGCGTGCGAAGGTCTTCGAGCGTGGCGGCGAAGCGGCCGTGCAGCAGGGCCCGCGCTTTGGCGCAGAGTATGAGCGCCTGCCCGGCCCGCGGCCCGGCGCCCCAACGCCCGTAATCCTTGATAAACTGCACTTCGGACGTCGCGGGCCGGGTGGCCCGCACCAGCCGGTTCACAAAATCCATCAGTTCGGGGCTGAAGCTGACCTGGCGCACCAGCGCCTGCAGCGCCCGGATATCGGCCCCGCTCAGCACGGGCTGCACCGCCTGGCCGGCCGCGCCCGTGGTGCCGCGCAGCACGGCCAGCTCCTCGGCCGCCGTGGGATAGCCGATGCGGACGTACAGCAAAAACCGGTCGAGCTGGGCCTCGGGCAGCGGGTAGGTGCCGCTTTGCTCGATGGGGTTTTGGGTGGCCAGCAGGAAGAAGGGCTTGGGCAGCGCGTGCTCGGTGCCGGCGTAGGTGACGTGGCCTTCCTGCATGGCTTCGAGCAGGGCGGCCTGGGTTTTGGGCGGCGTCCGGTTGATTTCGTCGGCCAAAACCAGGCTGGCGAAAATGGGGCCGGGGTTGAACTTGAACACGCGGTGGCCGGTGCCGTGGTCTTCCTCCAACACTTCGGTGCCGAGGATGTCGGTCGGCATCAAATCGGGCGTGAACTGGATGCGGCGAAAGGGCAAATCCGTGGCCTGGGCCAGCGTGCGCACGAGCAGCGTTTTGGCCAGGCCGGGCACGCCTTCGAGCAGGGCGTGGCCGCCGGCGAGCAGGGCCACCAGCACTTCGTCGAGCACGGTTTCCTGGCCCACGATGACCTTGGCGATTTCGGCTTTGAGGACGGGCAGCTTGGCGAGGAGGGCGTTGATTTCTGGTTCGGTCATTAGGGATTATAGTCGAGTCACAAAAACGTCATGCAGAGCGCAGCGAAGCATCTTTACTGCAATAGGTAAATGAATTACTTGCGCGGTAAAGATGCTTCGCTGCGCTCTGCATGACGTGCGGTCTTATTAACCATCACGTCAACGCATACAGCAAAATATTCACCCCAAACTTCGTGTTGTCCTCGGCCAAAAAACGCTTGTTGCGGAAGTCGTAGTCCCACTCGCAGCCGTAGTCTTTGTTGGAGTACAGCACGCCGATGCGGCCCTTTATCTCGATGGCTTTGAGGTAGTCGTGCACGAGGTCGTCGCCCCAGCCGTTGAGCTCGAAGCCGGTGTTGGGCGGGCCGTCTTTGAAGGTGAAAAACTGCGAGTAGATGGGGTGGGTTTTGGGTATTTTCTTTAGAGCATTGGCCCCGAAGCACTGGCGCATCTGCTCTTCGAAGGAGCGGGCGAAGAGGCCGTCGATGTCGTGGTTGCAGTCGTCGACGAACACGAAGCCGCCGTTGCGCACGTACCGCGTAAAGTTCTGTTTCTCAGCCGCTGAAAACTGCACCAGCCGGTGCCCCGACAGGTAGCAAAACGGGTAGTTGAACAGCTCCGGGCTGTCGAGCGCCACCACTTTTTCTTTGGGGTCGATGGGCACTTTCGTGTACTGCACCAGCGAGTGGAGCAGGTTGGCGGGCATGCGCTCGTCCACCGCGTCCCAGTCGCCGGAGTGGTATTTCAAGCGCACGAAAGTGAAAGGGGCAGCGGGCACAAACGAGGGAATGGAAGCGTAAAGAAAGGCAGCCGCCCGGTGCGTTGCCGGTGGCCGAAGGGAAAATAAACCGGCGGCCGTCGCCGTTGAATTAAGGCAATTAAACCGGTGTTTGTCCCAAGCGTCTATGGACCCGAAATAGGCCCCAATAACCGGGGGTGAAGCGTCGGTCAACCTTTTTATTCATGCCATGAAAAAGCTGCTGATTATCGCGTTGCTGAGTTTGTTTTTCGTGCCCCTCGCGCAGGCCCAGTTCGGCGTAAAGGGCGGGCTGAACGTGGCGGAGCTAACCGGCCGCGACGGCGAAAGTGCTTCGTACAAAGCCTTTTATCACGTCGGTATTTTTTATCAGGCCAACCTCATCGGGCCGCTTTCCATCCAGCCCGAAGTGCAGTATTCGGTGGTGGGCGGCAACCTGAAATCGGCCTTCACCAACTACGACAGCCAGCTGCACTACTTCACGGTGCCCGTGCTGGCCAAGCTCACCGTCGGGCCGGTGTTTGTCGAGGCCGGGCCGCAGTTCGGCGTGCTGCTGAACGCCGACCAATCGGGCAAGCTGCAAGTGGGCCTCGCGCCCGACGGCACCCCGGCCTACGGCAACGTGTCGCGGCCGGCCACGGGCAGCTTCCGGCGCGGCGATTTCAGCGTGGTGGGCGGCGTCGGGCTCAAGCTGGCCAGCCACTTTTCGCTGGGCGGCCGGCTGGTGGCCGGGCTCAACGACGTCAACGACGCGAAAAACCTGACCGGCATCAACGACCCCCGGCTGCAAAACCGCGTGTTTCAGGTGTACGCAGCGCTGCAGTTCGGCGGGAAGTAGCGAGGCTGAGAAGACCGCACAGCGCCCAACAGCCCGTCCTGCTGAGCGCAGCCGAAGCATCTCGCGTGCAATAGTAACTAATTACTTGCGCGGTTGAGATGCTTCGGCTGCGCTCAGCAGGACGTTCCGTTCGGTGTGACGGGCTGCGCTAAATGGCATCCGAGAGGCTGGTGAACGTGAAATCGCGGATTTTGAGCGGCGGCACCAGGCAGCCGGCCAGGCGCTGGGGCCGGCCGATGGCCTCGATGTTGTTGAGCATGATGATGGGGCTTTCGTTGAAGCGCAGGTTTTTGATGGGGAATTTGATGGCGCCGTTTTCGATGTAAAACGTGCCGTCGCGGGTGAGGCCGGTGTAGAGCAGCGTTTGCGGGTCGACCTCGCGGATGTACCACAGGCGCGTGACCAGAATGCCTTTGGCCGTGCTTTTGATGAGGTCGGCGGTGCTTTGGGTGCCGCCCGTCATCACAAAGCCGCTGGGGAAAGCAGTGGCTTCCACCTTGTTTTTCTCGGCCCAGAAGCGCGAGTAAAACAGGTTTTTTACCACGCCTTTTTCCACCCAGCTCATGCGCTTGGTGGGCAGGCCATTGTCGTCGAAGGCGTTGCCGGGCACCTCGGCGTTGAGCGGGTCGGAATAGATGGTAACGCGCTCGTCGAACAGCTTTTCGCCCTTGCGGTTGCCGCCGCCCTTCTTGGCGAGGAAGCTGCGGCCCTCGTCGGCCGAGCGCGCGTCTAGGCCGTAGAGCAGGCCGCCGAGCAGCGACAGGTCGTCGCCGGCCATCAGGGCGGCCGGCTCCAGAATCACGGTGTATTTGCCCGGCTCGATGGCCTTGGCGTTCACCGAGCCCAGGGCTTTGTCGGCGGCGCGCTGGGTGAGGGCTTTGGCGTTGAGC
>CAXTCS010000206.1:0-8086 GCA_964242365.1 uncultured Hymenobacter sp. | reverse complement strand
GTTTTGAGGCGGATGAGGTAGTCGCCGCGGTTGGGCTCGGTGATGAAAAAGCCCATTTGGGTGCCGGTGCGGCGCGAGTAGCTGGCCACTTCCGGCACCTTCACAATCAGCTTTTCGGCCTGGCGCAGCATCCGGTCGGTTTCCTCGATGCTGGTGCCGGGCGGCGAGTTGTAGTCGAGCACGATGGCGCCCTCGTCCATGTCGGGCAAAAAGCCGGTGGCCAGGCGCGGGATGATGAGCACCATGCTGCCGATGAGCACCAAAATGCCGACGATGCTGTAGGCCGGGTGGCGGATAACGGCGCGGACCCAGGGGATTTCGTGGTGGGCGGAGTCTTTCGGCACCTCACCGCCCGTCGGAACCTCACCCCCTGACCCCCTCTCCAAAAAAGAGGGGGCACCGGCTTTGCGCGGAGTTAAGTCGTCTGGCTCCCCCTCTCCATCGGAGAGGGGGCCGGGGGGTGAGGTTGCCGTCTTGCCCTTCCGGCTCAGCAGCAGATAAATGACCGGTAGCCCCAGCCACGCCACAAAAAACGAGCACAGCAGCGCCACCACCATCGTGGTAGCCAGCACCTTAAAATAGGCCCCCGCCACGCCGCCCAGCAGCGCGAACGGCAGGAAAATCACAATCGTGCTCAGCGACGAGCCCACCAGCGCGGGCAGCAAATGGCCCACCGAGCGCCGCACCACCTCGCTGGGCGAGGCGCCGGGGTGGTCTTCGCCCACGCGGTGCAGCTGCTCCACCATCACCACGGCGTCGTCAATCATCAGGCCGATGGCGGCGGCGATGGCGCCCAGCGTCATGATGTTGAACGAGTAGCCCAGCCCGAAATACAGCACCGCGATGGTGAGCGCCAGGGCCACCGGAATGGCCCCCAAAATGGTGAGCGTGGCCCGCACCGAGCGCAGAAACAGCGCCGTGACCACCAGGGCCAGGGCCAGGCCAATCCACAGCGCGTCTTGCACCGAGCGCACTACTTCGGCCACGAAATCGGCCTGGTCGTAGTAGGGGGCCAGGCGCACGCCGCGCGGCAGGCCGGCCTTGAGCGCGGCCACCTTGGCTTTCACGCCGTCCGACACCAGCACCACGTTGGCATCGGGCTGGCGGAGCACGGAAATGAGCACGGCGTCGGAGCCGTTGGCGTTGATGCGGGTGTATTCGGGCTGCTCGCCCAGGGCCACGGTGGCTACGTCGGCCAGGCGCACGATGCGGCGGCCGTCGTTGCGGAGCACGATGTTTTCGAGGTCCTCTTTCTGAAGGATGGTGGCGTCCGTCACGGTGAGGTAGAGGCGGCGGTAGTCGCTGAGGTAGCCGTTGCTCTGCACGAAATTGGTGGCGGTCAGGGCCTTCGTCACGTCGTCGGGGCCGAGGGCGAGGGCGGCCATCTGGTCGGGCAGCAGCTGCACCTGGTATTCTTTGGTGCGCCCGCCCTGAATCTGAACCGACGACACGCCATCGACCTGCGACAAAAACGGCTTAATCGTGTAGAGCGCCAGCTTGCGAAGCGCCAGGGCCGACTGGCCGGGCGCTTCGAGGGTGTAGCCCATCACCGGCAGAATGGCGGGGTTCATGCGCTCGACCGAGATTTGGACGGTGGGCGGCAGGTCGGCCCGAATCTGGTTCAGGCGCGACTCAATCAGGGTCTGGCTGGTGGCCACGTTGGCGCTCCAGTCCAGAAACGCCGAGATTTCGCAGCTGCCGCGGCTGGTGGTTGAGCGCAGCAATTTCAGGCCCGGCACCCGCTTCATGGCGTCTTCCATCGGCTTGGTCACGGTCACCATCATGCGGTCGACGGGCTCCAGGCCGTTTTCGGCAATCACCTTCACTTTCGGGAACGTCACCTCCGGAAACAGGGCTACGTTGATGCGCCGGTAGGCCACCGTGCCCAGCGCCAGCGCCAAGGCCAGCAGCACCGCGATGGGCGCTTTGTAAGCTTGAAAAGGGGAGATGCGAGGCATGGGCTGTTGTTATTTACTGAACGTCGTCACGCAGCAGAACGTCATGCTGAAGAACGTCACGCAGCAGAACGTCATGTCGAGCGTAGCCGAGACATCTCGCGTGCTTTAGTGACTCAATCGATTGGATTACTACCACACGCGAGATGTCTCGGCTACGCTCGACATGACACTCTGCTGCGTGACGTTCTGCTACATGACGTTCTTTTAGTGTGACACTCTGCTGCGTGACGTTCTATTCCTTCTCCTTTTCCTTCGCTGCCGGCCGGGTCACTTTCACGGCCGCCGTGTCGTCGAGCCCAAAATTCCCGCTGAGCAAAATCTTGTCCTTCGCCGAAAAAGCAGGGGCTTTGATTTCGACGTGGTCTTTTTCCTGGGCGCCCACGGTCACGGGCACCTTCACGGCGGTCGAATCATTCAACAGCCGCATCACCCAAAACTGGGTTTGGGTTTCGTCGGTGAGCACGGCGCCGCGCGGCAGCGTGCGGGCCAGGTGGGGCGCCGTGCGGTCGATTTCGACCTGCACGGCGAGGTTTTCGGGCAGCTCGGGAAATTGGCCCACCGGCCGGATGGTGTAGCGCTGGGTCTGAATGCTGACATCGGCGGTGGCCAGCACCTCGGCCACGCGGCCGCGAAGCACGCGGCCATCGGGCAGGAAAAGGCGGCAATTCTGGCCGGTGTGCACGTAGCGCAGCTGCGTCACGGGCACGTCGAGCACGAAGCCGAAGCGGCTGCGGTCGTAAGTCAGGCCGAGCTGCTCGCCGTCCTGCACGTAGTCGCCGGCCAGCTTGTCGACGGTAGCCAACACGCCGGTGCGGGCCGACTTTATCTGAATAATGCCGCTGAACCGCAGGCGCGGGTCGCCGGTGAGCTTGTCCAGATGAAGGGTTTTCGACTCCTTGGTTTGGATGGTGAACACCGTTTGGCCGGCGCGTACCTGCTGGCCCGCCACGGGCGTGGGCGGCAGCACGTAGCCGGTGGTGGTGGCCCGCAGCGCGTCTTTGGCCGGAAAAGCCGACACCGCGCTCAGGCGCAGCACGTCCGTCAGCGTATCGGTTTGCACCGTGCCGAGGGTGACCAGGGCGCGGGGCTTCACGGCCGGCTCTTCTTCGCCGTCGGCGGGCGCGGCGGCATCGGCCGAGGCCGGGTCTTTGGCGCCGCAGGCCGCGAGGCCAGGCAGGAGCAGGAGAAAAAGCAGGCGGGAAAAAGTCATGAATGTAGGGGCGGGACTGGCCTCCGCCCGTCGTTGATACGGAAGCGTGGTGATACAAACCAACCGGCGTGACCGGCGGGCGGGGGCCAGGCCCGCGCCCTATTCAGCCAGGTAATCAAGCGCGAAACGGCTGCGGAGACGGTCGGTTTCTGCCTGCGTCAGGCTGAATTGAAGGGTGCGGTAGCTGGTCACCAGGTTCAAATAATCGAGAATGGCCACGTCGCCCGTGGCCAGCTGCTGGCGGGCCGCCCCCACCAGGGCATCGGCCACCCGCACCTGCTCCCGGATGCGGCCCAGCAGCGCGTCCGAAGCCCGAATCAGGCCTTCCAGCTGCTCGTATTGCTGCCGGCGCTGCACCGTGAGAAACTGCCGGTAGCCGCGCCGCGACTGCTCGCTGAGCTCGATGCGCTGGTATTGCAGCTGGCGCTGGTGGCCGTCGAATATCGGCACCGCCAGTTGCAGGCCGCCACCGAAGCCCACGCTGTGAGCCAGGGCAATGGGCTGATAGGAAGAGGATTGCAGGCCCGCGTCGAGCACGGCGTTCAGCTTGGGGCGATAAAAAGCATCCACTGCCTGGCGGTCGAGGCGCAGGCGCAGGCTGTCGAGCGTGTACTGGCGCTGGGCGGGGGCCAGCAGGCCCGCCAGCGGCCGGTGGGTGGGCGGCGCGGGCGTTTCGAGCGTTACCAGCGCCGTATCGGCCACGCCGGCCAGGGCGCGCAGCGTGCCCAGCTCGCGGCGGTAGGCCAGCTGGTTTTGCTCCACGGTCACTTCCTGGGTGCGCACCGAGAGGTAAAAGCTCAGGTACTGCGTCTGCTTGAAAATGCCGGCGTTCACCAGCTGGCGCAGCTGCGCGTCTTGCTGGCGCAGCTGGCCCAGCAGCGAGCGGCTGAAGGCGAGCTGGGTTTCGGCCGCGTAGGCGGTCAGGAACTGGTCGGTGATGCTGCGGCGCAAGTCCAGGGCCGAGAGGCGGCCGGTGTTGCGCAGCACCAGGCCCTGGCTGGCCAGAATCTGGTAGTCGTTTTGCAGCTGAAACCGGTTGAGAATCGGCTTGGTGGCCTGGGCGATGGCGGCGTAATTGCCGCCGTTGGTCACGGCGTTGTCGTAGCCGAGCACGTTTTCGCCCTTGCTGTTGGTGATGGATGGATAGTACAGGGCCGAGCCGATGCCGCCGAGCTGCACGCCGTTTTGCCGGGCGCGCACCAGGCTATCGAGCGAATTCTGGCGCACCTGGTTGGCCGTTTCGCGCAGCAGAGGGCTGTTTTGGCGCGCCACCAGCAGGAAATCGTCGAGCCCGCGCGGGCTGGCGGGCGCGGCGGCCACGGCCGGCAGCGGCGTAAGGGTGGGGCGCCCGGGCGTTTGGGCCAGGGCCGGGCCGCCGGGCCGCCCCAGCAGCCCGCCCAGCACGGCAACGCGAATCAGACAGGAGAGGCGAACGAACAACAAGCCAGCGCAAATAATGAACCCCGCAAAGCTGCGGCATAATTCTGAAGAAAATCGGGCCCGGCCGGCCCGGCTTCCCCGCATACGGGCCGCCGGCCAGAAAGTCTTCAAACTTTTGGCCGTGCTTCGCGCCGGAACGCCGCCAACATTCCGCGCTTCCCACGGGTTATCCCAGCGCCTGGTATTATGAAGCTATTGCTCGTTGAAGACGAATCGGCCCTGCGCACGGCCCTGCTCAGCTCGCTGCGCCAGGCGGGCTACCTCGTGGAAGAAGCCGCTGATTTTGCCCAGGCCCACGAGAAAATCATGCTCTACCAGTACGACTGCGTGCTGCTCGACCTGACCCTGCCCGACGGCTCGGGCCTCGACCTGCTCCGCGCCCTCAAAGCGGAAGGCTCGCCGGCCGGCGTGCTCATCATCACGGCCCGCGATGCGCTCGACGACAAAATAACCGGCCTCGACCTCGGCGCCGACGACTACCTCACCAAGCCCTTTCACCTCTCCGAGCTCAACGCCCGGCTCCGGGCCATCATCCGCCGCCGGCAGTTTCAGGGGCAGCAGCAAATCGTGTTCCGCGACCTGCTGGTGTGGCCCGACCTGGCCGAGGTGCACGTGCGCGGCGAGCCCATCGCCCTCACCCGCAAAGAGTACGACCTGCTGCTTTACCTGCTGGCCAACCCCGGCCGCATCCTCACCAAAGAAGCCATTGCCGAGCACCTCTGCGGCGACGCCGTGGACGCCGCCGATTCGTTCGACTTTATTTACACCCACCTCAAAAACCTGCGTAAAAAGCTTCAGGAAAAAGGCGCCGATAACTACATCCGCACCATGTACGGCGTGGGGTATAAGCTGAGCACCGAGTAGGAAACACGGCGTTGGAGCGGCGGGCGCTGCCCCGGCCCCGGCCGGAAAAGGAGGGGCTAAGGCAGTCGTTCCGCAGGCACTGGTTAACCATCAAAAGTCAGTATTTTCGATGAAGCTGCTCGCCGCGACTACCCGCTACTACCTGGCGCTGAACGTCATCCTGTTTGCTGTGGGCAGCTTCGGGCTATATTATGGCATCAACTTGGCGCTGCGCACCGAAATAGAAGAGCAGCTGGAAGGGCGCCGCCAGGACCTGCTCGACAAGGCCCGCGCCGACCAGCTGCCGCCCGTCGAGCTGCTCGAAACCCTGCTCGCCGTGAGCCGGCAGCCCCGGCCGCTGGGCTTCCGCGACACGACGCTGCTCGACCGGCAGGAGCACGAAATGGTGCCGCACCGGCAGCTCACGTTTCCGCTCACGGTGCGCGGCGAGCGGCCGGTGTGGGTGACGCTGCGCAAGTCGCTGGTCGAAGCCGAAGACCTCATGGGCGTGGTGCTGGGCGTGATGCTGGGCGTGCTGGCCCTGCTGCTCGGCGGCGTGGTGCTGATTAACCGCTGGCTGTCGCGGCGTATTTGGGCCCCGTTTCGGCGCACGCTGGCCGCCCTGCGCGGCTACGACCTGCACCAGCACCAGCCCCTGGAGCTGCCCGTGCCCGCCGTGGCCGAATTTGCCGAGCTGAACCAGGCCCTGAACGGCTTTAGCCGGCGCCTGGTGGCCGACTACGAGAGCCTGCGCGAGTTCACGGCCAATGCCGCCCACGAAACCCAAACGCCCCTGGCCATCATGCAGGCCCAGCTCGAGCAGCTGCTGCAAGTGCCCGCCCTGGCCGACGACCCCGCCGCCGCGCCCCTCGTGGCCGACCTCTACGGGGCCACGCTGCGCCTCTCGCGCCTGCACCAGGCCCTGAGCTTGCTCAGCAAAATCGAAAACCGCCAGTTTGCCCAGGCCGTGCCCGTGCGCCTCGACCAGCTGCTGGCCGAGAAAATGGCCCAGCTCGAGCCGCTGTTTGAGGCCCGCGAGCTGCGCTACGGCCTCGACATCAGCAGCGCGCCCGTGGTGGTGCGCATGCACCCCGGCCTGGCCGATTCGCTGCTGCAAAACCTGCTGCAAAACGCCGTGAAGCACAACGTGCGCGGCGGCGAGCTGGCCGTGAGCCTTTCGCCCCAGCTGCTGAAAATCAGCAACACCGGCCCGGCCGTCGACGGCGACCCGACGCGGTTTTTCGAGCGGTTCCGCAAGCACAACGCTGCGTCGGAGTCGCCGGGGCTGGGCCTGAGCATCGCGCAGCAGATTTGCGCCTACTACGGGTTTGGCATTGGTTATTCCGTTGCCGAAGCGGACGCCCGGCACACGTTGCAGGTCGCCCTAAAACCCGCCACCGAAGCACCGGCTACCAAAGCCGTCGCGGGCCTCGTCGCTACAGAGTAGCAACGGAGAAGGCGCTTACGTTTGGCTCGAAGTTTACCCATTAACCTCATTCTTCAGCCAAATGAAAACATTCCTTTTATTCTTCGTGGCGGCCGCGCTGGCGGCTGGCCCGCTTCAGGCCCAAAAGGTGGCATCGGCGCAGGTGCCCGCGGCCACCGCGGCGGCCTTCAAAAAGGCCTTTCCCGCCGTCAGAGCCGTGCAGTGGGAGCGCGAAGGCGCCGATTACGAAGCGGGTTTTCGGGTGGGCAACGCCGAAATGTCGGCCGTCATCACCGCCGCTGGCGTGCTCAAAGAAACCGAGACGGCAATGGCCGTGGCCCAGCTGCCCGCGCCGGTGCAAAAAGCGCTGGCTGCCAGCTACAAAGCCTACAAAATTACCGAAGCCGCCAAAATCGTGACGGCTGCCACCGGCGCCACTACCTACGAAGCCGAAATCAGCCAAGGCGGCAAGCACCGCGACGTGCTGTTCGGCGCCAACGGGGCCGAAGTGAAAAAATAAGCCGCGTGCCCGTGCAAACAGCCGCCCGATTGCCCGGGTCGGCGGTCGGGCTTTTTTGATAATAAACCAAGCTCGGCGGTACGCGTAAGCAACCTCGGCCCGCTCGGGTTTTGTGCCGGTTTCTTCATCGAATGCACAGGCCCGGCCCGTAGCATTGGGCCAAAAATCGTTTTTCACCAAACCCGTTTTCAGCGTATGGCTACCCCCGACCCCCGGCGTCTCGCCAATCAAATTGCCCTCGTTACGGGGGCCAGCTCCGGCATTGGCGTGGCCGTGGCCAAAGGCCTGGCGGCCCACGGCGCGGCCGTGGTCGTGAACTACGGACACGACGCCGACGGCGCCAACGCCACGGTGGCCGCCATCGAGGCGGCCGGCGGCACGGCCCTTGCCATTCAGGCCGACGTGAGCCAGGAAGACCAGGTGCAGGCCATGTTCAGGCAGGCCATCGAGCACTTCGGCACCGTGCACATTGTGGTGGCCAACTCTGGTATTCAGGTCGATGCGGCGTTTGTCGACATGACGCTGGCGCAGTGGCAGAAGGTGATAGACGTGAACCTGACCGGCCAGTTTCTGTGCCTGCGCGAGGCGGCCCGCGAGTTCATCCGGCGCGGCGTGCAGCCCGAAATTTCCAAGGCGGCCGGCAAAATCATCTGCATGAGCTCGGTGCACGAAGTCATTCCGTGGGGCGG
>CAXTCS010000205.1:1550-8108 GCA_964242365.1 uncultured Hymenobacter sp. | reverse complement strand
CTTCGCGCCCTGGCTGACGGCCGACGGCAAAACACTGTATTTCGCGTCGTACGGCCACATGGGCTGCGGCTCGGCCGACTTGTTTGTGAGCCAGCGCCTCGACGACAGCTGGACCAGCTGGAGCGAGCCCCGCAACCTGGGCCCGGCCCTGAACGGCCCCGGCTTCAACGCCTACCTCAGCCTGACACCCGACGGAAAAACGGCCTATTTCTCGTCCTCGGCCACGCCCAGCGGCACCAAAGACCTTTGGCGCACGGGCCGCGCCGTGCCCGCCGACTCGCTGCCCGCGCCGGTGGCGGCGGTTTCGGAGCCGGGGGGGCGGGCCTTTCTGAGCGGGCGGGTGCTCGACGCCCGCACCCGCCAGCCGGTGCCGGGCGCGCTGGTGAAGGCCAACCTGCTGGGCAATGCCGGCGGCGCGCAGTTCAACGCCACGGGCCGGGCCGACAACACCGGCGGCTACCAGATGTCGCTGCTGCCGGGCCGCTACTACCTCACGGCCACGGGCGGCGGCTTCCTCACGGTGGGCGACACGCTGTTGGCCAGCGGCTCGCCCCGGCGCGATTTGCTGCTGCTGCCGGCCGCCGTGGGGTCGAAGCTCGACTTGCCGACCATCCTTTTTGCCCAGGGCAAGGCCACCCTGCTCGGCACGGCCTACGCCGAGCTGAACCGCCTGGCCATCGCCTTGCAGGCCAGTCCGGCCACCGAAATCCGCCTCGAAGGCCACACCTCCAACGAGCCGCCGGCCGACAAAAACCAGCAGCTTTCCGAAGACCGGGTGGCCGAGGTGAAGCGCTACCTCGTGGGCCGGGGCGTCGACGAAAAGCGCATCACCACCGTGGGCTACGGCGGCTCAAGACCCAAGTACGGCAACGAGCGCGAAGAAACCCGCCGCCTGAACCGCCGGGTCGAGCTGGTGATTGTGAAATAAGGCTGATTTTTCTTTTTCATGACCGCCACCATTCTTTCCGAAAGCATTATTCCCGGCCTGCCGTCCGCTTCCGGGGTCGAAATTATTGGCGATACGGCCTACGTCATCGGCGACGATTCGGCCTTTCTGCACTTGCTGGCGGCGGCCACGCTGGCGCCCACGGGCCGCGTGCAGCTGTTCGAAACCAGCGGCCTTGCCACTGGCCGCCTGCCCAAGCCCGACAAGCCCGATTTGGAGTGCATGGCCGCCCTGCGTTGGCCCGACGGCCGGCCCGGCTTGCTGCTCCTCGGCTCGGGCAGCCGCCCCAACCGCGCCCGCGGCTGGTTTGTGCCCACCGAAGCCGGCCCCGGCACGCCCGAAGCGCTCGACCTGGCGCCGCTCTACGCGCTGCTGCGGCCCCACCTGCCGGCCGGGGCGGTCCTCAACCTGGAGGCCGCCGCTACCTCGGCCACCGAGCTGCTGCTGTTTCAGCGCACCGTGGGGCGGGCCGATGCGGCGGTGCTGTTTCGGCTGCCGCTGCTGGGCGCGCTGGCTTTTGTGGCGGGGGTGGCCGGCGCCGGGGCGCCGGCGGTGCGGCCGTTGCTTTTTCAGCTGCCGGCCATTGCGGGCTGCCCGGCGGGTTTTTCCGGGGCCACGTTCGTCGGCGACTTGCTTTTCGTCACGGCTTCGGTCGAAAATACCCTGGATGCCGTGCTCGACGGCGCGGTGCTGGGCTCCTTCATCGGCTTGGTGGACCTGCAAGCGCCAGCCGCCACGTTCGCGCGCCTGGCCTGGGCCGACGGGCGGGCTTACCACGGCAAAGTAGAAGGCCTGGCCGTGCGCCGCACCTTGGGCACCGGCCATTGGGAGCTGCTGCTCGTGACCGATGACGACGCGGGCGGCAGCACCGCCGTGGTGGCCGAAATAGCGGTAGCGGATGCCATCAGCCCCAATTAGGGGAGCTACTGCCTCAAAATTTCACGCAGCGTCGCGCCAGAAAACACCGCGCTACACTGCGATTTAAACACTGGACTTGTTCCTGGACAAGCAAATTAGCCGTCATGCAGAGCGCAGCGAAGCATGACGGCTTTTTGCCAGAGTTCTAATTTGGGAACAAGTCTATTCCGCAACACTGTGTGGAAGCCGGTTGGTCAGTCTGACGCGGAAGCCCGGCCAACTAAGGCAGCTGCCGCAGCCACGCCGTTGCTTCGGCTTCGGCCTCGAACAGGCGGTAGGTGAGGCCCGGTTGCTGCGAGTCGTTCATCACCAGGTTCAGCGACAGGCGGGCAAATACGTCGTGGGGAATGATGACGGCGCCGTAAAGCTCATAGCCTTCGGTGACGCTGCGAACCAGCCAATAGTCCCGAATCCAGGCGCGTTCTTCCTCGGTGAAGGGCGGCATGGTGCGCTGGTCGGCCAGCAGCTTGTGCCAGCCCTGGCGGCGCAACAGTTGCCTCGTATGGGTCAGGAAGGCCTGAAATGTAGCCAAATCCCGAGGGGTAGCCGCGTACTGCACCAGGGCATAGCCGTCGGGGTGCTCCAGCACGCGCCCAACCGGGTTTTCAAAATACACCCGCATGTTAGCTTGATAAACCTAAACCGATGAAAATAAAACAATAACAGTCTGCCAATGCTCAGCTTGGAGGAGCAGCATAATTCGGGCCTGTGTACGTGAAAATCGGCCCCTTGTTCTATTGGAAGGCGCATTGTCCGGTTCGCGGTGTAAATTTGCTGGCTTCAGCGGTAGCAGTTGCTTTTATTTTTCCCCATTGCCCATGAGTTTGCTGCCCCGTGCCCAAGAGAAGCTTTATTTTCAAAGCGCCGCCGGCAAAATTTACCACCATCCGGCGGGCTTCGTGCGCCTGGCGTGGAGCACCGAGCGGCTGGCTTTGGACACGATAAAAGCCTATTACGAGCAGGTGCTGGCGCTGTTGTTGACCTCGGGCGACCGCAAAATCCTGTCGGACCACGGCCAGCGGGCCCCGCTCTCGGGCCTGGCCCAGCAGTGGCTCACCGAAAACTGGATTCCGCGGGCCATGAGCCAGGCGCGCACCCGGCACTGCGCCATCGTGGAGGGCGCCGACCCGCTCCACCGCCTTTCGACCCAATCGGTGCTCTCGTCGTCGCCGGCGGGCTTCGTGTTCCAGCGCTTCTCCACTGCCGAAGCAGCCGAAACCTGGCTGGTTGGCCTGGTGATTTAGGGCGGTACCTCGTTCGACGACGGGCGGGGGCAAGCCCCGTACCCTACACCTTTCGGTATACGAACCGGAAAACGGCTCTGTTTGGACACGGGACGGCCGGTTCGGGAGCTAGCTGCTGGGCTGCTACCGAACCGGCCGCCGGGACAGCAACCCGCCGTTATTTCTGGTAAAACGGCTCGACCTGCCGGAAATAGGGGTTTACGCCTTCGTCGGAGGCGGTGTCCAGCAGCATCAAATCCACAAACTGGAAGGCGTTGGTCTGGCCTTGCAGCACGGGGCCGAGCTCCTGCAGGAAGCTGGGGTCGGGGGTGTTGCTGACGAAGGCCAGCAGCAGGCGCGGCACGTCGGGGTTGTCGGCCAGCTGCATCTGGGCGAGGTAGGCGGCTTCGATGTGGGGCTGGGTGGCGGCCCAGGCGCTGATGGCGTCGGCCACGGCGGTGGGGTAGTCGGCGGGCTGGCTGAGCAGCACCTGGGCATCGCCGCCGGCGGGCGAGAGCGGGCCGGTGAGCTGGCCGGCGAGCAGGGCCGCCAGCTCGTCTTTGGGCAGGATTTTGCCGGCGGGCGAGAAGGGGTTCAGCACGCAGTCCTGGCCCTGCACCATGCTGAAAAACGCGTGGCCGGGCAGGCGCACGTAGCTCACGGGCCCGTTGTCGACGTCGCCATCGGTGAGGCGCGGCACCGAGGAGAAAATGGGCAGCTTGCCATCGCCCAGAATCTGGAGCTGGATTTCCTGGCCTTCGATGAGGACGACTTCGCCCTCGGCGATGGTGTCGGACGGCGCCAGAATCATCAGAATTTCTTCCTGCAGCAACGCCTGGTAGAAGGCCGGGCGGGCGTTTTCGTCGGTGGCGGCCAGCAGCAGGAGCTGTTCGAGCACGTTTTCGGGCTCGAAGGGTAGGGGCTGCGGCTCGGGAATCTGGAAAACCGGCGCGGTGGGCTCGGGCGGGGCCGTGAATTTGGCGCCCTGGTAGCGGGGGCCGCCCGCCGGTTTGTCGGCCGGGGTAGCCGGAGTAGCGGGGGCAGCGGGTGTGGCCGGGGTGTCGGCGGGTTTATTTTTCAGGAAATCAAACAGGCCCATAAAGAATAAGAATGCGGGTGGAGTTGGACGTGCAATCTACGGCAAAAAATGGGTTGGTTGGGGTAAAAAGGACGAAGGGCCGGCGGTCAGGCCGTGAAAATAAAGCGGTTCCCGGGGGCGTGTACGCGGCGCGGCCGGGGAACCTCACGAGACCCCTGCGGGGCGGGCCCCGGTTCGCTTGAAGCGCGAAGCCCCAGGAGAGGGGAGCCGGACGATTGATACATCATTCTGGGAACCGCTGTAAGGTCGATTCCACTGTCGACATGCCGCCCCGCTGGTAGGGCTTCCGCATCAAACCTCAACGGGAGCTTTGCCCGGCGCTTGAGCGCCGGGAGGAGAAGCAGTTGTATTGGTTGGGGCTTTAGCCCTGGTCGTTGCGGCCGCCAGCCGGGGCCAAAGCCCCACCAAAGACAAAGACGCCCGACCTGTGGGCCCGGCGCTGAAGCGCCGGGCAAAGGAGATGCCGACCGGTTTGGTGCGGAAACTCTGCCTCGCTGGAGCTACTCCGCAACTTGGTTTGACGCTATTGCATGGACCCGAAATAGGCCCAAACTGAACAGGGTGCCTGGTAGAAATGCGTTGCCGCACCTAAGGCAACCGCCTGTCTATTAAAAACATGAATTATTTTAACGGCGTGCGGCAGGCGTCGAGCTGGGTTTGCACGTCGTGGATGGTGCGCGGGGCGGCCTCGTTGCCCCAGTGGCTTTCGATGAAGTTCAGCAGGTTGGTCAGCTGGGCGGCGCTCATGGTTTTGTTGCCGGGCATGACGTTGTGGTAGCCCACGCCGTTGACCACGATGACTTGGTTTTGGCCGTTGCGGAGCAGGCAGGGCAGCTCGGCGCGGTGGTCGGCGAGGTAGTCGGAGCCGGCCAGCGGCGGGATGAGGCGCGCCAGGCCCTGGCCCTGCTCGCCGTGGCAGCCGGCGCAGTGCTGGGCGTAGAGGCGCTGGCCCTGGTGGCGGTTGTTGCTAAAACAGCTGGGCAGTAGCCAGATAAGGAGGCCGGCGCTTACAAAAAATCGAAACCGGCGCGGCATTTAATGACTGGCAACGGCCGGTTTGCGGGTGTCGATTTCGGCCAGCAGCGTGGGCAGCTCGGTTATCAGCCGGGCTACTTCGGCGGGGTTGAGGCTGTCGTAGAGGCCGCGAATGCGGCCCTGGTCGTCTACCAGGGCGAACGTGCCGTTGTGGGCAAACCCGCCGGGCGCCAGCTTGTCGGGTTGGGCGGCGGTAAAGTAGGCGCGGGCCAGCTGGAAAACGGTGTCTTTGGCCGTGGGCTCGCCGTGGGCACCGGTGGTGGCGAAGTGCCAGCGGCTGGCATCGACCACGCCCAGGCGCTGGGCGTAGTCGCGCAGCACGGGGATGGTGTCGTGGGCCGGGTCGATGGTGTGCGAGAGGAACGCCACGCGCTTATCGGCGGCAAACTTGGTGTACACTTTCAGCAGCTCGCCCTGCATTTTGGGGCAGATGCCGGGGCAGGTGGCGAAGAAAAAATCGGCCACGTAGGCCCGGCCGGCAAAGGTTTTGTTGGTGATAACCTGGCGGGTCTGGTCGGTGAGCCGGAAGGCGGGCACGGTGGCAAACACGGTGTCGGCGGGGCCACCGTCGGCGCGGGGGCGCAGGTCGCGCTCGCCCATGATGGGCAGGCGCGCAGCCGTATCGGCACCGGGGCCGGTGCAGGCGCTGAGCAGGGCCGCGGCCAGGGCCGGCAGCAAAAAGAGGCGGATGCGCATGGCAGTTAGCGGGTGGTGGCGGGCACGACGTCGCCGGCGGCGGGGTGCAGGGTGGCGTATCGCGTGGCCGAATCGAGCGTGGCGCGGTACTGTCGCCGTACTCGGGCCAGCACCTGCTGCTGCTGCCGGAAGTAGGCGAGGCGGGTGGCGGGCGCGGCCGTGGTGTCGGGCGCGTGGTACTGGTGCATCCAGCCCATCATGGCGGCGTCGGCGGCCAGCAGGCCGTGGATGTAGGGCGCGAAGGCTTCGGAGTGGCGGCCCGAGAGCTTTTGCTTGAGGGCGTAGAGCTGTTCGGTTTGCGCCATCAGCGAATCGTGGCCGGCCATGAGGGCCATTTCGGCCGCGGCGGCCGGCGAGGGCGGGCCGTGCTCGGCAATGGGTTTGTCGGGGGAAGCAGTGCAGGCGGCCAGCAAGGCCGCGGCGGCCGCCAGAATGGCTGGCGAGGAGTTACGAAGAATGTTCACGGGGCAAAGGTACGCCAGGGCCGGGCGCGCCGAAACTACCGGAGGGCTATCTGAAGAGCCCAAAAAGGCCCTGAAAAGGACGGCCAAGGCAGCGGGCGGGCCGCCGGAGAAAATCGGGCAAATTGAAAGCCGCGGATAGCCGATTGGGTTGGTCCGTGCGTAAGCTTATACCGTTAT
>CAXTCS010000205.1:0-1540 GCA_964242365.1 uncultured Hymenobacter sp. | reverse complement strand
GCCCTGGGCCTGGGCTGCATGGGCATGTCCGACTTCTACAGCGGCCAGGACGATGCCGAAAGCACCCGCACCCTGCACCGCGCCCTCGACCTGGGCGTGACCTTTTTCGACACGGCCGACATGTACGGCCCCTTCAAAAACGAAGAGCTGCTGGGCAAAGCGTTTAAGGGCCGGCGCGACGGCCTGGTGCTGGCCACCAAATTCGGCATCGAGCGCGACCCCAACGACCCCGCCAGGCGCGGCATCAACGGCCGGCCCGCTTATGTGCAGGCTGCTTGCGAGGCCAGCCTGAAACGCCTCGGCACCGACCACATCGACCTGTATTACCAGCACCGCGTCGACCCCAGCACGCCCATCGAAGACACGGTGGGCGCGATGAGCCGCCTCGTGGAGCAGGGCAAAGTGCGTTTTCTGGGCCTGAGCGAGGCGGCGCCGGCCACCGTGCGCCGGGCCGTGGCCGTGCACCCCATTGCCGCCCTCCAAACCGAATACTCGCTGTGGAGCCGCGAGCCGGAAGACGAAATCCTGCCCACCAGCCGCGAGCTGGGCGTGGGCTTCGTGCCGTATTCGCCGCTGGGCCGGGGCTTTCTCACGGGCCAAATCAAGAAATTTGAAGACCTGGAACCCGACGACTACCGCCGCAACACCCCGCGGTTTCAGGGCGAAAACTTCCAGAAAAACCTCGACCTCGTGGCCCGCATCAACGACCTGGCGCACCAAAAACGCTGCACCGCCGGCCAGCTGGCGCTGGCCTGGGTGCTGGCCCAGGGCGAAGACATCGTGCCCATTCCCGGCACCAAGCGCGTGCGCTACCTCGAAGAAAACCTCGGTGCGCTGGAAGTTGAGCTATCGAAGGCCGAGCTGGCGCAATTGGATGAAATCGCGCCCAAAGGCAACGCCGCGGCCGGCCTGCGGTACCCCGAGGCAATGATGGGCTCGGTAAATGGGTAGTGACGCCTGCGGCTTAATGAAGAATGAGCAATGAGCAATGAGCAATGAGCAATTAGACAAGTTGTGCGAAATTGCTCATTGCTCATTGCTCATTGACAATTGACTAAGAAGGGAGCAGGTCAATCCAGCCGTCTTCGCTCACGACTACGGCCAGCACGGGGTATTTGCTGCTGTTCACGTAGCGCAGGGCGCCGTTGTAGCGGGAGCCTCGGGAAGAGTCGCCTTTTTCGGTTGCCAGGCCGTCGAGGATGGCGCCGATGGCGTGGCACATGGCATTGGGCTCGATGAGCACGGCCCCGTCGATGTTGGTGACGAGGCGCAGCACCGAGGGCGTCATGATGCGCGGCACCACCCGGAAGCACTGGCGGGTGAGGCGCTTGGCCTCGTTGGCCGCCCCGGTGGTGATGACGAGGATGGTGCCCATGGGCTGCGTGGTGGCCTGCTGGGCCAGGTCCCAGAGGTAGCCGATGCTGTCGTGGTCGAGCGAAGGAAAAACGATGCGGACGGTGCGGGCAAAATTATCGGCCGCCACCTGGCCCTGGGGCAGGCGCGGCGTGTTGCTCACCACGCGCATGAGCACGTGGCCGGC
>CAXTCS010000204.1:0-8126 GCA_964242365.1 uncultured Hymenobacter sp. | reverse complement strand
AGCTGAAGGCGGAGATTGACAAAGCCGTAGCGGCCGAAGTCATGACCCACAACCCGTATACCCCATCCCCTAGCCCCTTCCCCGATGGGGAAGGGGAACTAGCCTCTAGCCCTAATTCTAAAAATTTAGAAACTAGTTCCCCTCCCCACCGGGGAGGGGCTAGGGGTGGGGTTACGGAGCCCAAAATCGACCTGCACCGGCCGTACGTAGATGAAATCTTTTTGGTCAGCCCCACTGGCCAGCCCATGTACCGCGAGCCGGATTTGATTGACGTGTGGTTCGATTCCGGGGCCGTGCCCTACGCCCAGTGGCACTATCCGATTGAAAACGCCGAGAAATTCCAGAAGAATTTCCCCGCCGATTTCATTGCCGAGGGCGTGGACCAAACGCGCGGCTGGTTCTTCACGCTGCACGCGCTGGCCGTGATGCTGGAAGACTCCGTGGCCTTCAAAAACGTCATCGCCAACGGCCTCGTGCTGGCCAAGGACGGCCAAAAGATGAGCAAGCGCCTCGGCAACGCCGTCGACCCGTTTGCCACCATCAAGCAGTTCGGCCCCGATGCCACCCGCTGGTACCTCATCGCCAACGCGCCACCGTGGGACAACCTCAAGTTCGACCCCGCCGGCGTGACCGAAGTGCAGCGCCGTTTCTTCGGCACGCTCTTCAATACGTACTCGTTCTATGCACTTTACGCGAACCTGGACGAGTTTCAGACCAGCGAATTTGATAGGATTTCATACGCCGACCTAAGCGAGCTGGACCGCTGGATTCTGAGCAAATTGCAGTCGCTGATTGTGGAAGTGCGCGCCCAGCTCGACAGCTACGACCCCACGAAGGCCGCACGCGCCATCCAGGATTTCGTGACCGACCAGCTCTCGAACTGGTACGTGCGCCTCTCGCGCCGCCGCTTCTGGAAAGGCGAGCTGACCCAGGACAAGCGCGCTGCCTTCGAAACCTTGCAGGAATGCCTGGTGGTGGTTTCGCAGCTGATGTCGCCCATCGCGCCCTTCTTCGCCGAGTGGCTCTACAAGAACATGACCGGCACGGCCGTAACCTCACGGGACCCCTCCGGGGCTGACCCCCTCTCCCGCGGCGAGGGGACACCGGAAATGCCGCAAGCGCAAAACTTCACGGCTGGCTCCCCTCTCCACGGGAGAGGGGCCGGGGGTGAGGTTGCCGGGGACGCGCCGGTAGCCTCGGTGCACCTCACGCTGCTGGTCGAAGCCGACACCGCCCGCATCGACCCCAAACTGGAGGAACGCATGGAGCTGGCCCAGCGCATCAGCTCGCTGGCCCACTCGCTGCGTAAAAAATCGGTGCTGAAAGTGCGCCAGCCCCTGCAGCGCATCCTGGTGCCGGTGCTGAATGATACGACCAAGGAGCAAGTCGGCCTCGTGGAAGACCTGATTTGCGCCGAAATCAACGTGAAGCACATCGAATTCCTCGACGACGAAAGCGGCGTGCTGGTGAAGTCGGTGAAGCCCAATTTCAAGCGCCTCGGCCAGCAATACGGCCCGCGGTTGAAGGCCGTGGGCGCCCGCATTCAGGCCATGACGGCAGCCGAAATCAGCCAGCTGGAGAAGGAGGGAAGCCTCGCCGTGGAGGTTGATGGCCAGCCCATCGCGCTGGCGCCCGACGATGTGGAAATCCGCACCGACGACCTGCCCGGCTGGCTCGTGGCCACCGACGGCCCCCTCACCGTGGCCCTCGACGTGACCCTGACCGATGCGCTGCGCCAGGAAGGCCTCGCCCGCGAGCTGGTGAACCGCCTCCAGAACCTGCGCAAAGACTCGGGCCTGGAAGTGCAGGACAAAATCCGCGTCACGCTGGCCGACCAGCAGCCCGAGCTCACGGCCGCCGTGGCCGCGTTCGGCGACTACATCCGCACCGAAACGCAGGCCCTCGCCCTCACTTTCGCGGCCGATGTGAACGGCGGCTCGGTGCTCGAATTCGACGACTACTCCGTGCCGGTCCGGCTGGAAGTGGCAACTGCCTGATGCTGAACGACTCGCCGGGAGGTGAAATTCCTGGCGAGTCCTCCGCCGCACAAACGTTGAATAAGCTCGTCTTTAATTGCACAAAAGGCCAGACAATCAGTTATAAAAGGTATAAAACACATCAAAACGGAAGAGTTCAATTGAACGTCATGCCGAGCACAGCCGAGGCATCTCGCTCGCATCGCTGAACCGAAGGTCAGCGTAGCCAACGATTGATTTACTGCCACACGCGAGATGCCTCGGCTGCGCTCGGCATGACGTTCAATTGAACCCTAACGACTCAATTCCTTCGATTTTCGGCCCTGCCTGAATGCATCCAACCCTCACCACCCGCCAGCAAAACGCGGCTAAATTCTTCCTGCTGGCGCTGCTCGTCATTGCCCTCGACCAGCTCTCGAAGTGGGCCGTGCACACCTACATGCAGCCCGGCATGGCCGGCGAAATCCCCCTCATCGGCCACTGGGCCAAGCTGCATTACACGCTGAATCCCGGCATGGCCTTCGGGGCCGAATTACCCGCTCCTTACGGCAAGCTGGTGCTCAGCGCCTTCCGGTTGCTGGCCGTGTTTGGCCTGAGCTACTACATTATCCGCCTTTGCAAGCAGCGCGCCGCCGCCGGCTACATTGCCTGCATGGCCCTGATTTTGGGCGGGGCGGTGGGCAACCTGATTGACTCGGTGTTCTACGGCGTTATCTACCACAACGCCCCGTTTGGCTCGCCCTCCCGCTGGTTCTACGGCCAGGTCATCGACATGCTCTACGTCGATATTTACGAGGGGTTTTTGCCCCAAAACTGGCCGCTGCTAGGCGGGAAGTACGTTTCACTCTGGCCCATCTTCAACATCGCCGACTCGTCCATTTTCATCGGCGTAGCTTTTATTTTGCTTAATCAGAGCCGGTTTTTTAAGCAGGAGGAGCAAGCGCCCGCAACCAGCAGCGCCGCTTCGGAAACCGGCGCGCCCGCCGTGCTTTAACCTACCTTTCCGGCCCAAAACCTAGCCGTTTCTCTTTTCCTGCCCGTTTTGCTTTATCCGAGTGCACCCGCACCAATGCACCCAATCCGCACCAATCGCCGGCCCTCGGCGGCCCGCTTTTTCCTGCTGGCGCTGCTCGTCATCGCCCTCGACCAACTCGCAAAGTGGGCCGTGCACACCTACATGCAGCCCGGCATGGCCGGCGAAATCCCGGTTTTTGGCCGCTGGGCGCGGCTGCTCTACACCACCAACGCCGGCATGGCTTTCGGGGCTGAGCTGCCCGCGCCCTACGGCAAGCTGATACTCACGGCTTTCCGGCTGCTGGCGGTGTCGGGCCTGAGCTACTACATCGTTCGTCTTTGCCGGCAGCGGGCGGCCGCCGGCTACATCGCCTGCATGGCCCTGATTTTGGGCGGCGCGGTGGGCAACCTGATTGACTCGGTGTTCTACGGCGTGCTCTACCACAACGCCCCGTTTGGCTCGCCCACCCGCTGGTTCTACGGCCAGGTCATCGACATGATTTTTGTACCCATTTACGAAGGCTATTTCCCGAAGTCCTGGCCGATTATCGGCGGCACGTACAGCAGTGGTTTTCCCATTTTCAACATCGCCGACTCCTGCATTTTCATCGGTGTGGCGTTGATTCTGCTTAATCAGAACCGGTTTTTCCATCAATCGCAGCCCGTGGCCGCCCCCAACGAGAGCCAGCACTAGTCGCTGCCGATACTGAGAAGCTGGCGTAATAGACATAATAGGGGGAGAGGCAGAATTCTATACTGATTGCCTTCTAACCCAGGAATCGGCGCTTGGTTTTTAAGCTCAACCAGAAAACCCTAACTACGCATTTGGTGCAATGGCCCTGGTTCTTTCTCTGCTGAGTTATGTTTTCATTTTCGTCATTGATATTTTTCTATATCGAATGGCGAGGCGTAGATTTCTTGTTAAGCGCAAATTTTTACTCCCCTTTTTAGGGGCCTCCACGCTATGGCCCATAATAGCCATGTTTTGGAGTCTATCCATTGGCGGCAGTTCCTCACCGGCGGCTCACCATGAAGGCTACATCCGGCGTCAGGGTTTTTGGTACACCTTCGACACCCATTACCCATTGGCCAATTTTATGTACTACCACTTGAATTCAATAGAGTTGCCTGCGCTGCTGGCTCTTATTGATGTCCTGATGTTAGGAACTTTTATTTGTATTCCCATTTATCTCATCACGCTGCTTCGCCGTTGGTGGGTCAAGTAGCATGACGTTCTTGCTATCGAAACCACCCAAAACCGCTACCCATAATTCCCTCTGTGCCCAACCCGCTACTCACCGTTTCCGACCTCACGATTGACTTTTCCAGCCACCGCGGCGACGTGCGGGCGGTGAATGGCGTGTCGTTTGAGCTGCACCGGGGCGAAACGCTGGCCATCGTGGGCGAATCCGGCTCGGGCAAATCGGTCACCTCGCTGGCTTTATTGGGGCTGATTCCGATGCCGCCCGGCCGCATTGCCAGCGGCAAGGCCCTTTTCCAGTCCGAAAAATTGGGCGAAACCGACCTGCTGAAGCTCTCCGAAACCGAGCTGCGCCAGGTGCGCGGCAACGACATCGGCATGATTTTCCAGGAGCCGATGACCTCGCTGAACCCCGTCTACACCTGCGGCAGCCAGGTAGTGGAAGCCCTGCGCCTGCACACCGCGCTCAGCGAAAAGGAAGCCAGGCAGCGCACCATCGAGCTGTTCGCCGAAGCCCAGCTGCCGCGCCCCGAAAGCATTTTCGGTAGCTACCCACACGAAATATCGGGCGGCCAGAAGCAGCGCGTGATGATTGCCATGGCCATGGCATGCCGCCCGGCCCTGCTCATCGCCGACGAGCCCACCACGGCCCTCGACGTGACGGTGCAGGCCCGCATGCTGCGCCTCATCGACGACCTGCGCCGCCAGCACAACACCGCCGTGCTCTTCATCACCCACGACCTGGGCGTGGTGGCCGAAATTGCCGACCGCATCCTGGTCATGTACCGGGGCCGCGTGGTGGAGCAGGGGAGGGTGCTGGATATTTTTTCAAATCCCCAACATCCGTACACAAAAGGGCTGTTGGCGTGCCGGCCGCGCCTCTCGGTGGGCAAAAAACGCCTGCCCGTGGTGGCCGACTTCATGGGCGAAGACGCCAGCGGGCAGCTGTTTGCCCAGCCCGCGCCGGTGGTTTCGCTGCCAGATGAGGCACTTGCGGAATCTTCGCCCGAAGTAGAAGCCCAGCAGTTACGGGATAAAGCTGAAAGCACCAAAACGTTTCCCGTGGAACATGGGGTTTTGGGGCATGTTCCACGCCAGACCCCACTCCCCGGCCCCCTCCCCGGTGGGGAGGGGGAGCCGAACGATTATTCTGTTTTGGCGAACTCTACGTCTGGCACCCCTCCCCACCGGGGAGGGGCCGGGGGTGGGGTTACGGAGGCGCCGCTTTTAGAAGTCCGAAACCTCCAGGTTTACTTCCCGCTCCGCAAGGGGTTTTTCCGTCGGGCCACCGACTACGTGCGGGCCGTGGACGACGTCAGCTTCACGCTCTACCCTGGCGAAACCATCGGGCTGGTGGGCGAGTCGGGCTGCGGCAAAACCACGCTGGGCAGCGCCCTGCTCCGCCTCACGGAACCAACGGCGGGCAGCATCCTGTTTGAAGGGACCGATTTGGCGAAGCTGTCGGGCGGGGAGTTGCGCCGCCGTCGGCGCGACTTGCAGCTGGTTTTCCAGGACCCGTACGCCGCCCTCAACCCGATGCTGACGGTGGGCGAGGCCATTTGGGAGCCCATGCGGGTGCACAACGTGGGCGGCACCCGCCAGCAGCAAAAAGCCAAAGTGCTGGAGCTGCTGCGCACCGTGGGGCTGCGCGACGAGCATTTTCAGCGCTACCCGCACGAGTTCAGCGGCGGGCAGCGGCAGCGGATTTGCATTGCGCGGGCGCTGGCCTTGCAGCCCAAATTGATTGTCTGCGACGAGTCGGTTTCGGCCCTCGACGTTTCGGTGCAGGCCCAGGTGCTGAACCTGCTCAACGACCTCAAGCGCGAGTTCGGCATCACGTATTTGTTCATTACCCACGACCTATCGGTGGCCCGTTTTATGAGCGACCGGCTGCTGGTGATGCACCAGGGTCGCATTGTGGAGAGCGGCCTGGCCGCTGCCATCTACGCCCACCCGCAGCACGAGTACACCCAGGGCCTGCTGGCTGCCATTCCCAAAGACAGCCTGGCCGACATCCGGGCGGCCGTGGCTAGCCGGGTGGCCTAGCCTTCACCACAGCGCTTGGCCCATCGGACAAGCCAACTGAAAACCTCGCGGCGCATGCCGCGTTTCACTTACCGCCGGGCATTGCTCCGGCTGATTTGCCCGCCGCCCGGCTCAATTCACTCAGTGGCGGCTTACGTTTTACATGGAATCATCTACTCCCTCCCGGCCCGCCCGCGCCAAGCGCGACCAGCCCGAGCCCGCGCCCATTACCCAGGAACTGGTCTTGCGTGCCTTCATTGACAACCCTGACAAGGTGTTGGCTTACCGTCAGCTTTCGCGCCGTTTGGGCGTGACTACTAAGCAGCAGCGGGAAGAAATTTTTGGTCACCTCAAAAAGCTGCGCCAGCTGGGGGCCATCACCTTGCTTCAGAACGACGAATACCGCCTAGCCGATGCCAGTGCCGCGCCGGTGGCCGCCGCGCCCGCCAAGGGCCGCAAAAGCCCTAAAGCCGCGGCTCCTGCTGCGCCGGCAACTAATGCCATCCGCCCGGCCGAATTTGGCCAGGATCCTATTGTACACCGCCGCCGCGAGGCCGGCTTTGACTACGTGGGCGACGACTCGCGGCCCAGCCGCGACGCCAACACCGTCATCGGCACCGTGGATTTGGCCACGGCCAACTTTGCTTTTGTGATACCCGAGGTGGAGGACGCCGACGATATCCGCGTGTTCACCGACCAACTTAAGTTTGCCCTGCAAGGCGACGTGGTGCGGGTGCGCATGCGCAGCTCGCGCGACGGCCGCCCGGTGGGCGACGTGGTGGAGGTGCTCAAGCGGGTGCGCCCCGAAGTGGTGGGCCGCCTGCAAGTGCAGGGCACGCTGGGCTTCGTGAAGCCCGACAACCGCAAGATGTACTTCGACGTGTTTGTGCCGCCGCACCTGCTGCACGAGGCCCGCAACGGCGACAAAGTGCTGGTGCGCATCGTCGAGTTTCCGGAAGACAGCAGCCGCCAGCCGGTGGGCGAGGTGGTGCGCAACTTCGGCGCGGCCGGCGGCAACGAAGCCGAAATCAACGCCATCATGGCCGAGTTTGGCTTGCCGTTTGAATTTCCGGAGGAAGTCGAAGTCGAGTCCGAGGGCATCAGCGAGGCGATTGCGGCCGATGAAATTGCCCGGCGGCGCGACTTCCGCGCCGTCACCACGTTCACCATCGACCCGGCCGACGCCAAGGACTTCGACGACGCCCTGAGCATTCAGCGGCTGGAAAACGGCCACTGGGAAGTAGGGGTGCACATCGCCGACGTGACGCATTACGTACGCCCCGGCACCGAGCTGGAGCGCGAGGGCAAGCACCGCGCCACCTCGGTGTACCTCGTCGACCGCGTGATTCCGATGCTGCCCGAGCGCCTGAGCAACGGCCTCTGCTCGCTGCGGCCCAACGAGGACAAGCTGACCTTCTCGGCCGTGTTTGAGCTCGACGAAGCCGGCAAGCTCTACGAGTCGTGGTTTGGCAAAACCATCATTCACTCCGACCGCCGCTTCTCGTACGAAGACGCCCAGGAGCGCATCGAAACCAAGGTGGGCGACTACGCCGAGGAGGTGAACGTGCTCAACGACATGGCGCACAAAATCTGCGCCCAGCGCTTCAAGCAAGGCGCCATCACCTTCGAAACCCAGGAAGTAAAGTTCCGGCTCGACGCCAACGGCAAGCCCCTGGGCGTGTACGTGAAGGAGCGCAAGGACGCGCACAAGATGATTGAGGAGTTCATGCTGCTGGCCAACCGCAAGGTGGCCGAGTTCGTGTTCAACCTCAAAAAGACCAAGCCGCGCTTCACGATGGTGTACCGCACCCACGACGCCCCCGAGCCCGAGCGGCTCCAGAACTTCGCCCTCTTCGCCCAGAAGTTCGGCTACACCCTCAAGCTCGACAACCCCAAAAAGGTGAGCACCG
>CAXTCS010000203.1:0-8153 GCA_964242365.1 uncultured Hymenobacter sp. | reverse complement strand
CGCTGCCCATCAACGTGCCCGGCCTCATCGTGAACCGCTACTGCGGCTCGGGGGTCGAAACCATTGCGATGGCGGTGGGCAAAATTACGGCCGGCATGGCCGACTGCATCATCGCGGGCGGCACCGAGAGCATGAGCCTGGTGCCCACCGTGGGCTGGAAAACCGTGCCCAACTACACCCTCGCCACCAAGCACCCCGACTACTACATGGGCATGGGCCTCACCGCCGAAGCCGTAGCCAACGACTACAAAATCAGCCGCCAGGACCAGGACGAATTCTCCTACAACTCGCACCAAAAGGCCATCAAAGCCATCAAGGGTGGCAAGTTTGCCAAGAGCATCGTGCCCGTAACGGTGGAGGAAACCTACGTGGACCAGGCCACCGGCAAGAAGAAAAACCGCTCCTACGTGGTGGACACCGACGAAGGCCCCCGCGCCGATACTTCGGTAGAGGCTTTGGGCAAGCTGCGGCCCGTGTTTGCCGCCAACGGCTCGGTCACGGCTGGCAACTCTTCGCAGACTTCCGACGGGGCGGCGTTCGTGCTCGTGATGTCGGAGCGCATGGTGAAGGAGCTGAACCTGGAGCCCATCGCCCGCATGGTGAACTACGCTTCCGAAGGTGTGGACCCGCGCATCATGGGCATGGGCCCCATCAAAGCCGTGCCGAAAGTGCTGAAGCAAGCCGGCCTGAAACTCGACGACATCGACCTGATTGAGCTGAACGAAGCCTTCGCCTCGCAGTCGCTGGCCGTGGTGCGCGAGCTCGGCATCGACCCCGAAAAGCTGAACGTGAACGGCGGAGCCATTGCCCTGGGCCACCCGCTGGGCTGCTCCGGCGCCAAGCTTTCGATTCAACTATTTGACGAACTGCGCGAGCGTGGCAAGAAGTACGGCATGGTAACGGCCTGCGTGGGCGGCGGCCAAGGCGTGGCGGGTATTTACGAGCTGCTGAAGTAACTGCGAAGTGGTCGGGCGAATTGCCTGAAGGGCTTTGTTCGACCACTTTCACGGGGCGTTTGCGCTACCGAACCGCAAGCTTAAATAGGACTGAGTTTCACAAGCGACTTATGAAGAAACGGCTGCGGAAGAAAAAGTATCAAGGTGAGTTCACAATTGTGTACTGGAAACTAATATTTGAATTTCGCTTTGATTTGCCACGCGGCCGATTAGAAGAGATAAGACAATTGCTTTTCGCATTTCTGGATGCAAACAATTTGTCATGGTCTGGCTGGTCTGGTCCACCACGCGGGATATTCTATATTGAAACTGGAAAACGGTACGGCTTAAAGCGCTATGGCATAGTTACCGAAACGCAAAAGCAATTGGTGACGAATTGGCTCCTAGAGCTACCTGAAGTAGCTAGAGTAATTGACAGGCCACTAATAAGATATTTTGGCTGAGGCCGTAGTTGGCCAGAGTATTTTTTGTCCGAAAATACTCGGCACGCCTAACATTTTTTCTTAACTTGCAACACTAAACCGTTGGCCTCACTGTTTCACCAACTAGTAGGCTAGCCTAACACTTTTCAACTCCACAACCCACCGCAAATCGTCATGGAAGTAACGCAGCAAGCCAGCCTGAAGGGCGGCGAATTCATCATTAAGCCGACCGATGCGCAGAGCGTCTTCACGCCGGCCGACTTTACCGAAGAGCAGAACTACATGCGCCAGACCTGCCTCGATTTTGTGCAGGCCGAAGTGCAGCCGCTGCTCGAGCGCCTCGACAACCACGAGGAAGGCCTCATGCGCGGGTTGATGGAGAAGGCCGGCCAGCTCGGTTTGTTTGGCGTGAGCATTCCGGAGCAGTATGGCGGGCTGGACATGGACTTTCCGACGGCGCTGCGCGTGACGGAGGGCCTCGGCGGGGGGCACTCTTTTCCGGTCGCGTTTGCGGCGCACACGGGCATTGCCATGCTGCCCATTCTGTATTTCGGCAACGATGCGCAGAAGGCCAAGTACCTACCCGGCCTCACCGATGGCACGCTGATGGGCGCTTACTGCCTCACCGAGCCCGGCTCGGGCTCCGATGCGTTGGGGGCTAAGACCAAGGCCGTGCTCAATGCCGAAGGCACGCACTACGTGCTGAACGGCCAGAAAATGTGGATTACGAACGCCGGCTTTGCCGACGTGTTCATCGTGTTTGCCCAGATTGACGGCGACAAGTTCACGGGCTTCATCGTGGAGAAAACCACGCCCGGCCTGAGCCTCGGCAACGAGGAGCACAAGATGGGCATCAAAGGGAGCAGCACGCGGCAGGTGTTTCTGAGCGACGCGCAGGTGCCGAAGGAGAACGTGCTGGGCGAGATTGGCAAAGGCCACCTCATCGCCTTCAACGTGCTCAACATTGGCCGCATCAAGCTGGCGGCGGCTTGCCTGGGCGCCACCAAAATGGCCGCCACGCTGAGCGTGAAATACGCCAACGAGCGGGTGCAGTTCAAAATGCCGATTGCCAAGTTTGGCGCCATTCGCTACAAGCTGGCGCAGCAGGCCATCCGCATCTACGCGGCCGAATCGGCAATTTACCGCGCCGGGGCGGACATTTATCGCATGGAGCAGCAGCTGCTGGCCGAGGGCAAAGGCGCGAATGAAGCCTTGCTCGGCGCGGCCCGCGAGTTTGCCGTGGAGTGCGCCATTCTGAAAGTGGAAGGCTCGGAAGTGCTCGACTACGTGGTGGACGAAGGCGTGCAGATTTACGGCGGCTACGGTTTCTCGGCCGACTACCCGATGGACCGCGCTTACCGGGATTCGCGCATCAACCGCATCTTCGAAGGCACCAACGAAATCAACCGGCTGCTGGCCGTTGACATGATTCTGAAGAAGGGCCTGAAGGGGGAAATCGACCTGATGGGCCCCGCCCAGGCCGTGCAGCAGGAGCTGCTGAGCATCCCGAGCATGAGCCAGGACGAGGAAACCGGCCTGTTCAGCAAGGAGATGAAAACCATTGCCAACCTGAAAAAGGCCATTCTGATGGTGGCCGGCTCGGCGGTGCAGAAGTTCACCGCCACCCTCGCCAAAGAGCAGGAGCTGCTGATGAACATTGCCGACATGGCCATCAAAACCTACATTGCCGAGAGCACGCTGTTGCGCGTGGAGAAGGAAGCCGCCGCCAAAGGCGCCGAGGCGCTGGCGGTAGAGGCCGACATTGCCCGCGTGTACCTGGCCGACGCCGTCGACATCGTGGAGAAGGCCGGAAAAGACGCCATTGGCAGCATGGCCGAGGGCGACGAGCAGCGCCTGCTGCTCATGGGCCTCAAGCGCTTCACCAAAACCGAGCTGCTGAACGTGAAAGAGGCGCGGCGCCGCATCGCCGCCAAACTAATTGAGGCGAACGAGTACGCCGTCTGAACCGCGGATTAGGCGGATTTTTTGGACGTGAAAAAGGCCGCTCCTGGGTTCAGGGGCGGCCTTTTTTGGGTCAGCTTACTGCGCGACAAGGACGGTTGGGCTATTTGGCAGCGCTTTTGAGGTACCGCGCCAGCGCCGCCGTCAGCTCATCGCCGTGCAGGTTGGCGGCCACGATTTTGCCGGTGGGGTCAATCAGAAAGTTCTGCGGGATGCTTTGCACGCCGTAGCGCTGGGCGGCCGCGTTTTGCCAGCCGCGCAGGTCCGATACTTGCGTCCAGGCGAGGTGGTCGTCGGCAATGGCTTTCAACCATTTTTCACGGGTCTTTTTGTCGTCGAGCGACACGCCCAGGATGTCGAAGTCGCGGCCTTTGTAGGCGTTGTAGGCCCGTGTAACGGCGGGGTTTTCGGCCCGGCAGGGGCCGCACCACGAGGCCCAGAAATCGACCAGCACGTACTTGCCCCGGTAGTCGGCGAGCGACACGGCCTGGCCGGCGGGCGTTTTTAGGGTGAAGGCGGGCGCCGTGGCGCCGATGGCCACTGCTTTGAGGCCCCGAACCAGGTCGCCGTACAGGCGGCCCGGCGCGGTATTTTTGAGGGCCGGGCTCAGGGCTTCGTAGAGCGGCGCTGTCTCTTCCACGGATTGGGGGGCGGTCATGCGCATCTGCATCAGGGCGTTCAGGCTTACCCAGGAATTGGGGTGGGCTTTGATAAAGGCGGCCTGGCATTGGACGTATTCCTTGTCCAGTGCTTCAAATTGCGGCTGCATCCGTTGCTTGAATTCCGGGGTTTGGCGCTGCTGCTCCGGCGTCTTCAGCAGCTCGGCGCGTAACGCACGTCTTTTGGCGAAAACAGGTTTCAGCGAGGCGTCCAGCTCGTGGTCGTCCCTGGTCAGCGGGCCGCCCGTGACGGTGGCGTTGCGCAGCGAATCGGCGCTGGCGAGCACCACCGGGCCGGGCTCCAAATACACCCGAATGCGGTCGGGCGAGCCCGCCCCGTGGCCTTTCAAATGGCCGGTGCGCTGCAACACCAGCTCGGCGCTTTGGGGCATGGCGGTGGTTCCCTTCAACTCAAACACGCCGTTTTTCAACGTCGTGGAGTCCATCAGCTGGAAACCGCTCACCAAATAGACTTTGGCGGGCGCGTTGAGCTGGCCAATGGTGCCTTTCAGAGCATACGGGTAGCTGGTTTGGGCGTGGGCCAGGCCCGGCGCCAGCAGCAGGAGGACAAATAGGGGCTTTTTCAAGAGGGTAAAAGGAGATGAACAGAGGTGAAAATCAACTGAATGTAAGGGAGAATGGGTACGCCTGCGGCCTCGGGCATCCGTCAGCCCTCTGGAAGTTGCGGATTGCCGGGTTCAAGCTTCAAAGTGATAACCAACAACTAACGCCGTTGCCCTGGTACCAAAAAGCCCGGTCCGAGTGCATCGGACCGGGCTTTTTGGTGGCAGTTGGGCCGGGCCGGGCGCTACTTCACCACAATCTTATCGAGCTGCAACGCCGCCGATTTCTTGCTCGGCCGGCTCACCCCGATGATGGTTTTTTCGCCCAGCCAGGCGGTGAAATCCTTCACGTAGGCCAATTGCTGGTCGTCGGCCACGTTCAATTTCAGGCGCTCGGGCGGGCCGACGACGCCGGTTTGCGCGTTCACGCGGCGCAGGTACAAGTCCGATTTCTTGTTGATATTTTCCAGCGTAAGCAGCTGCACCGTGCCGCCAAATACCGCCGCCCGGAAGCCGATGCCGGTGTACGAATCGACGGCGGGGGCCACCTGGTCTTTGGCCACGATGCTGTGCCAGGTCGGCGCGCCAAACTCGTTGTAGCCGAACAGGTGCAGCTCGCGGGCGTGCACCGGGGCTTCGCTGCCGCCTTCCTCAAAGTGCTTTTCGGCCACCACGACCAGCTGTTTTTCGGGCGTGAGCAGCAGCTCGCCCATGTACACGTCGTCGAGGCGCTTCACGGCGGTGCCGCTGGTTTTGCTCACCTCGGCCAGGTAGGCGGGCGTGAAGCGGAACTCGGGCGAAAACTTCATGTCGCCGGGGCCGCTGAAGTCGTACTTCACCACCTTCAGGCTGTAGTATTCGCCGGTGGCGTAGTCGGCGCACAGCGCGGCGGCGTAGAGGCTGCCGTCGCCGAGCACGGCAAACCGGGCGTCGCGGATGGTCACCGGCTTGCCCCCAAATACGCCCCCCACCGGCACCCCCAGCACCTTGATTTCGGTGGAAGCCCCGGCCGGGTAGCGGCGTACCGTCAGCTTTTTCATGCCGTCGCTAATCAGCGTCACGTACTGTGTGCCGTCGTTGCCGACGTGCGCGGCGGGCGAAAAAAAGTCGCCCTGGTCGCGGAAATCGTAGCTTTTCTCTTCCAGCTGGGCCAGGTTTTGGTCGAATAGCGTGGCCGCGATGCTCTTCACCTGCTGCTCGCGGGTGAAGTAGCGAAAGGCCAGCAGCCGGGTGCCGTCGGGCGAGATGGACACGCCCGGCCGGCGGTCGCGGGGGGCGGCGGTCATCACCACTTTGGCGGGGCCGCGCTGGCCGCTTTGCAGGTTCACGGGCACTACGGCCAGGTTCTGACCGCTGTCGTCCTTGTGGTGCAGCACCACCCAGGCTTGCTGCGGGCCGCGGCCAAAGGCTTCGAGGGTTTCGCCCGGCGTGACCGGCACGGTGGTGCTCCACTGTTTTTTGAGGTCGGCGTCGTAGCGCTCCACCGCGTAGCCGCCGGCGCTCTGGTGGGCCAGAATCACGAAGCCCGAGCCATCGGCCAGCGCCAGGGTTTTGTGCGGCACCCGCATGTCGTAGCGGTCGGTGCCCTGCTCGGGCAGGTAGCTAAACGGGGCCGACTTTACTTTTTGGGCCACGGCCGGCGCCGCGCCGCCCACCAGCAGGGTCCCGCCCGTTAGCGTAAGCAGCAAGGCGCGCCGCGACCTGAAAATTTGGCGAAGTTGAAACATCATGAAAGGAAATAGGGGCTTGATAACACGCCCAAAAGTACCGATTGCCGGCTTGGCCGCGCCTATCGCAGGCGCGCACGGCGCCTACTAAGCAGGGCTGCTAACAAAAATGTATTCCAACCATAACACTCCCGGTACCTCTTCCGTACAGGGAGCCTCGTTACTTCGTAGTGGCCAAAAAGGCGGCATTGGAGGCAGCAGAACCGCCCCCGATTCTCCTTCAAACCCGACAATTTATGCGTTTGCTTATTCGCTTTAGTTTGGCCTTCTGACAGGTTGTTTTGGACAGATATCAGGCGCGTTGTACCTTTGTCTCAATAATTATTTAGGTTTATATGAAATCCTTTTTAAAATTTACGTTATTAGCTGCCCTTCTCGTCGGTGGTAAACTTGCCAAGCAGCCAGTTCCGGCTGCCACCGCCCAAGCAGTAGAAACCAACAGTGCGGCCGATACCACCGTGGTCATGGTGCACCAGGTGTTTTCTTCGGAGCCAGTGAAGCCCACCCCGGGGCAGGCTCAGGCCCAGCAGGATAGCGGCGCGCTTCTAGCCGAAATATTCTAGGCAGCCAGTACCAGCGACTTTCAGCAAGGTCGTTTTTTTTTGCCCCTTTTGGCGGCCGGTCGGCGTTTAGCTAATCCGGCTCCAGTTCACGGCTGTGGCCGGCAGGCTCTCGATGTGGCGCCGGATGTTCCCGTTGTCGGGGTGCACCAAATCGGGGTCTTCCGTTAGCAGGGCCTGCGCTGCCGCCCGGCTTTCGGTGAGGATGCGGCCGTCTTTGGCCAGGTCGGCGATGAGCAGGTCGAGCACGCCGCTTTGCTGGGTGCCCATCAGGTCGCCGGGACCGCGCAGCTTCAGGTCGATGTCGGCAATTTCGAAGCCGTTGTTGGTGCGCACCATCGTTTCGAGGCGGGTGCGGGCGTCTTTGCTCAGCTTGAAGCCCGACATCAGGATGCAGTAGCTTTGGTCGGCCCCGCGGCCCACGCGGCCCCGCAGCTGGTGCAGCTGCGAAAGGCCGAACCGCTCCGCGCTTTCAATCACCATTACCGACGAGTTGGGCACGTTCACGCCCACCTCAATCACGGTGGTGGCCACCATAATCTGGGTTTCTTTTTTGACGAAGCGGGCCATTTCGAAGTCCTTTTCCTCGGCTTTCATGCGCCCGTGCACCATGCTGATCTGCATCTCCGGGAAAGCCCGTGTCACGCTCTCGTAGCCGTCGGTGAGGTCTTTGTAGTCCAGGGTTTCCGATTCTTCAATCAGCGGATACACGATATAGGCCTGCCGCCCCAGCTGCACCTGCTGCCGAATGAACTCAAACACTTTCAGCCGATTGGCGTCGTAGCGGTGCACGGTTACAATGGGTTTGCGGCCGGCTGGCAGCTCGTCAATCACGCTCACGTCGAGGTCGCCGTACAGCGTCATGGCCAGCGTGCGCGGAATGGGCGTGGCCGTCATCACCAGCACGTGCGGGATAATGTGCGGGTTTTTCTGCCACAGCTTCGAGCGCTGCGCCACCCCAAACCGGTGCTGCTCGTCCATAATCGTCAGGCCCAGGTTGCGGAACTGCACCACGTCTTCGAGCAGGGCGTGGGTGCCCACCAGCATGTGCATGGTGCCGTTGCGCAGGGCCTCGTGCAGCACGCGGCGCTCGGCGGTGCGGGTGCTGCCCGTGAGCTTCCCAATGTGAATGCCCAGCTCGTCGGCGTACACTTTCAGGCCGGCGTAGTGCTGGTCGGCCAGGATTTCGGTCGGGGCCATGATGCAGCTTTGCGCGCCGTTGTCGGCCGCCATCAGCATGGCAATAAAGGCCACGATGGTTTTGCCCGAGCCCACGTCGCCCTGCAACAGCCGGTTCATCTGCT
>CAXTCS010000202.1:0-8176 GCA_964242365.1 uncultured Hymenobacter sp. | reverse complement strand
GTGTACGTCGACATCGACACCCTCGACAAGGACGTGGCCCAGCACGACGTGTTCGGCACCGTCGAGGCCGTCAAAACGGTTTCCGACCTGTTTAGCCCCCTCACCGGCACCGTGCTCGAAGTAAACGCCAAGCTGGCCGACGCCCCCGAAACCGTCAACTCGGACCCCTACGGCGACGGCTGGATGGTAAAGATTTCCATCGCCAACCCCGCCGAGCTCCACGAATTGCTGACCGCCGAAGCCTACGGCGAGCTGGTAGGCGCGTAGTAGCACCCGCTTCAGCTTGTGCGCCGCGCAATGCGTTATCCTCTCCCGCACAAGCCAAAGCCCGTGCCGCCGGCCCGCCGCGCCTACGCCGCCCTGCCGCTGAGCTGGGCCGGGGTGGTGCTGCTGCTCACCCTCACCCCGGCCGCCGATATGCCCATCACGCCCGTTTGGGAGCTGTTGTCGTTCGACACGGCGGCCCATGCGGGCGTGTTCGCCGTTTTGGCCGGGCTCAGCTGGTTTTCACTGCGCCGGCAACGCCGCTGGCCCCGGCTGGCCCGCCACGCCGGGCTGGCGGTGTTCGTAGCCAGCACCTTATTTGGTGGGCTGATTGAAGTGCTGCAAGTGCGCATGCGCCTGGGCCGCCACGGCGAATGGACCGACTTGCTCAGCGACGCCATCGGCGCCGCCCTGGCCGTGGGCACCGCTACGCTGCTTGCGGCCTGGCGAAAGCGCCGCGCGCGGCCTGCGGCTTCCCTCTGCTGGCTTGGGCTGATGGGTGCCGCCCTCAGCAATGCCCCGATTTCCGTTCGGGCGCAGGACGTGGCCCGCGCCCGTGCCACCATCGAAAAGCTAGCCTCGCCGGGCCTGCACGGCCGCGGCTACGTGCAGCAAGGCGAGCACCTGGCAGCCGCCTACCTGCGCGGCCGCTTGCGCGAGCTGAAGCTGGAGCCGCTCGCCCCCGACTACACCCAGCCGTTCACGCTGGATGTGAACACGTTTCCGGGTGAACTGAAACTAGCCGTTACCCATACCGTTACCTTAGATAAGGTCCTCACTTATAACCTTGTGCCTGGTGAGGATTTTATCGTCGGCCCCAAATCTGGTAGCACCGTGGGGCCCCGGACGGTACTGGCGCTCCGCCTCGACACCTTGTTTTTTACCGCGGCAAACGTTCAGCAAGCAGTGCAGCAGCAAGTCCGGCACTTATTAGCACTGCCGTCTAAAAAACCCTTTTTGGTGCTCACCGCCCGCGATGAAAAGCGCTTAGCAGCATTGCCATCAATGCTGCGCCAAACGCTGGATTCCTTGCCCAACCGAATAGTATTGGTGCCGAAGCTCACGGCCTCGCTGGCTTCGGTGCAAGCGCGTGGCATCCGCATTGAAGCACTCAATCAACCAGTTGTCTGGTACTATGGCAATTGGGAAGCGCCTATCGACGAAATAAATTATCAACTCGACGCCCAGCTGCTGCGCCACTACCAAACCCAAAACCTCGCCGCCGTCGTGCGCGGCACCGTCCGGCCCGATTCCTTCCTCGTCGTCTCGGCCCATTACGACCACCTCGGGACGATGGGCCGTAACACGTACTTCCCCGGCGCCAACGACAACGCCAGCGGCGTGGCCCTGCTCCTCGAGCTGGCCGCGCACTACGCCCGCCCCGAAAACCGCCCGGCCTGCTCCGTCGTTTTCCTGCTTTTTGGGGCCGAAGAAGCTGGCCTGGTCGGCTCCAGCTACTTCGTGGCCCACCCGTTGGTCCCGCTCAAAAGCATTAAATTTCTGGTCAACCTCGACTTGCTGGGCACCGGCGAGCAGGGCGCTACCGTCGTCAACGGCCGCGTATTTGAAGCCGCCTACCGCCGCCTCGTGGCCCGCAACGACGCCCGCCACTACCTGCCCCAGCTGGCCCCCCGCGGCCGGGCGGCCAACTCCGACCACTTCCCCTTCTCCGAAGCCGGCGTGCCGGCTTTTTTTATCTACACCCGCGGCGGCAGCCCGGCCTACCACGACGTAAACGACCGCCCCGCCGCCCTCTCCCTGGCCGGCTTTGCGGGCGCCTACGGCCTCGTGCGCGACTTTCTCGACGAGCTGGGCGCCGCCCCGCCCCCAAAAAAATAGTCGGCAGCCGAACCCACGTTCGACCACCGACCACTCAATTCTGCCTGCGAAAATGCTAGCCCTTGGCCTTCAGCGAGAGCATGATTTGCTTAGCGATGGGCTCCCATTCGGGCTTCTGGCGGTCGGCGCAGTTGAAAGTGCAAATCATCAGCTTGCCCTCCACGTCGGTGAAGAACACGAGGGTATACACTTCGTGGCCCATTTCGGGCTTCATGAATTCCAGGTAGCCCACCTTGCGGTTGTTGATGTTTTTCACCCCATCGCCAAACCACGTCGCGTCCTTGTACTGCTTGTGGTAAGTCTTGCCAAACGAGGCGGCGTACACATCGACCATGTCCTGGTCGGCGTCGTTGTCGCTGTAATTAAAAGCTAGGCTGATGAGGTTATTGTTGGTGAAAATAACGCTCGGGCGGCTCTGGGCCTTGGCGTAGGCAAAGTCCATCTGCTGCTCAGTCATCACCTCGAAACCCTTGGGAATCAGGATTTCTACCCGCTCGCTGAGCACACGTTTTTTTACCAGCTCAATTTCGGATGCGGGACGCGCAGCGGTCAGCAACAACCCCAGGATGCAGAGTAAAAATGTAATTTTCATGCTAATGTGGATAAGTGGTGAGTAACTAAAGCGCCGTTTGGGAACCCAAGATAGATACAATAATGAGATATCCAATTCCAGGGCAGCAAATATTGCGATTTATTTTTGAAATCCCAAAAAAACTGCCTTAACCTTGCAATAACACGCTAACAATCCGGCCTTTGGAATTAGCGCGACTGTGCGGCGAATCGTGACTCGAATACGTTGCCGGAAGAATTTATGCAGGTGTGCGTGGTAAAATTTAGCTGAAAAATGCAATTTTTGCCACTCTTGCCGCCTTCAAGCCCCAATTTAGTGGCCATCTAGGCAGTCTACAAGTCAGCTTCTGGTTTGACAGGGTTTCCGCATTAAATCAATCAACCGGTTTCCCGCAGTGTCGCGCAGTGTTTAAGGCGCAGTGTCGCGCAGTGTCGTTCGGAAAAAACACTGCGCGACACTGCGCTTTAAACACTGCGCGACACTGCGGGAAATTTTAATGCGGAAGCCCTGCTGGTTTAAGCCTTTCAAAGAATATTATTCAGCTGCTCTTTTATCTTTTCCAGCTCTTCCTTCATGCCCACCACCAGGTGCTGCACGGTGGCGTCGTTGGCTTTGGAGCCGATGGTGTTGATTTCGCGGCCGATTTCCTGGGCTAGAAAACCGAGCTTTTTGCCCACCGCTTCGTCGGGTTGGTGCACGGCCTGCTCGAAATAGGCCAGGTGGGCGGCCAGGCGCACCTTTTCTTCGGCAATGTCCAGCTTCTCAATGTAATAGAGCACCTCCTGCTCGAAGCGAGTGGCGTTGAACTGCTCGTGGCTGGTGAGCTCGGCCAGGTGGGCGGCCAGGCGCTGGCGCACGTGTTCGATGCGGGCAGGGTCGTGCTGCTCCACGGCGGCCAGCTGCTGGCGGATGGTGGCCACGTAGCCCAGAATTTCGACGCTCAGCGTGTGGCCTTCGTCTTGCCGGAACTGCTGCATGGCGGCCAGGGCCTCGGCGAGCAGCGGCTGTAGCTCGGGCCAGGCAATGCCGTCGGCCACAGGCTCGGCGTCGCGGGCTTCGGCCGCGCTCGGGATGGCGCCGGGCAGGCGCAGGGCGGCCAGCAGCGTGGCCTCGCCGGTGGGCAGGCCCAGGCTGTCGGCCACGGCCCGCAGCTCGTGGAAATTGGCCACCAGCGCATCCTTGTTGAGCGTGGCCGCCGCCCGCGCCGCCGCCGGCCGCGTGAAATCAAGGCTCAGGTTGATTTTGCCGCGCAGCAAAGCCCTGGCCACGGTGTTGCGGATTTCCAGCTCGTGGGCTTGCAGGAAACGGGGCAGGCGCAGGGTGAGGTCGAGGGTCTTGGAATTGAGGGATTTTAGCTCGACGGTGGCGGTATACGAATCGGTTTCGCGGTGGGCCTGGCCGTAGCCGGTCATGGAGAGGAGCATATGAATCAGAAGTCAGTTAACAATGAGCAGTGAGCCACATGGCAGTGTGGCCTTACGCGGAGCGAACCGTAAAGGAACGGCTTGGCCAGCGACCGGCCCCTTTAGCTGAGGGCAGCAACAGCTGACTACTCGTCTGGCTGCGACGAGCAGGCGGCTGTGGTGCGGCGATTATATTAACTTACATAGCCCATTGCTTGGGCTGGGGGTGGGCGCAAGTAAGCCGCCGTAGGTATCAGCCCGAGAGGCAGGGGTACGCTTGTCAATTAACCAGAATGTCGCTAATAATAAAAGAGCCCCACTGCTTGCTTGGCGACGTTGACGAAGCAGGTTTTGCACCCCGCTTCATTTAGGTGCCTTGCGTCGTTGTGGCTCATCAGCAGCGCAAGGCGCTGATTTGAATGCCAACGCGGGATAAACGTCATAAAATGATAATTATCAGGCTATTCTTAGGCCTTGCACTCGCGGTAATTTTGTTGGACGACTAACCAACGGGCGCTATTATATGAAAGGCCGCATCTTATTACAGGGGGGCTTACTTTTGGGGCTGGTGGGCGTAGGCCGCGCCCAAACCATCGACAGGGTAATGGACGCCCAGGCCGGTGGCGCGGCGTCGGGCGCGGCCTTGCCAGCCACGCCCGAGGTGCTGACCTACGTGGAGGAGATGCCGGCCTTTCCGGGTGGCGACGCGGCGTTTCACGCCTATCTGGCTCAGAAAATAGCTTACCCGGCCGATGCCAAGCAGCGCAATCTGGCGGGCACGGTGGTGGTGCGGTTCGTGGTGGACGACCAAGGCCGCATCCGCGACGCGGAAGTGGTGAAGGGCTGCGGCAACGGGTTTAATGAAGAAGCCCTGCGCTTGGTGCGCATGATGCCCTGGTGGACCCCCGGCCGCATGGCTGGGCGGCCCGTGTGGGTGGCGCGCACGCTGCCTATCATTTTTCGGCTCGTCCATTAAGCAACGGCTCATGCCGTTCGGCCTTGGCCGGCTCTGAAAAATAACGCGGTTTCCAGGTAGGCACACCGGCTCAGCACCTTGTGCCCGGCCTCTGGTACCCACGCTACGCAATAGATGCAACACTGGCGTTGAGCCACATTGATGTTACTGCGGTATTAAGCATGGTGCCCAAATACAACAATTAGGAAACACGATGTGGGGGTGGGGCAGGCGTTTCAGGGCAGAACTTTGTACCCGAAATCAAACTCCTGTTTTTATGTCGATTCGTAATTTCTTTACACACTTACTTCTGCTCGTATTGCTGGTGGGAGCGCACCTGGCGTCGGCGCAGGTCACGTCGTCGGCGGTAGCCGGCAAAGTTGTTTCCGATAAAGGCGAGGAGTTGATTGGGGTGACGGTGGTGGCCACCAACCTGCCCACCGGCACCAAGCGCGGCACGGGCACCGAAGTCGACGGCGGCTTCAGCATTCCGAACCTGGCCCCCGGCGGGCCCTACGAAGTGCTGGTGACCTACGTGGGCTACAAGCCCCAGACCATCGGCGGGGTGTACCTGACGCTGGGCAACACCACGCGCCTGAACGTGGTGCTGGCCCCCGAGGCCCAGGCCCTGAACGAAGTGGTGGTGGTGGGCAACACCGAAGCCACCAAAACCGGCGCCGGCACCACCGTGGGCCGCGAGGCCATTCAGCAGCTGCCCACGATTTCGCGCAGCATCCAGGACTTTACGCGCCTCGACCCGCGCAACTCGAACAACTCGTTTGCGGGCAGCTCGTTTCGCTACAACAACATCACGCTCGACGGGGCCGTTAATAACGACGCCATTGGCTTTTCGCCGTCGCTGGGCGGGGTGAGCGGCACCAGCGGCCTGCCCGGCGGCTCGGCCCGCGCCAACCCGATTTCGCTCGATGCCATTCAGGAGATTCAGGCGCAGGTGGCGCCTTTTGATGTGAAGCTGGGCAACTTCACGGGCGGCTCGATTAACGCCGTGACGCGCTCGGGCACCAACGACTTTCACGGCTCGGTGTATGGCTACGGCCGCAACCAGAACGTGACGGGCAAGAGCGTGGACGACGCCCGCACCAAAATCGGGTCGGCGTACCACGACTACCAGACGGGCTTCCGGCTGGGCGGGCCGATTGTCAAGAACAAGCTGTTCTTCTTTACCAACGCCGAAATTGCCCGCCGCACCGAGCCCCAGTTTTACGGCGCCGGGCAGCCGGGCTCGCCGGTGCCGGTGGCTTTGGCCCGGCAGATTACCGATTCGCTGAAAGCCAAATACAACTACAACGTGGGCGAGTACGGCGACTACAACATCCACGCGAACAGCGACAAGGTGTTTGGCCGCCTCGACTGGAACCTGAACGAGAAGACGAGCATCGTGCTGCGGCACAATTACATCAACTCGGTGGCCACCAACCTGGAGCGCTCGCAGAGCCTGTTCAAGTTTGGCAGCCAGGATTTTAACCAGCACAACACCCAGAACTCGACGGTGCTGGAGGTGAAGAGCAATTTCAGCAACAGCCTGTCGAACAACCTGGTGCTGGGCTACACCAACATCCACGACTACCGCTCGCGGCTGGACGGGGCCAGCATTTTTCCGGCCATTCAGATTAACAACGTGAGCGGCAGCAACCAGATTCTGCTCGGGACCGACCGCGAAGCCAGCATCTTCAACCAGCGCCAGAAGACGTTTGAGGTGACCGACAACGTGACCTACTACAAGGGCGCGCACACCCTGACGCTGGGCACGCACAACGAGTTTTACAACATCGACTACGGCTTCATCAACTCGTGGAACGGCCGGATTGAGTACAACAACGTGGCCGATTTTCTGGCCGACCAGCCCAACCGCATCCGCGGCACTTACAACAACGGCACGGTGGGCAACCAGTCGTACGACTACAACTACAACAACCCGTCGGCGTCGTTCAAAGTGAACCTGCTGAGCGCCTACCTCCAGGACGAGTACCAGGTGACCGACCGCCTGAAGGTGACGCCCGGCATCCGCTTCGACCTGGCCACGCTGCCCAACAACCCGGCCCTGAACTCGGCCCTGGTGAACGACCCGGCCAACGACGCCAAAACGCTGAACCAGACCTACTCGCACACGGCCTGGGGCGATTTTAACAACAAGCTGTTTGGCAAGGTGCAGTTTTCGCCCCGGCTGGGTTTCAACTACGACGTGAAGGGCGACCAGCGCATTGTGGTGCGCGGCGGCTCGGGCGTGTTTACGGGCCGCATTCCGTTTGCCTGGCTGGGCTACGCTTTCTACAACAACGGCGTGAATTACAGCTCGGTGGATTTGAACAACATTCAGAAGGGCGTGATTGGCGCTACGGGCCAGCCGGCCGGCACCGGCGCGGGCACCAAATACCTGCTGAACGCCGACCCGACCCAGATTTACTCGCAGCTGCCGTCGTCGGCTTACAACCCGGCCGCCAAAACGCCCACGGAAGTCAACCTGATTGACCCCAACTTCAAGATGCCGCAGGTGTGGCGCAGCAGCCTGGCCCTCGACTTGAAGCTGCCTTACGGCTTGCGCACGTCGGTGGAAGGCTTGTATACCAAGGTGTTGGAAGATGTGAAGTTTCAGAACATCAACCTGACCGACAACGTGACGTACCTCGGCAGCGGCCCCACCGAAACGCCGGTGTATTCGGCCCCGGCCGGCGGCTCGACCAAGGTGAACTCGAAGTTTTCGAACGCCTTCTTGCTCAGCAACACGACCCAGGGCTACCGCTACCAGCTCACGGGCTCGGTGGGCAAAACCTTCACCAACCTGCTCGACCTGTCGGTGGCCTACACCTACGGCAAGAGCAAGGACATCAGCAACGGCATTCGGAACTCGCCCCAGAGCAACTGGGAGCTGAACCCGGCCCGCAACAGCAACGACCCGGCCCTGGCCTTGTCGAACTTCGACCTGCGCCACCGCGTGGTGGCGACCGTGAACCTGCACAAGACGTTTGCGGAGCGGTTTACGGGCTTCTTCACGTCGGTGCTGACTTTGCAGTCGGGCTCGCCGTTTACCTACGTGTACAACAACAACTTCTTTGGCAACGGCCAGCAGAACGTGCAGCTGGCTTACGTGCCGCGCGATGCCAATGACATTTTGCTCGTGGATAA
>CAXTCS010000201.1:1803-8284 GCA_964242365.1 uncultured Hymenobacter sp. | reverse complement strand
GGGTGGCGCGGCGGCCGGGCGCATCCGGGCGCGGGTCGAGCGGGTACACGCCGGGCGCGGTCACATTAGCAAGGGTGAAGTGGAAGTTGGTGACGGGCCCGGTCACTTGCAGGCGGCGGAAGGCGTCGAGCCGCAGCTCGCCCCGCTGGTAATGGGCCGTGGGGGTGAGCACGGTGCCCGCCAGGGTGCTGGTGTTGCTGGCTTCCCACACCTGCCCGTTTACGTGGCAGCCGAACGTGTTGGCGCCGTGCTGGGTTTCGGCGGGCAGCTGCACCGGCTGCGCTTTCGGAAACAGGTTGTCGGCCGCGTCTTCGCAGCTCATGAGCAGGGGCAGGAGCAGCAGGAAGGATGCACGTTTTAGCATGGGAAATAGCTGGGGTCGGCGCTTGATTCTGTTGTAAAGAAGCCGGTTATGCGGCGTCGGGCGAAAGATAGCGGACTGTCGGCACTATTTTGCCTGCTCGGACCTTGGCCGGGCCAGCCAGCGCGACAGGACCGGAAAAAGGCCCCTTTATCAGGGGCTGGTTCATGCCATCCGGCCACGGCTGGCATCTATCTTCGTGGCCAATTTTTCATCGTCTACCATTTTTCCATGAATCGATTTCTTCCCGCTGGTTTTCTTGTTTTTATAGCTGCCGGACACGCACAAGCCCAAGCAGTACGGCCCGTGGAGGCAACTACTCCGATGGCAAGCTCGCCCGCAATAATGCCGATGGATAGCCTGCTGGCCCGAACCGTTGCGCTTATGCGTGGCCCCGGTATTTATGGCGACAGCAGCTTGCTTGCCACTCCCCCGCCCTTCACCACCATCCAGCCCATCCTCAGCCGGGTGGCGGGCGTGCAGGTGACGCCCTTTTCCGGGGCGCCGGGGGCCTGGGCCACGGTCCGCATCCGGGGCGTGGCCAACGTGACCGGCAGCAGCCAGCCGCTGTACGTGGTCGACGGGGTGCCGGCGTACAATACCGATGTGACGCCGGAGCAATGGGGCGAGGCGGAGAATTTCTTCAACCGCGGCCAGTATGCTGCCCCCAACCCGCCACATACGCCCACAGCCAACCCGCTGCTGGACTTGCCGGTGGAAGACATCGCGCAGGTGGAGGTGCTGAAAGGCGCCGCAGCCACGGCCCGCTACGGGATGCAGGGCAGCAACGGCGTGGTGCTCGTCGCTACGCGGCGCGGCGGCGACGGGCTGGCCGGCCGCCAGCCGCTGCGGGTGCGCTACGCCGGCTGGGCCGGCGTGCAGCAGGTGCGCCAGCGCTACGACCTGCTCAACGCCCGCCAATACGCCAGCCTGGCCAACGTGGCCGCATTGGCCGGCGGCCAGCCGCCGCGCTACTCGCCCGGCGACCTCACCAGCCTCGGCGACGTGGACTGGCAAGACCGGGTGTTTCGGGTGGCGGGCATCCAAAGCCATAACCTGAGCCTCGACGGCGCGGCCAAAAACACCCGCTATTACGTGGCCGCCGACTACCTGCACCAGGCCGGCGTGGTCGCTCAATCGAGCCTCAGCCGCTACCACCTGCGCGCCAACCTCGACCAGCAGCTGACCGCCAAGCTGAGCGTGGGGCTGCGGGCCAGCGCCAGCCAGACCAACCAGCACTACGCCGGCACTTTGCCCGATGCCAACTACCTGATTCAGGAGGCGTTGCTGGCCCCGCCCGTTGTGCAGCCCGCAGGAACCAGCCCTGGGTACGGGTACTACCGCGACCCCCAGTTTGATTTGGACCGCTTCGCCCAGGCGCCCCGCACCCGCCGCCTGCTCGCGCAGCTGAGTGCCACCTACCAATTCAGCAACGCGCTGAGCCTGAGTGTCCGGGGCAGCCGCGAGCAAACCGCCGACCGGCAGCTGGGCTATTCGCCCGAATTTTCTTCAGTCCCGACCCCGACGCCAAACGTGGTTGAAACCGCGACCGCAACCACCAGCATCCACACCTGGGTGGCGGATGCCGCCCTGCGCTACCAGGGCATATTTGGGGCCCAACACGCCCTCACGGCTTCCCTCACCTACCTGCGCCAGCAGTTCGAGCGCGAGCTGGAGCACCGCCAATACTCCGGCTCCGCCCCGTACGCGTTTTTCAGCACCTACAGCACGACGTTCAAAAGCAACGGCTTGCACAGCCCGGCGGCCAGCTTTGGCTACACCTACGCCGGGCGCTACGAGGTGCAGGCTTCCATGCGCGTCGACCTCGCCCTGAAAGACAACTACGGCGTGGGCCAGCACCACTGGCTGCCGGGCGCGCAGCTAAGCTGGCACCTCAACAAAGAGGCTTTTTTGGCCGGGTTTTCGGGCCTGAGCGACCTGACGCTGTGGGCCGGCACGGGGCAAACCAGCTCTTTTTTCTCGCCCGACCGCACCACCCACCACGACGCCGGCCTGCGCCTGGGCCTGCTCGGCGGCCGGCTCACGCTCGAAGCCGGGGCCTACCAGCGCCGCACCCGCCACGCCCAAACCGTGCTAACATTTTTGGTACCTTCCGGCAGCGGGTACGACACCTATAATGTATACCCCGACGTAACGCTGCTGAACCAAGGGCTGGAACTAACGCTGGGCGGCACCTGGCAGCTGGGGCCCCTCACCGGCACCTCCCAGCTGGCCGCTGCCACCACCCGCAACCGGGTAGATGACATCGGCGACAGCCCTTTCTTCGCCGGCACGTCGGTTCAAGGGCTGGAAAAGGGCCAACCGCTGAGCCGCTTTTACGTGTTTGAGCAGGACGGCACCTACCCCGCCGGCTCGCCGCGCGCCGGCCAGGCCCGTTTCCGCGACCGCAACAACGACGGCCAGGTAGATTACGCCGACGGCCACTACCAGGGCAGCCGCCTGCCCCGCTACACGCTCAATCTGTACCAGCAGCTGCACCTGCGCCGTTTCCAGCTGGATGCCCAGCTCGACGGCCTGTTTGGCTACCAGATTCTGAACAGCACGCTCGTTACCCTCGACACGCCCACCGGCTACGCCAACAGCTCGGTGCGCGCCCTCGGCTACTGGACCCCAACCCACCAGGATACCCCCGTGCCCCAGGCCGGCACCCTGACGTCGCCAATGCTCAGCAGCCAGGCCCTGGAAAGCGGCAACCACGTGCGCCTCTCGCGGCTCACCCTCGGCTACGAAGTGCTGAACGCCGGCCCCCGGCGGGCCAGCGTGTGGGTGGGCGGCCAAAACCTGTTTGTGACGGGCGCTTACCGGGGCTTCGACCCCAACGTGAGCAGCGGCGGGGCCGCCCCGCTCATGGCCGGCCAGGATGCCGGTGTGTACCCGGTGGCCCGCGTGTGGCAAGTGGGCGTGCGCGGCCAGTTTTAAGTTATTCACCATTTCGTGTCGTAGACCGAGCCTCGCTGCCGGCGGGCGGCCAGCGCCGAACTTCGCCCGCTGGTCCTTGTTCTTCGCTGACCGCCATCGGTTATCGCGTGTTAGCTGATAACTACTAAACGTTAACTGCCCCATGATTCATTTCACCGAATTTACCCTCGATAACGGCTTGCGCTGCATCGTACACGAAGATTTCAGCACGCCGATGGCCGTGCTCAACGTGATGTACGACGTGGGCTCGCGCGACGAAGACGCCGCGCACACCGGCTTCGCCCACCTGTTTGAGCACCTCATGTTTTCGGGCTCGGTCAACATTCCGAGCTACGACGAGCCCCTTCAGATGGTGGGCGGCGAAAACAACGCCTTCACCAGCACCGACGTCACCAACTACTACCTCTCGCTGCCCGCCGCCAACCTCGAAACCGGTTTCTGGCTCGAAAGCGACCGGATGCTGAACCTGGCTTTCTCCGAAAACGGCCTCGAAGTGCAGCGCAAAGTGGTGGTCGAAGAGTTCAAGCAGAGCTACCTCAACCAGCCCTACGGCGACGTTTGGCTCCAGCTCAAGCCCCTGGCCTACCACACCCATCCGTACCAGTGGAACACCATCGGCAAGGAAATCTCGCACATCGAAAACGCGGTCATGGACGACGTGCGCGGCTTTTTCAGCAAGCACTACGCCCCGCAAAACGCCATCTTGGTGGTGGCCGGCGCCGTGAGCGCCGCCGAGGTGCGCCGGCTGGCCGACAAGTGGTTCGGGCCCATCGCGGGCGGCCCGGCCTACCAGCGCCACCTGCCCGCCGAGCCCGTGCAGCAGGCCCCGCGCCACCTGCGCACCTCGGCCCCCGTGCCGCTGAGCGCCCTGTACAAAGTGTACCACATGCCCGCCCGCGCCGACGAGCGCTACCACGCCGTGGACCTGCTCAGCGACATGCTGGGCCACGGCAAGTCGGCCCGCCTGCACCAGCGCCTGGTGAAGGAGCAGGCGTTGTTCAACAACGTGTCGGCCTCGCTCACCGGCTCGCTCGACCCCGGCCTGCTCGTCATCAGCGGCAAGCTCAACGAAGGCGTGGGCCTGGCCGCCGCCGATGCCGCCGTGGAAGCCGTCGTGGCCGAATTTCTGGCGCAGGACGTGGACGCCCACGAGCTGGAAAAAGTAAAAAACCAGGCCGAGAGCAGCCTGGTTTTCGGGGAAATCGACCTGTTGAACCGCGCCATGAACCTGGCCTACAGCAAGCTCCAGGGCGATGCCAACCTGGTGAACGACGAAAGCCGCCGCATTCAGGCCGTGACCGTGGCCGACGTGCGCACCGCCGCCCAAACCGTGCTGCGACCCGAAAACTGCAGCACCTTGTATTACGAAGCCGTAGCCGCCGAGTAGCCGCAAGCGCCAGGCGCAAGTAGAAAAGCCAAAGCCGGAACCCCCGTTCCGGCTTTGGCTTTTCTACTTGCGCTTGTTTTTGACGGGCGCCACTGGGGCGCTGTTGTCGCGGCTGAGGCTGCTGTTGGCTGGCTTTTTATACACCGGGCGCGGCGCGCGGTTGTCGTTGTAGCCGCCGTTGGCACGGTAGCCTTCCTGCCTGCGCATCGGCACGCCCGGCGCCAGGTACGCCGTGCCGTCCTTGATATCCTGCGAAACGCCGGCCCCAAAAGGCTTGCCCGTGTGGGGGTTGATGTTGGGCGCCTTGCGAGCGCCTCGGGTCGAGTACGGGGCAATTTTTTTCCGGGCGGCGCGGGGCTTGCTCTGGGCGCTGGCGTCGGCCACGGCAAGGCTGAGCACCAGCAGCGAAGCGAAGATGTAGCGAATCATGCGAATGATGAAGTTGGTGACGGATGAAAAAGCATCGGCTTCCGTCATACGCGCAACTGCCTTAAACAGATAGCGGCGCACAACAGGAGCCAATGCTGATACGGTAAGCGGCCGGTGAGCGATTTTGCCTCCGCCAAAGCAGGCCTTTTTAGTTGCCGAGCGTGGTTTGCGTGGCGGCGGGCTTGCGGGCCGGCCGCACGCTGTAGGGCACCATGCCGTTGCTGGTGCGCACGTGCACCGGCATGCCCGGCGCGGCGTACACGTTGGTGTTGTCAATCTCCCCGCGCGAGGTGCTGGTGGCAGGGGCCGTCGCAGTCGCCCAGCCATTGTCGCTGCCCGCGGTCGAGGCCACGGCGGTTTGCGAGTCGTCGAGCGCAGGCCAGCCGTCGTTTGCGCGGGGCGTAGTAGGCGTCGTTTTCAGCGCAACGCGGCGGGCTTTTTTGGCGGCGCGGCGGCTGGTGCGGGCCGTAGCTTTTACCGTTTTTTTGGTGGTGGTAACCGGCGCCGTTTGGGCGCTGGCTTCAGCCAGCAGGAACATCGATAGGGCCAGGGTGAGGAAGGAGCGGAACATGGCGGAAGGCTGAATTAAGGAGATGAAAAAGATTTCGTTGTTGTAATTGACAGGCACAAAACGAAAAGTGTGCCAACTTCTTTTTCACCCTCATTGCCCCGCACAAAACGGCCCGGCCGGTCGCATTGCAGCGCCCCAGCCGGGCCGTAGTACTGGCTTGCGCAAGCCCGACGCTAGCGCGGCGTGAGGGTGGTGCCGCTCTTGGCCGGCACGGGCTTGCCGTTGTAGCCCTCTACTTTTTTGGGGTTGCTGACGTTCACGGGCATGCCGGGGGCGGCGTACACGCTCTGGCCCTTGCCGTCGGCGCTTTCGGTGGAGCCCACGGCCCCGTTGCCGCCGGGGCCGATGTCGTTGCGGCCGCCCGTTTCGGAAGCTTTTGCGGCCCCTACTTTTTTCACGGTGGTTTTGCGAGTGGTAACCCGGGCTTTTTTCACGGGGCGGCGCGTGGTGGTTTTGGTGCGGGCGATGGTGCTGGTAGTGACGGCGGCAGGCGTAGTCTGGGCCGAAGCTTCGGCGCCGACGGCCAACAGCAGCAAAAGGGAAAGCAGGGTGCGAATCATTATTAAAGTGGGCTAAGGATGAAAAAGAGCAGGCTCAACGATGCATCCGGGCAGCGCATTCGGGCCCGCAACGGTTGTGCTAAGCATACGCGAAACCTCTGCCACGGTACACCAACGGCTAAAACTTTATCTCCCCGCTGCCGCAACCAACTCATGCCCAGCCGGTCCTCCGCTTTCACCGAAAACGGCCCGGCTGGCCTACGAAGCGTAGACCGGCCGGGCGGCAATAACCT